>JBQMQE010000072.1:0-13176 GCA_052172655.1 Burkholderiales bacterium
GTACGAGAACATGTCCTTCGGCCTGCGCCTGAAGAAGGCGGCCAAGGACGAGATCGCGCGGCGCGTCGAGAACGCCGCACGCATACTCGACATCAGCGAGCTGCTGCAGCGCAAGCCGAAACAGCTCTCGGGCGGGCAGCGCCAGCGCGTCGCCATGGGCCGCGCGATCGTGCGCGACCCGAAGGTGTTCCTGTTCGACGAACCGCTGTCGAACCTGGACGCCAAACTGCGGGTGCAGATGCGCACCGAGATCAAGAAGGTGCATCAGAAAGTCCGGACCACCACCGTCTATGTGACGCACGACCAGATCGAGGCGATGACGCTTGCCGATCGCGTGGTCGTCATGAACGGCGGCCTGATCGAGCAGGTAGGCACGCCGAATGATCTCTATCATTTTCCGGCGACGAAATTCGTCGCCGGCTTCATCGGCTCGCCGGCGATGAACTTCGTGCCCTGCTCGATCGAAGAGGCGGCGGGCGCCCTGCGCATTCGCCTCAGCCAGGACATCGCCTTTCCGGTGCCGCAGGACAGGACCCAGCGTTACCGCGCGCATGTCGGCAAAGGCCGCCTGCTGTTCGGCCTGCGGCCGGAACACGTCATGGAGCAGCGCCCGCACCTGGAGCCGAACCAGCATGTGTTCGAGGTCGAACTGGACGTGACCGAACCGATGGGGATGGAGACGATGGTGTTCTTTCAGATCGAGGGTACCGAGTTGTGCGGCCGCGTCAACCCCGACGCGGGGGCGCAATCCGGCAAGCGCATGAAGCTGGTAGCGGACATCGGCAAGATGCACCTGATCGACGATGCGAGCGGGCGCGTGCTCTGACGCACTGGAACACAGTCACAGGGTGCTTGCCGACACGCGCTGCAGGCTCAACCTTCGCCGCGGCGTCTAGGCGGGCGCGCGTTCGTACAGCTTGAATAGCGCGGCTGTGTCCAACTCCGCGTAACCGAGGTGGATAAGCATCCGGTAGAGCGACAACGCCTGGCCTGCCATCGGCAATGGCGAGTGCAGGCCACCGGCAAACTCGTTCAGCATTTCGAGATCCTTGAGGAGCTGCCGTGCGTAGCCCTGCGGGGCGAAATCGCGCTTGACGATGCGCGGATAGACTTTTTGCAACATCGAGCTGTCGGCGTAGCCGCCGGCAAGGCACTCAGGCATGCGCGCCGCGTCGATGCCCGCCGCTTCGGCGAGAACCACCGCTTCGGCAAGCACCGCAAACGAGCAGCCGACGATCAACTGGTTGATCATCTTGGCGGCCAACCCGGCGCCTGACGGTCCCATAGCCGTAAATTGGCCTGCAATGTCTGCCATCAACGCTCGCACGCGTTCGATCTCGGCCGCATCGCCCCCGGCCATCACGGTCAGCGTTCCGGCGGCACAGGCGGGTGGTCCTCCGGACACCGGCGCGTCGATCCAGCCGCAACCGGTCGTCTGCCGCAGCTTCGCCGCGAATGCGCGTGCCTGGTCGACCTTGATCGTCGAGAAATCGACGACGAGCTGCGGCGGCCGCAACGCCGATGCGACACCATGCTCGCCAAACGCCACCTGCTCGACCGCTGCGGTCGTCGGCAAATTGAGCAGCACGATATCGGTGTCGCGCACCGCTTGCGCCGGCGTGGCAACCGCCGTTGCACCTGCCGCGCGCGCCGCGTCGGTCCGTGCCGCGACGATGTCGCAGACCGTGACCGCGTAGCCGCGCTCGAGCAGGCGGCGCGTCATCGGCAGACCCATCAGTCCGATGCCGATATAGCCAATGCGAAGTTTCTCCATTTTCTACTCCATCGCGTAAATGCGTAAGGGGCGAAGTATCAGCGTTAAGCGAAGACTTGATTATCAGCGTTATCCGAACACGACGATGAATAATAGACGAAGGGAGCGCGTAGGGCGACCGGAGTTTCCCCGCGCGCGCGGCGCCGTTGGCCGGTAGTGTGCCGAAAGACGTGCAGGCTTCCAACACCGACCGACCTGGTATAGCGTTCTCGGATTTGAATAGGTAGAAAGTCATGCCCAAAAAAGTCTGGTTGAAAGCCGCCGCCGTCAGTTGGTTCAGGCGGGTCGCTCAATGTAGCGACACCTCAGTCGCTGGAAAGGTGTTCGATGGCCCGGAGAGGAGCAACGGTTCAGCCGCCGCGCTCGCCTTCGACATGCAGAACGGCGAGCCGTGCCAGCTCGGCCGATGAGCTGACCTTCAACTTCCGTTTCAGGCGGGTACGGTGGGATTCGATGGTATTGACGCTGACCTTGAGCCGCGCCGCCAGTTCGCTCTTCTTCAACCCCAGGCCGATCAGGCGGAACACCTCCAGTTCGCGGTCGCTTAGCGGGCTCAGGCCCGAACGCGCCTGGCCCAGCTCCCCTGCCCTGCCCCGTGACTCCAGGCGCGCGCGAATCGCGTCGCTCACATGGACTTCGCCTGCGAGTATTCGGCGCAGCGCGGCCACGATGTTCTTCGACGCACTGTGTTTCATGACATAGCCTTGGGCTCCGGCGCGCAGGGCCCGTTCGGCGTAGAGCGACTCGTCGTGCATCGATATCGCGAGAATCTGCATCGCCGGGCGCAGGCGTGTCAGTGTCCGGATCAATTCGATGCCGCTTTCCCCTCCCAGCGAAATATCGATGATGGCCATGTCGGGTTCGGCCGATTCGCACAGCGCTAGCGCCTCCGCGATGCTCGATGCCTGCCATTTGACCCTTAGATCCGGCTCCAGCTCCAGCAGTTGGCATACACCAAGCCGGACGATCGGATGGTCGTCAACCAGCAATATGCTTATTTCGGTGCGGGCGCCGGCGTTCGGCATTCGCTTACCTTGATGGTCGTGCCCGACCCGGGGACGCTTTCGATGTTCAGATCATAGCCGATAAGCGCGGCCCGGTACGCCATGATGCGCAGCCCGTGACCGCCGGCCTGCTCGCCTTCGCGACTGGAGAACCCCACCCCATTGTCCGTGATGCTCAGAGTGGTCTTGTCGTCTACGCGCCCCAGGCGAATTGCCGCCTCGGTCGAATGCCCGTGACGGATCAGATTGCTGACGCTTTCCTGCGCGATGCGAAATAGATGCGTGGCGGCGTACTCGTCTTTTACCTCGATCGGCGCATCGGAACAAAAGCTGCAGTGCAGCCTGCCGTCCAGCGAAACATTCTCGGCCAACTCCGCCAATGCGGCACGCAAGTCCTTGGCGCCGGGAACGACCGGCATCAGGCCATGTGCGAGGCGGCGCGTTTCCAGAACTGCCTCGCTCGCCGTGCGCTCGATCGCGTTGGCCTGATCGGAGAGCTCGGGGGCGATAGCCTTCAGTCTGGCCGCCAGCGCTTCGGCCAGCAGGCTGAGACCGGCCATGCGCTGGCCGAGATTGTCATGCAGTTCCTGCCCGATGCGCCGCCGCGCCTTGTCGACGATTTGCGCCACTTCGTGTTCCAACCTCTCGCGCCTGGCGATTTCTGCGCGCAGCTCCGCGGTGCGCTTTTCGACCGCGGACTCCAGGTTTGCATTCATGCCGACGACGATGGCGCGCACTCGCTGCTCGACCATCAGCATGAACCCGATACTGGTTGTCAGCGCGACGAGTGGATATGAAGCGATATAGATTGTTTGCAGCAAGGAAGGATCATATAGACCGGACGGGGAGTGAAAACCGTATGCTGCCGTCAGCGAACGCGCGTAACAAACGAACGCAGTGAGCAGAAACGCTCCGCCGGTGAGCCATTCGATCGGACCGGCCTTCCTGATCTTCAGAGCTGCGAGGCCGGAAGCAAGAAATACCGTTCCATTGAACAGGGCGAACAAACTGGGGAAAGCGGGATAGCGATGAACGTGGATTAGCCCAGCCGCCAGACAAACCAGCGCAAGCCATGCGCCAGCCAACAGCCGGTAGTTGGCGGACTGTCCGGTGAACTGGCGCAGGCCAGCGTACATTAACACCAAACCTGCCGTGAGCAGAGAATTGGCAGGGAGAATGGAGAACGTATATGGGCGATGCGGATGAACCACGAACAGCGCTGCTGCGATTGCTGCCATGAGACACCCCCATGCCCATGCGGACAGGCCGGGAATCGTATCCCGAAAGGTGCGACGCACCTGGAATAATACGACCGAACAAAAGACGCCCAGCAAGAATCCCACAAGTACTATGGAACGTGGGTCAATTGGCGGCATACGCAGGATTCTCCAGGTTTCGCTCGGCATGCAAGAGGAGCCCGCATCGAGGGCGGTCTACTCTAAGCCGATTCTCAGCGCACGGTACTTGAATTCGGAAAAGCTGCCAACGTGTCAGAGGGGGCAAGCGCGAGCGCGTTAATTGCGCGCCGCGTCGACGCCATCAGTTACAGCGCCGCCGGCGCCCACGCGCCGAGGCACGCCCCCCGCCCATTTGGGGGGCGGCTCACTCCACGCTGATACCCTGCCCCGCCACCATGACGCCGATACGGCACGCAGCATCAAAGCCCTGCTTCCCGAATTCCGCCAGCACCTCGGCCTCGGTGTCGCCAGCGCAGGCGACGAGCAGTCCGCCGCTGGTCTGCGGATCGGTGAGGAGCGAGCGCTGCCATTCGGGCGCGCCCTCGGGCAGGCGAATCTCCTTGCCGTAGCCCGCCCAGTTGCGCGCGCTCGCGCCGGTCACCGTGCCCTCGCGCGCCCAGTGCAGCGCCTCTTCGATTAGCGGCAGATCGGCGAAGCGCACTTGCGCGCCGAGTCCAGAGCCGCGGCAGATTTCGAGCAGGTGCCCGGCCAGGCCGAATCCGGTAATGTCGGTCATCGCGTGCACCCCCGGCAGTTCCGCCAGGGCAGTGCCCGGCGTATTGAGCTTGGTCGTGGCGGCGATCATCTGTGCATAGCCCGCGGGCGACAGCGCGCCTTTCTTCAGCGCCGCGGAAAGGATGCCCACGCCCAGCGGCTTGCCCAGGATCAGCACGTCGCCCTCTTGCGCGCGGTCGTTGCGCTTGACCTTGTCCGGATGCACCAGGCCCAGCCCGACCAGGCCGTAGATCGGCTCGAGCACGTCGATGGAGTGTCCGCCGGCGATGGGTATGCCGGCCTCGGCGCACACCGACTCGCCGCCGGCGAGGATTTTCTGGATCACTTCGAGCGGCAGCTTATCGAGCGGCATGCCGACGACTGCCAGCGCCATGAACGGGCGCCCGCCCATGGCGTAAATGTCCGAGAGCGCGTTGGTCGCGGCAATACGGCCGAAGTCGTAGGGGTCGTCGACGATGGGCGTGAAAAAATCGGTGGTCGCGATCAATGCCTGGCTGTCGTTCAGGCGGTACACTGCGGCATCGTCGCTGGATTCCGTGCCCACCAGCAGATCCTTGGGCAGGTTGCGGATCGGCGTGGCGGCGAGCAATTCGGTCAGCACCCCGGGCGCGATCTTGCAGCCGCAGCCGCCGCCGTGGGAGAACTGGGTGAGGCGAAAGGGCGCGGCGGCTGGTGCATTCATGGTGGCGGTACTCGGTTGGAATGGGGTGTTTGCGTGTAAACTCGGGGACCAATTCCCAAGGCAGCGGAGCCGCATCCGGATTCGGTGCGTTCCATTCGGAAAATCCGTGAAATTTCCCAACGTCGTCACCGTAGCACAGCTCGCCGGGTTTGACGAGGTCATCGACGTGCGCTCGCAGGCGGAATTCGCCGAAGACCACGTGCCCGGCGCGATCAACTGCCCGGTGCTCGACAACGAAGAGCGCGCCGCGATCGGCACCCTGTACAAGCAGGTGTCGCCGTTCGACGCGAAAAAGCGCGGCGCGGCGCTGGTGGCGAAGAACATCGCGCGCCATATCGAGGAGAAATTCGCCGCGCACGGCAGGACCTGGCGCCCGCTGGTGTACTGCTGGCGCGGCGGCAAGCGCAGCGGCGCCATGGCGCACATCCTCTGCGAAATCGGCTGGCACGCGGCGCAGCTCGAAGGCGGCTATCGCGCCTACCGGCGCGAGATCCTGGCGCAATTGGCGGTACTGCCGGACAAGTACCGCTACCGCGTGGTCTGCGGCCCAACCGGGAGCGCCAAGAGCCGCCTGCTGCAGACGCTGGCCGCGGCCGGCGCGCAAGTGCTCGACCTGGAGGACCTGGCCAGTCACCGCGGCTCGGTGCTCGGCAACCTGCCCGAGCAGGCGCAGCCGGCGCAGAAAATGTTCGACAGCCTGGTGTGGGATGCCTTGCGCAAGTTCGATCCGGACCGGGTCGTGTATGTCGAAGCGGAAAGCAAGAAAATCGGCCAGTTGCAGGTGCCCGACGCGCTGCTCGGGCGCATGCGCGCCAGCCCCTGCGTGCTGATCGAGGCGCAGTTGGCCGAACGCGTCGCGTTTCTCGTCGACGAATACGGCCATTTCCTCGGCGACCCGCAGGATCTGAAAGCGAAGCTTGATTGCCTCACCAGCCTGCACAGCAAGGACACGCTCGCGCGCTGGATGAGCCAGGTGGAACACGGGCAATGGGACGCGCTCGTCGCCGACCTGCTGCAAAACCATTACGACCCTGCGTACCGCCGCGCCACCCTGAAGAATTTCGAGCAGCTCGCGCAGGCGCAAGTGCTCAGGCCGGCGCAGCTGGATGCGGCATCCTTGGCACAATTGGCGGCGCAACTGATCGCACAGGAGCATGCATGAAAACCGCGGAGATGAGATCCAGGCTGCTGCAACTGTTCCCGGTGTTCCAGAAGCTGCCCGACGCGGCGGTGGAGGACATCGTGCGCAGCGCCGCGACCCGGCAGGTGCCGGCAGGCACAGTCCTGTTCGAGGCGGCGAGTCCCTGCACCGGCTTCCCGATGCTGCTCGAGGGCAGCGTGCGCGTGGTCAAGTCCGCGCCCAATGGCCGCGAAGTCCAGCTCTACCGCATCACTCCGGGGGAAAGCTGCCTGCTCTCCAGCAGTTGCCTGCTGGGCGGCAGCGACTACTCCGCCACCGGCATCGCCGAGACCGCGGTGACCCTGCTCGCCTTGCCCCCGGCGCTGTTCCACCGGCTGCTGGCCGAGCACAAGTCCTTCCGCGACTATGTATTCGGCCTGTTTTCGGAGCGCCTGGCAGACCTGATGATCCTGGTCGAGGCCGTCACCTTCCACAAGCTCGACCAGCGCCTCGCCGCGCTGCTGCTGGGCAAGGGCGAACTGGTGCGCGCAACGCACCAGGGCCTGGCCGACGAACTGGGCAGCGTGCGCGAAATGGTGAGCCGGCTGCTCGCCAATTTCCAGGACCGCGGCTGGGTCGCGCTCGGCCGCGAGCAGATCCGCATCATCGATGCGGCGGCGCTGCGCCGGCTGGCGCAGCCTTGATCCGGCCCCGGCGGCGCGCCTCCTACAGCCCGCCCAGCACCTTGATGTGCGCGACCACGCCGCGCGCGAGCGCGGACAGGTTGTAGCCGCCTTCGAGCACCGACACTATCCGTCCTTCGGCGTATTTATCGGCCACCGCCTTGATCTCCCGCGTGACCCAGGCGTAGTCCGCGTCCACCAGCCGCAGCATGGCCATGTCGTCCTCGATATGGGCATCGAAACCGGCGGAGAAAAACACCATTTGCGGCTTGAACGCTTCCAGCGCCGGCAGCCACTGCTGCGTCACCGCGTCGCGAAACGGCTGGCTGCCGGCGCCGGCCGGCAGCGGCACGTTGACCATGTTCGGCGCCGGATTCTCGGTGCCGCTGTACGGATAGAACGGATGCTGGAACGTGCTCACCATCAGTGCACGCGCGTCGCCGCTGAAAACGTCCTCGGTGCCGTTGCCGTGATGCACGTCGAAATCGACGATGGCGACGCGCTCGAGGCCATGCTGCTCGAGCGCGTGCCTGGCGGCGATGGCGACGTTGTTGAACAGGCAGAAGCCCATGGCGCGGCTGCGCATCGCATGGTGTCCCGGCGGGCGCACGCTGCAAAAGGCACTGTCCGCCTGCCGCTTCAGCACCAGGTCGGTGGCAAGCACCGCCGCGCCGGCCGCGTGCAGCGCGGCGTCCCAGGTATGCGGATTCATCGCGGTATCCGGGTCCAGATGAACGGTGCCGCTTTGCGGCGCGCTGGAGCGGATGTGGCTGATGTATTCCATCGCATGCACCCGCGCCAGGCTGCTCACCGTCGCCTGCGGCGCCTGATGATGCGTGAGGTGCTGTCCGATGCCGGAGGCGATCAACTGGTCGTCGATCGCGCTCAGCCGCTCCGGGCACTCCGGGTGATAGGCGCCCATGTCGTGCTTGCGGCAGTGCGGGTGAGAGATGAAAGCGGTGGCCATGCAGCGTCTTGCCGGGATTGGATTTGCTGAATATTAGCCGAAATCCACGTAAGATGACGAATGCCTTGAAAATCCGGTACGGAGAATCCGATTGCTGCTGCGCGCTGAAACGAAATTCGCCACACGCGACACGTCCATACACCGCGTCATTGCCAACGCGGGCACGGTCATACTCGGCAAGGAGCGGCAGATACGGCTGGCCGTGGCCTGCATCCTGGCGCGCGGTCACCTGTTGATCGAGGATCTGCCCGGGGTGGGCAAGACCACGCTCGCCCACACCCTGGCAAAGCTCCTGGGCATGGCGTTCCAGCGCATCTCGTTCACCAGCGACCTGCTGCCCGCGGACATCATCGGCGTATCCGTGTTCGATCGCGACAGCGGCGCGTTCAAGTTCCATCCCGGGCCGATTTTTTCGCAGTTGATCCTGGCCGACGAAGTCAACCGCGCCACACCGAAGACGCAGAGCGCGCTGCTGGAGGCAATGGAAGAGCATCAGGTCACCGCAGAAGGCGAGACGCGGCCGCTGCCCGAGCCATTTTTCGTGATCGCCACGCAGAACCCCTCGCACCAGGTGGGCACGTTCCCGCTGCCGGAATCGCAGCTCGACCGCTTCCTCATGCGCATCGAACTCGGCTATCCGGATCGCGACGCCGAGCGCGCCTTGTTGCAGGGCACGGAGCGGCGCAACCTGGTGGCGACGCTGGAGCCCTGTCTCGCGCCGGGCGAACTGATGCAACTGCAGGCGAGTGCGAACCAGGCGCACGCAGCGCCGGCCTTGCTCGACTACATCCAGGCCATCGTCGAGCACACGCGGCGCGCGCCCGAATTCGCGAGCGGCCTGTCGCCGCGCGCCGCGCTCGGCGTACTGCATGCGGCCAAGGCCTGGGCCACGCTCGAAGGCCGCGACAAGGTGCTGCCCGAAGACGTGCAGGCAATCCTGCCCGGGGTGGCTGGTCACCGCCTCGCGCCGGCGCACGAAGGCGCGCGCAAACGCGCCTCCGAAGTCACCGCCGCGCTGATCGAGGCCGTGCCGATTCCTTGAATCGCATCGACCACGAAACGCATGCCGGCGCAATGCTGCAAAAGATCCTGAACCGCTCGCAGCTCTATCTCGCGTTCTTCGGTCCGCGCGCGATCGAGCCCGGCACCATCTTCCTGCGCCAGAACCGCGTCTACATCCTGCCCACCCGTCCCGGCCTCGCGTTCGGCATGGCGCTGAACTTGATGCTGATCGGCTCGATCAACTACAACCTTTCACTGGGCTATATCCTCACCTTCCTGCTCGCGAGCATGGGGCTGGTCGCGATCCTGCACACATTCCGCAACCTGGTGCATCTGCATATCACGCCCGGCCGCGCGCAGCCGGTGTTCGCCGGCGAGCTCGCCTGGTTCGAACTGTACGTCGAGAACCGCTCGGGCTACGAGCGCTGCGCCATCGCGCTGTGGCACCAGGGCAAGGCGACGCAATGCGACATTGCGTCCGCGCGCGGCACCACGGTGAGCGTCCCGGTTGCGGCGCCACAGCGCGGCTGGCTTAGGCCGGGACGCATTACCCTGGACACGCGCTTTCCCGTCGGCCTGTTGCGCGCCTGGAGCTATATTCAGCCGGACATGCGCTGCCTCGTCTACCCCAAGCCCGACGACGGCCTGCTGCCGCTGCCCGAGCCATCCGGGGACGCGGGCGAGAAACGCGTCGCCGGCGGCGGCAGCGACGACTTCGCCGGGCTGCGAGCGTACCAGGCCAGCGATTCGCCGCGGCATATCCACTGGAAGGCCGCCGCCCGGGGACAGCAACTGCAGACCAAGGTATTCAGCGGCCGCGCCGCCGCCGAATTGTGGCTGGACTGGAACCAACTGCCCGCCAGCCTCGGCCTGGAGTCCAAGCTGTCGCGCCTGACGCGCTGGGTGCTCGCGGCCGACCAGGATGGATTGCGCTACGGCCTGCGCCTGCCCGGACTGGAACTGGCGCCGGACACAGGCGAGCCGCAGCGCCTCGCCTGCCTGCGCGAGCTGGCGCTGTATGGTCTCTAATCCAAACCTTCAGTTACGCCACTTGCTCTGGCTGCTCGCCGGCCTCGCGCTGGTGGTCGCGCCGCACACGCGGCATCTGCCCTGGTGGCTGAACCTGATCGCGCTGATGCTGTTCGCCTGGCGCATCTATCTCGCCTGGGGCGAGCGCGCGCTGCCGCGCAAATGGCTGCTGCTCGTGTTCGTCGCCGGCGGCATGTTCGGCGTTTTTCTGACCTACCGCACCATTTTCGGCCGCGACTCCGGCGTGGCCCTGTTGGTGCTGTTCCTCTCGCTCAAGCTGCTCGAGTTGCACCATCAGCGCGACGCCATCGTGCTGGTGCTGCTCTCCTACTTTCTCGCCCTCACCAATTTTTTCTATTCGCAGACGCCGCCCGCCGCGGGACTGATGCTCGTCTCGACGCTGGTCAACACCGCCAGCCTGGTGAACTTCGCCGCGCCCGGGCGCGCACTGCAGGCCAACCTGAGAACTGCAGGCGTGCTGCTGGCGCAGGCGGGACCGGTGATGCTGATGTTGTTTTTCCTGTTTCCGCGGGTGCAGGGTCCGCTGTGGGGTCTGCCGCAGGATGCCTACAGCGGCGTCACCGGCTTGTCCGACTCGATGTCGCCCGGTGCAATCAGCCGGCTGTCGCAGTCCGATGCCATCGCGTTTCGCGCCCGCTTCCAGGAGGACGCGCCGCCCAGACCGCAGTTGTATTGGCGCGGGCCGGTATTCTGGGACTTCGATGGCCGCACCTGGCGCCCGGGCATTGTCCGCCGTTACACGCAAATGCAATACGAGGCCAGCGGCAAGCCCTACGACTACCAAGTCACGCTGGAGCCGCATAACCACAACTGGCTGTTCGCGTTGGAGCTGGCGGCGAAAATACCGCCCGATGCGAGAGTCAGCGCCGACTACACGCTGCTTGCGCGCCACCCGGTGCGCAACCGGGTGCGCTACGACATGCGCTCCTACACCAATTTCACCGAGGGCGGCGCCGACGATGCGCTGCGCCTCAGGCCGGGGCTGCAATTGCCTGCGGGTTTCAACCCGCGCGCGCGCCGGTTGGCCGAGCAATGGGCAGCGGGCGGCGCAACCGATGCGGCGATCGCGCAGAAGGCGCTGCGCTTCTTCCGTGAGGAGAGCTTTTTTTACACGCTGGAGCCGCCCCTGCTCGGCCGCGATTCGGTGGACGAATTCCTGTTCGGAACCAAGCGCGGCTTCTGCGAGCATTACGCGTCGAGCTTCGTGTTCCTGCTGCGCGCCGCCGGCGTGCCGGCGCGCGTGGTCACCGGTTATCAAGGCGGCGACATCAACCCGGTGGACGGGTACATGACAGTGCGCCAGTCCGACGCCCACGCCTGGGCCGAAGCGTGGCTCAAGGGCCGCGGCTGGGTGCGCTTCGACCCCACCGCCGCCGTCTCGCCGCTGCGGGTTGAATCCGGCATCGGCGCGGCGGTGCCTGCGACCGATCCGCTGCCGCTGATGGCGCGCACCACCCTCCACTGGCTGCGCGAGATGCGCTACAACTGGGATGCGCTCGCCAACAAGTGGAACCAGTTGGTGCTGGGCTACGACCCGGAACGCCAGCGACTATTCCTCACCAGCATGGGCATGAACACGCCTACCTGGGAAAACATGGCGCTGACGCTGTTCTGGGGCGTGGGCGCGCTGCTGGCGCTGCTTGCCGCATGGCTGCTGCGGCGCAGGCGCAGCGCCGATGCGGTGCAGCGCCTGTGGCTCAGGTTCTGCGCCAAGCTCGGAAGAAACGGCTGTCCGCGCGCCGCGCATGAAGGACCGGCCGATTTCGTCGAGCGCACGGCCGCGCGCTACCCCGGCAAGGCGGAGCGCATACGCGCCATCGGCGAGCGCTACATCGCGCTGCGCTACGGCGAGCGCGCCGATGCGCGCATGCTGGCCGAGTTGCGCCTGCTGGTGCGGGAGTTCAGCGTTTGAGCCGCCTTGCCCGCGCTGTTTTGCGCGCAGTGCTCGCGTTCGCGCTGTGCTCCGGCGTCGCGGCCGCCGCCGCTGCTGCCGCGCCCTACGCCGGGCGCGAGGATGTGCGCCAGTTCATCAGCCGGATGGTAAAGGAGCACGGGTTCGCCCGGAAAAAACTGCGCACGCTGTTCCGCAGCGCGCGCTTCCAGCCCGACGTCATCGCGGCCATCACCCCGCCCGCCGAGCCGCGCGCCAAGTCCTGGCAGAACTATCGCGCGCTGTTCCTCACGCGCGAGCGCATCGAGGCGGGTGTCGAGTTTCGCGAGCGCCAGCGCGAGGCGCTCGCGCGCGCCGCCGCGCTCTACGGCGTGCCCGAGGAAATCATCGTCGGCATCATCGGCGTGGAAACGGTGTACGGCCGCAACACCGGCAACTACCGCGTCATCGATGCGCTCACCACCCTCGCCTTCGATTACCCGCCGCGCGCCGAATTCTTCCGCGGCGAGCTGGAGCAGTACCTGCTGTACGCGCGCGACGCGGGCATCGACGCCCTGGTACTGAAAGGATCGTATGCCGGCGCCATCGGCATTCCCCAGTTCATGCCCGGCAGCTACCGCCGCTACGCCGTGGATCTGGACGGCGACGGCAAACAGGATCTCTCCGGCAGCTTCGCCGACGCCATCGGCAGCGTCGCCAATTTTCTGAAACAGCACGGCTGGGAAACGGGAAAGCCGGTGGCCTATCCCGCGCAGGTGCAGGGGGAGGCTTACCGCGCGCTCGTCGATGCCGGCATCAAGCCGGGCTACAGTTACGGCGACCTGGCGAATTTCGGCGTCAGCGCGGCGGGCGAGGCCGAAGCCGACGCTGCATGCGCCTTGATCGAGCTGACAACACCGGATGAAGCGAGCGAGTACCTCGTCGGCTTCACCAACTTCTACGTGCTGACCCGCTACAACCGCTCCAGCATGTACGCCACCGCGGTGCTGCAACTGGCGCAGGCGGTGAAATCGGCTTATCGGCCCAATTG
>JBQMQE010000072.1:13186-18996 GCA_052172655.1 Burkholderiales bacterium
ACGCCCACCGTAATTCCCGATGAAGGTGAGATGGCTGACGAGGCCCGCGCCTTCGCCCCAGTAATGCAGCTCGCACGTCGGCGGCTCGAGGACGAAATCGTGCCGGGCGTCGGCCTTCAGGTCGAAGACGCAGGAATGCGACGGGCTCGGCGCGATGCTGGCGGTGACGCCGTGCCAGGGAAGATGGATCGGGCGATGGACATGGCCGCAGAGTATGCGCATCACCTGGCGCTGGCGCTCGACCAAGGCGCCGAACGCTTCCCCGTTGTGGCAATTCTGACTATCCATGTTGGCGAGCCCGGTCAGGAACGGCGGGTGGTGCATGAACAGCAGCGTCGGTCGGTCCGGCGCGCGCGCGAGCTGAGCTTCAAGCCAGGCGAGACGCCGCGCGCACAACTCGCCGCGCGGCTCGCCCGGAACCACGGTATCGAGTCCGATCATGCGTAGCGGATAATCTTCGAGAACGTAGTGCAGGAACTCGCCTGTCTGCGGCAGGTAAGCATGATCGGCAAAGGCCCGGCGCAGGGCGCCGCGCTCATCGTGGTTGCCCGGAATGACGTAGAGCGGCATGCACAGCGGCGCGAGGATCTCGCGCAGCAGCGCGTACTCCTCCGCCCTGCCGAGATCGACCAGATCCCCCGTCAGCAGGACGATGTCCGGGCGCGGATCCAGCGCATTGAGGTGCGTCACGCAGTTCGCCAGCTTTTCCGCGGAATCTACCTTGCGGTAGGCAAGCCTGCCTGCCGCCTTGATGTGGGTGTCGGTGACCTGCGCGATCAGCATATCAGTCCCGCAGCCGCAGCAACGCGCCCGGCTCGATGCGCAGCCCGACGCTTTGGCCTACACGGAACTCGCGGTGCTCGCTGGTCTCGACGACCACTATTGTGTCAGCAACACCGCTTACATGCAGCCGCGTGCGGTCGCCGAGGAAGAACTGCTGCTCCACCACGCCGTGCAGTTGCGCCTCGGCGTCGGCAACGATGCGCGCGTCATTCGGACGGAACAACACTTGCACGGTACCCGCGCCTTCCTGCGTCCAGGGAATCCTGCCACCCCGCAACTCCAGCAATCCGTCGCGGAGCGTGCCGCTGACGCGATTCATGGTGCCGATAAAATCGGCGACGAACGAACTGGCAGGCTTGTAATAAATCTCGCGCGGGGTCCCGGTCTGCACGATCGCGCCGCAGTTCATCACCGCGATGCGGTCGCCGATCGCCATCGCCTCTCCCTGGTCGTGGGTTACGTACGCTGCCGTAATGCCCAGAGAATGCAGCAGGACGTCGATCTCGATGCGCAGCCGCTCACGCAGCAGCGCATCGAGCGCCGTCAGCGGCTCGTCGAGCAGCAGCACCCGCGGCTGCGCCGCGATGGCGCGGGCGAGCGCGACGCGCTGGCGCTGACCGCCGGAGAGCTCAGTGACACGGCGCTCGCGCAATTCGCCGATCTGCATCATCTGCAGCATCTCGTCGACGCGCTTGACGCGCTTCTGCGGCGTCGCGCCGTGAACCTTGAGGCCGTAGGCGACGTTCTCCTCCACGTTCATGTTGGGAAACAGCGCATAGGACTGAAACACCATGCCCACGTTCCTGCGCTCGATCGGCAGCGCGGTCACGTCCTCGTCGTCGAAGAATACTCGCCCGCCGGCGTCGGGCGCTTCCAACCCGGCAATGACGCGCAACAGCGTCGTCTTGCCGCAACCCGACGGGCCGAGAAAGACGATGGTCTCGCCGCCTTTGAGTTCGAGCGTTGTGCGCTCCAGGGCGCGTGTGCCGTTGGGGAAGGTCTTCGCGCACGCGACCAGCCGAATCGCGGTTCCGCCGTTTGCGCTCAAGCTGGCCTGCGAACGGTGATGCGCTGCAGGCCGTAGCGTTGCAGCGCGATGAGAAGCGGTGTGATCATGATGAAGAACACCAGCGTGAAGGCGCTGCCGATCTCGAGTCGCATCGAGGCATAGCTGTCGGCAAGCCCCACGGGCAGAGTCATGGTTTCCGGCGTGTGCAGCATCCACGTAAGGTTGAACTCGCCGATAGAAAGCGTCACGACGGTGAGCGCGCCGGCGACGATTCCCGATCGGACGTTCGGCACAATGATACCGAAAAAACGCCGCCAGAAGCCGGCGCCGAGGCTCGCCGCGCTTTCCTCTAGGATGCGGAAGTTGAACGATGAAAGCACCGCGAGCACCGAGCGCACCATGAAGGGAAGCGTATACAGTACGTGCCCGACGAGGATGAACACCCAGCTGGTGCGAAAATCGCGGAAGCTGCCGTAGGTGAGAATCAACGCCAGTGCGGTCGCGAGGCCGGGAATCGCCACCGGAAGCACCAGAGATTCCTCGATCAGCCGCGTCACGACGCCCGGACGTTTCGCCAGCACATAGGCCGCGGGTACGCCGATGACCAGAGTGACGACGAGCGCCGCAAGCGCGATGTACATGCTGCGGAAAATGGTCTGTGCGTACAGTTCCCACACCACGCCGATCCAGCGCAGCGTGAACCCGCTGGAGATGCCCTGAAAAAAGTTCACGGTGACACCGGCGATGACCGACATGAATACCGGCACGATGAGGAACGAGCACGCCAGCAGGGTGAAGGCCAGTTGCAGATAAAAGTAGCGCGTCCGTGCCATGGCTATCCCGCTGCCGCCGCGGTTGCGCCGGCGAACGCACGGCAGGCGGCGAGGGTTGCCCAGGTAATGGCGCCGAGCACGATGCTGAGCGCCGCCGCCATGCTGATGTTCGCGAGCAGCGTGAACTCGGTGTAGATCACGATCGGCAGCACCCTGATGTCGGTCGCCAGCGTAAATGCCGTGCCGAATGCGCCCATCGAGGTGGCGAAGCATACTGCACCCGAAGCGATGAGCGCAGACCTCAGTGCCGGCAGGATCACGTCACGAACCACGCGCCAGGGGCCAGCGCCGAGCGAACGCGCCGCCTCCTCGAGCGCGGGATCGAGTTTCTCGGCAGCCGCCATGATGGTGAGGATGACCCGCGGAATCGAAAAATAGATGTAGCCGGTGAACAGACCGACAAGGGAGTAGGCGAACACCAGGTGCCCGGCGCCCAGGAGCGACGTCAACTCGCCGATCAGCCCCGTGCGCCCGCCGAGCATGATCACCATGAAGCCCACCACCACGCCGGGAAACGCGAGCGGCAGGGTCAGCATCGAGATGAGCGTCTCGCGGCCGTAGAAGCGATTGCGCTCGAGGAACACCCCGGCAATGCCGGAAATTACCAGCGTCGTGGCGGTGACAGCGACCGAAAGGACGATGGTCGAGACTAGAGCCGAGAAGTAATTGGGCGTAGTGAGTACCGCCAGGTATAGGCGCAAGCCGGTCGGCCCGCTGCCGGCGACCAGGGCGAGACGCGCGAGCGGCAACAAAAAAAAGGCGGCGCCGACGGCAACCGCCGGCGTCACCATGATCAACAGCTTACGGTTCTCTGAGTTCCGCATCGCCGGTCTATGAGGCTACAGCGCTACCGGACTTCCTTCTGGTACAGGTCGCGGAACGCGTTCTGTCCTGCCTCCATCTTGGCGTAGTCGATCACCTGCGCCCGTTTGTACTCGTCGGCAGGCGGGAATTTTGCCGCAATGGCAGGCGTCATGGCCGCGGGCCGGATCGGTCGCAGGTAGGCGTTCGTCCAGATCGCCTGGCCCTTGTCCGACATCAGGTAATCCAGCACTTTCTTCGCGTTCGCCGGGTGCGGGCCGTTCTTCACCAGGCTCATCACGTAGGGCAGCACGATCGTGCCCTCCTGCGGAACAACGAAAACGCAGTTGCACTTGTCCTTGTATTTGCCGCGCAGCGCGTTGAAGTCGTAGTCGAACATGATGGGAATTTCGCCCGAGAGTATGCGCGCGTAAGAAGTCTGCAGCGGCACGATCGGGCGGTTCTTCTTCAGCGCCTTAAAGTAGTCGATCCCCGGCTTCCAGTTGTCTAGGGTGCCGCCGAGGGCGAGATTCGCGGCAGTCGCTGCCGCATAGCCCACAGCGGCGCTGGTCGGGTCGAGATAGCCGACCAGGCCGGAGTACTCGGGCTTAAGGAGGTCCTTCCACGCCTTGGGCACGGGCACGCCGCGCAACGCGTCGACGTTGACGAAAAAGCCCATCGTGCCGTAGTGGATGGCGAACCAGCTGCCATCGGCGGCCTTCAGGCCCGCCGGGATCTCGTCGAAGTGCTTCGGCAGGTAGGGCGCGACGACACCGGCCTCCTTCGCCTTGATGCCGAAGGTGACGCCGTAGTACGCGATGTCCGCCACCGGATTCGCCTTGTCCGCGATCAAGGTCGACAGCGTCTGCCCCGAGTTCTTGTTGTCGTGCGGCACCTCGAGGC
Organism: Burkholderiales bacterium; assembly: GCA_052172655.1. Classification (GTDB taxonomy): domain Bacteria; phylum Pseudomonadota; class Gammaproteobacteria; order Burkholderiales; family SG8-39; genus 2-12-FULL-64-23. Next base: position 17,516 of record JBQMQE010000072.1, read on the forward strand.
CGAGGTCGGCCTTGATCGACTTCAGCATGGTTCCCCAGTCGGCCCACTCGGGCGGGCAGTTGTAGCAGATGACGTCGGCAGCCGCAGCGGGTCCGGCGAAGGCGAAAGCGGCAGCAATCCCCGCAAATAATGATCTGACTTTCATGATTCACTCCAGTCTTGGGCGGTAACGAAAAAATCCTACACCGGGAACCTTACCGTCAATTGACGGAAATCAAGATACAGGCGGATCAAGACGCGGACGGATGCGTCACTGCACGGCCAAAACGCGGATTGATTCAGGTGATTGCAATTGGTTTCCTGAACAGGCTATTCCAACTGCGCCAGCGCGCGCCGGATGTCTTCCACCGCCTCTGGCTTGAGCGCTTCCTGCGGCGCGATCGCATCGCCGACATCGAAGCCCTGCAGTTGCAGCGCGGTCTTGATGCATGCGGCGAGTGCGTATTTCGTGAACACTTCGTTGATCGCCCATTGCCGGCGCTGCTCCGCCATCGCCTCGTCCCATTTGCCGGCACAAGCCAGATCGTACAGGCGCACGCATTCACGCGGCATCACGCATCCCGGTCCGGCCATCCAGCCCACGCCGCCCAGCTTCAGCACCAGGAGCGGTATGTGCGCCGAGGCGCTGAACACCTTGATCCGCCCGCCCATGCGGTTGTGCATGGTGAGTATGCGTCCGGTATTGCCCGAGGCATCCTTGACGTATTCGATGTTGGAAATATGAGACAGGGCATCGAGAACGTCCATCGGGATATCGCCGCCGAGCAGGCCGGGGTTGGTGTACAGCGTCATCGAAGTCTCGGGCAGGGCCTCGGCCACGGCGCGAAAGTAGCGCTCGATGCCGCGCGGCGTCAGCGGGAACATCTGCTGCAGGATCAGGATTAGGCCGTCTGCGCCCAGCCTGGCGTGCGCCTCGGCCTGCCGGAAGGCATCGCTGGTGGCGAACGCCGCAACGCCTGCCAGCACCGGCACGCGCTTCGCCGCGGCATCGATCACGATGCGCACGATTTCCTGGCGCTGCTCGAATGAAAGATATGCGAACTCGCCGGTGCTGCCCAGCGGCGACAGGCCGTGCACACCGCAGCCGATCAGATGCTCGACCAGATCGCGCAGCACGCGCTCGCGCACGCGCCCGGTGGATTCGTCGATCGGCGAGACGAGATAGGGAAATATTCCGTGGAAGTCGGTCATGTGGCTGGCAACCTTGATCCGGTTAACGCGAGAAGGAAGATGATAGCTCCGTTTAAGCAACGACAGACAATTGCCCGACCGCGCTTGCAAGTTGCCATGGACAACGCAACAATGCGCACTTTGCGTAAGAGAGCGTCACACCATGACCAGCAGCAAAGCAAGACCCAAGGGGCCGCGCATCACGGTGCGCCGCTCCGGCATACACGGGCGCGGCGTGTTCGCCCGCCGCGCCATACGCGAGGACGAAACGGTATGCGAATACAAAGGGGAGATCATCAGCGAAGCCGAGG
>JBQMQE010000073.1:0-18869 GCA_052172655.1 Burkholderiales bacterium
CGAAAAGTGACCGATCTGCCATACCTCCCAATGCTCCGGCACCTCCCCGAGCCATTCGACGCCGGAGGGCTTGAGGCGGACGTTGGGGTCGAGGCCGCGGGTGACTGCGCGGTGGATAATGACCTGCTTCTGCTCATCCAGCAGCTTGATCAGCTTCTGCTTGGCGCGGATGTAGCGCCGGATGCGCCGGTCGGCGTGGTCGAGAAACCGCACGATGACGGCTTGTTCGGGGAGAGGCGGGAGCGGAAGCCAGACTGACTTGATCGCAGTGTGTGACAGACCGTAACGCGTCACGCCATTCGCCTCGACGTGAAACTGATGAGCGACAGCGGGGCTCTGCATTGCGCGAAGCAGGTAGCCCCCATTCATCAACTGGCGGAACGGGCGAAGCAACGCCAGGTGATAGCCGCACACAAGATCGGGCGCCGCGTGCTCAACGAGTGCCGGTACGCCGATGTCGTTCCATGATTCAGAGTCCTTCGTGATAAGAACGTCGCCACGCTCAAGGCGAAACCGCGCGAGTTCCTCTGGAACGGCAGTCGCCTTCATGAATCCGATGCGGTGTGTGATGCGATCGTTCTTGTACACATCGACGTAGTTGCAAAGTCGGACAGGCACTTCGTGTTCGTTCGTGTGCTTGTCGACGTTACTCACCCGCATATCGACCGCATTGCGAAGCCGCCGCACCTCCCAATGCGCCGGCACCTCCCCCAGCCACGGCACCCCCGAATCCTTCATCGCGGGATAGGGCTTGAGGTCGGCGATCACGCTCTTCCCCCCTTGGCTTTGCGCGGGGACCGGGTCGCAGGTTCGGCATTGGCAATTTCCGGCGCGTTCAGCGCATAGAACTCGTGCAACTTGGCTTGCAGCAGTTTCTTGTCGGGCAACCGGGTCTGGTATTCGGCGATGAGTGCCGGAGACAGCGTACGACTGAGGGCGTACTCGACCACCTCGCTGTCCTTGGTGGCGCACAGCAGCACGCCTATGGACGGATTTTCGTGCGGTTTGCGCGCATCCCGGTCGAGGGCTTCGAGGTAGAAGCTGAGTTTGCCCAGGTGCTCGGGCTTGAACTCGGTGACCTTCAGTTCGATGGCCAGCAGACAGTTGAGGCCACGATGGAAGAATAGCAGGTCGAGTGCAAAGTCCTGCCCGCCGACTTGCACCGGATACTCTGAGCCGATGTAGCAGAAGTCTCGCCCCAGTTCGGTCAGGAAGTGCCCGAGATTCTGCAGAAGTGAACGGTGGAGGTCGGCCTCTGAATGATTGGGAGGAAGACCCAGAAATTCGAGCAGGTAGGCATCCTTGAAGTGAACCTCGGCCTGCGGCTGCAATTGTCTCAACGCTGTCGAGATTTTCGGCGGGTTGAGTACGGCGCGCTCGAACAGTGCGCTATTGATTTGTCGCTCCACCTCGCGCACGGACCAGTGATTCTGTGTGGCCATGCGCAGATAGAACTCGCGCTCGTCGGGTCGCTTCGATCGGGTCAGGATATGCAGATTGGAAGACCAAGGCAATTCTCTCAACAGTGTTGAGAGTTTTGGTTTATGCCGGTACGCCTCAAAAAACTGCCGCATGCGCCAAAGGTTTTGCGGTGAAAAGCCCCGAATTCCAGGCTCGCGCTGCGCGATATAGGTGGCCAGTCGTACCACTGTGCCCTTCGCCCAGCCATCGGCGTCAATCTTGTGGTGAAGGTACGCGCCTATGCGCCAGTAAAGATCAATCAGCTCCGTGTTCACAGCTTGCACCGCGCGCTGACGCGCGGCGTGGATCAGGCTTACCACCTCGTCAAAGGCGGCATCGGCCGGCGCGATCGCGGCATTGGCTGCTGCGGGCGTCGATCTCTTGGCGGGCTTCTTCATCATGGAGCACTTCCCCTGACGATCTCGCCGAGCAGTCCCTCGGTCTCCCTCTCCCGCGCCAGGATGTCGGCGCAAATTTCTTCGAGCGTACGCGGCAGCGGTGGGTTGTAGAAATGCCCGTTGACGCGGTAGTTCTTCCCGTCAGCGGCAGTTGTAAAGAAATTCTTTATCACTGCTGTCCCCTCGCGGCGAATCGACAAGAATTTCTTGTAAGTTGGTTCCATGGTAGTTCTGTCACCAGCGGTGGCGCTTTCCGGTCATCGCGATAGGTCTCGCAAAACTGGCGCATGCGAAACAGGTTGCGGCGATTGAATCCGCTGAGGCCCGGTTGACTGCGCGCAAGGTGCCGGTCCGCTGCATCCACCACGCCATCGCCCCATTCGGCGGTTTCGAGCTTGCGGCTGACGGCGTTTGCGGCTGTCAGGGCTTAGCCGGCTGCTTGCTCCAAGGCACGTACTGAGATGAGGTCATGGTCATCCACATGGCGTAAGTCATCGGCAGCAAGGGTAACCAGCGCTTGGGTCCGCCCAGAGGCCGCGACGAACTCGACCTCGAACGCGTTCGGTCCGTAGACCTCCACAGTTGCGCCAAGGTCACCGCGACAAAGTCCAGCATCCGGAACATCGCGAGTTAACACAACAGTGTCAAGAAGGTTGAACATGATTTACCTCGGCAAGGCGGTGACGAAACGCGGGAACTGCTCCTCCGGGCGGAAAATCCACACGGTCCTGACCGCGGCCGAACGCCCGGATGGTCCAGTCAGGATACCATCGAGTTCGAACTTGCGCCCGTGGGGGCTGGACTGTCCGGGTGAGGCAATTCCGGCCCGTGCAGTTTCCAAATCAGGGGCGGTCGCCGCTTAATCATGTGTGTAATCGTGGAACTTCGTTCCATGATTTGCAAGGATGTTCGGTCGCACGATTTTTCCGGGTCAACCCTTCCCGCCGACAATTTCTCCGAGCAGCCCCTCGGTCTCTTTCTCCAGCGCCAGGATGTCCGCACGGATCTCCTCCAGCGAACGCAGCGCCTGCGGTTTGTAGAAGTAGCGGGTGAAGCTGACCTCGTAGCCGGTCTTGACGCTGGCCGGGTCGTACCAGGCGTCGGGGGCGTGGGGCAGCACCTCGCGGCGCAGGAAGGCTTCGATGCCGCCGTCTTCCAGCAGCGGCACCTGTTCGGTGTCGCGCAGCTCGCTGTCGGGCTCGTATTCGACCACGCACTTCTTGCCGCCGATGGTAGTGGGGAACAGGCCGCGCAGCGGGTCGGGGTCGGGCTGGGCCTTGCCGGGCTTGTGGATTTTCCTGATGACGGGCGGAGATACCTCGTCCACCTTGCCTTCGGCCTTCAGCGCCTTGATCTCCTTGGGGCTGTAGGCCTGCTCGGGGTCGATGCCCTTCAGCCGCAGCGGGCGCTCGACGGTGACCTTCCAGTAGCCGAAGGCGGCATTGGGAAAAATCTTCGACTGCCCGGTCTCCTTGAACGCGAGGAAGGTATCGCAGATGCGGGCAATGTCCTCGTCGGCCAGCTCGCAGTTCTTCTTGCCCAGGTTCTTGCGCAGCGGCTTGTACCACTGCGTGGCGTCGATGAGCTGCACCTTGCCTTTGCGCTGCGCCGGCTTGCGGTTGCCGAGCACCCAGATGTAGGTGGCGATGCCGGTGTTGTAGAACAGGTTGAGCGGCAACGCCACGATGGCCTCCAGCCAATCGCTCTCGATAATCCAGCGGCGGATGTTGCTCTCGCCCTGGCCGGCGTCGCCGGTGAAGAGCGATGACCCGTTGTGCACTTCGGCGATGCGACTGCCGAGCTTGGTGCCGTGCTTCATTTTCGACAGCATGTTCGCCAGAAACAGCATCTGGCCGTCGCTTGATCGCGTGAGCAGCGAATACTCCGCGTCACCCGCATGCTCGATGATGAAGCGCGGGTCCTTGATGCCGTCCTTGCCGCCCATGCGCTCCAGATCGCTCTTCCAGCTCTTGCCGTAGGGCGGATTGCTAAGCATGAAATCGAACTCGCGCGACGGGAAGGCGTCGTTCGCCAGCGTGGAATGCTCCGGGCCGCCCACCAGGTTGTCCGCCGCGTCGCCCTCGCCCTTGAGCAGCAGGTCCGCCTTGGCGATGGCATAGGTCTCGGCGTTGATCTCTTGACCGTACAAGTGCGTTGCGACTTGCTTGCCGTGTTCGTGCGCCAATTGCTGCAGCGTTTCCTCGGCGACGGTCAGCATGCCGCCGGTGCCGCAGGCGCCGTCATAAAGCAGGTAGGTACCCGACTCGATCTGCTCGGCGATCGGCAGGAATATGAGCCGCGCCATCAGCTTGACCGCGTCGCGCGGCGTCCAGTGTTCGCCCGCCTCCTCGTTGTTCTCCTCGTTGAAGCGGCGCACCAGCTCCTCGAAGATGGTGCCCATCGCGTGGTTGTCGAGACCGGGTTGCTTCACCGCGCCGTTGCCGTTCATTACGGGCTTGGGGCCCAGGTTGATGTCGGGCGACAGCAGCTTCTCGATCAACGTGCCGAGCGCGTCGGCTCTTGACAGGCGCGGGATCTGGTTGCGGAACTCGAAGTTCTCCAGAATCTCCTGCACGTTGGGCGAGAAGCCGTCGAGGTAGGCCTCGAAGTCCGCCTTCAGCGCCTGCTGGCTGGCGCGGTTCTTTAGATCGCGCAGCGTGAACTTGGACGTGTTGTAGAACGACTGCCCGGCGGCCTGCCGCAGCGCCTGATCCTGGTTGGTGATCCTGGCGCGGTCGAGCGAGGCCTTCATCTCGAGCACGGCCTGCTTGGTGGGCTCCAGCACCGCGTCCAGGCGGCGCAGCACGGTCATCGGCAGGATCACGTCGCGATACTTGCCGCGCACGTAGAGATCGCGCAGCACATCGTCCGCGATGCCCCAGATGAAGTTGGCGATCCAGTTGAGCTGGCTTTGTTCCATGTTCAGTTCTTGCACTTCGCCCAAGACCGGTTGAATGGGGCCGAGTAGGTTCAGAGAGTAACGTCAATCCCTTGATAGCTCAACAAGGCCAGGAAAGCCCCCTTGGGGACAGCCCCTGAATGACAACTACGCTGGGTTCCTCGAGCAGCGCGGCTACAGCTTCACGCAGACATTGCGCAGCTCGGTATAGAACTCGAGCGAATGCACGCCGCCCTCGCGCCCTATGCCCGACTGCTTCGAGCCGCCGAAGGGCGTGCGCAGATCGCGCAGGAACCAGCAGTTGACCCAGCAGATGCCGACTTCGATGTTCGCGGCGACGCGGTGCGCGCGCGCGAGGTTCGTAGTCCAGATGGTGGTGGCGAGGCCGTACTGCGTGTCGTTGGCAAGGCGCACCGCCTCCTCCTCGGTGTCGAACGGCCGCACATGGCAGCAGGGCCCGAATATTTCCTCGCGCACCACGGCGGAATCCTCCGGCAGCCCGGTCCAGATGGTCGGCTCGACCCAGCAGCCGTTGGCGAGTTCGCCTTCCATTTTCGGCACGCCGCCGCCGGTGACCACGGTGGCGCCCTCTTTGCGCGCGCGCTCGTAGTACGACAGCACCTTGTCGCGATGCTCCTGGCTGATCAGCGGGCCCAGGCCCGTGCCCGCATCCTCCGGGCGGCCCGGCTTGAGACTCTCGGCCTTCGCTTTGAGCGCGGCGACAAATTTGTCGAAAATCGGCCGCTCGACGTAGACGCGCTCGGTGCCGAGGCACACCTGGCCGCAGTTGGCGAACACCGCGCGGCCCATGCCCTCCACCGCCGCATCGAAGTCGCAGTCGGCGAATACCACCCCGGCGTTCTTGCCGCCGAGCTCGAACGACACCGGGCGCACGCGATCGGCGACCGCTTTCATGATCGCCGCGCCGGTGCGCGTTTCGCCGGTGAAGGTGACTGCGTCGATGCCGGGATGGCGCGTGAGCAGCTCGCCGGCCGAACCGGGACCGAAGCCGTGGATCACGTTGTAGACCCCTTTGGGCACGCCGACCGCGTTCATCACCTCGCCCAGCAGCGTCGCCGTGCTCGGTGTCTCTTCCGAGGGCTTCACCACCACGGTATTGCCGCAGGCGAGCGCGGGCCCCACTTTCCAGGTCATCAGCAGCAGCGGCAGGTTCCACGGCGCGATCACCGCGATCACGCCCCTGGGCACGCGGATGGCGTAGTTGATCGCGCCCTTCCTGTCGGGCGTGGCCATCTGGAAGAATTCGCTCGGCACGTTCTTCACCACGTCGGCGAAAATCTTGAAGTTGGCCGCGCCGCGCGGAATGTCGATGTGCTTCGCCAGGCTCACCGGCTTGCCGGTGTCGGCAACCTCGGCCTCGAGGAATTCATCGAAGCGCCGGTTGATCTCGTTTGCCACGGCGTAGAGCAGTTCGGTGCGTTCCGCCATTTCGAGCGCGCCCCAGGGCCCGGCCAGCGCCGCGCGCGCGGCTGTTACCGCTGCATCGACCTCGGCCTCCCCAGCCTCGGACACAAGGCCGAGCAGCCGCGCGTCCACGGGCGAGCGGTTGTCGAAGGTCTTCCCCGATGCTGCCGCGACGAATTCACCGCCGATGAAATTGAGTATGCCCGCGGCGGCTTGCGCTGCTGCCGGTGAAATTCTGCTCATGCGCTGTGTCCTTTGACCATGACTCGGAGGCGACATCATAAAGAAACCCGGGCCGGCGCGCGAGGGCGGGCTCGCCGCGCAAGCGGATAGCGCACGCTGATGCTAGCATTAGAACAGCTAGACCGAAACCAAGCGTGCGCCGATGCGAGTCAGACTTGATCGGAGCCTCCTAAACACGATGAGGGGAAACAACAGATGTCTGGCGTTGCCATTGTTACCGGATCGGGCCGCGGCATAGGCGCGGCGACGGCGAAGCTCGCGGCCAGGCGCGGTTACGCCGTCTGCGTGAATTATCTGAAAAACGAGGCGCGCGCCCACGCGGTCGTGGCCGAAATCCGCGCCGGCGGCGGCCGCGCGATCATGGTGCAGGCGGACACCGCGAACGAGGACGAAGTGATCAGACTGTTCGAGCGCGTCGACCTCGAACTCGGGCCGGTCACCGCGCTGGTCAACAACGCCGGCATCACCGGGCGCGCCGGGCGCCTGGACAGCTTCAACGCCGCTGCGGTCCGGCGCGTGCTCGAGGTGAACGTGGCCGGCACCCTGTTCTGCTCGCAGCAGGCGGTTAAGCGCATGTCGACCAGGAATGGCGGCGCGGGCGGCGCCATAGTCAACGTCTCTTCGCTGGCGGCGACCCTGGGCGGCGCCAATCAGTGGATACCGTATGCCGCGGCCAAGGGCGCGATCAATAGTCTCACCATCGGCCTGGCGAAAGAAGTGGCGGCCGAGGGCATACGCGTCAACGCCATCAGCCCGGGGCTGATAACCACCGAAATCCATGCCGAGGCCGGCCTCGGCGAGCGGCTGCAGAAAATGATTCCAATGGTACCGATAGGGCGCCTGGGCACGGCGGAGGAATGCGCCGAGGCGATCCTGTGGCTGATGTCCGGCGAGGCCGCCTACATGATAGGCAGCATCCTCACCTTGTCGGGCGGTCGCTGAGCTAGAGATTTATTGTGCCTTTGCGAAGAGCATAGAGCCACCGCGCCTCAATCGGCTGCGCGTGCGCATCTGAGCTAGTACGACGACACAATAATCTCGAAGCCGGTCTGCCTTGTAGTTGTAGGAGCGGGCTTGCTCGCGAAATCGATGATTCGCGATGGATTTCCAAAGACAAAAGGAAACAAGATGCTCGATTTGACTGGGAAAGTTGCAATCGTGACCGGCGCAGGTTCGGTGGGGCCTGGATGGGGCAACGGCCGCGCAACGGCGACGCTGCTGGCGCGTCAGGGCGCCTCGGTGTTGCTGGTTGATGTCGTCGATGCTGCCGTAGAGGAGACCCGCAGGACGATTGAAGCGGAAGGCCATATCTGCGCAACGCGTCGCTGCGACATGCTAAAAGCCGCGGATGTGCAGGAGATGGTGCAAGCCTGCGTCGATCGTTTCAAGCGGGTCGACATCCTGGTGAACAATGTCGGCGGATCCGAACCCGGGAATCCGGTCACCATGCCGGAGGAAGCCTGGGACCGGCAGATCGACTTCAACCTCAAGACCGTATTCCTGGGCTGCAAATACGTGCTGCCCTTGATGGAAGCACAAGGCAAAGGCGCCATCGTCAACATCTCCTCGGTTGCCGGCTTGCGCAACTCGAAGGATCGCACGCATGTTGGCTACAGCGCGAGCAAGGCGGCGGTAATCCAGTTCTCCCGGTCGACCGCCGGGGCATATGCCAGGAAGGGAATTCGCTGCAACACCGTCGTGCCGGGATTGATGCACACGCCGCTGGTCGAATATCGCCTCGCCCGGCAATTATCGGCGGGCGATGCGCAATCCCTGATCGCCAAGCGCAATGCGCAAGTGCCGATGGGCCGCATGGGTACCGGATGGGACGTCGCACACGCCGTGCTGTTCCTCGCTTCCGAGGAGGCGGGCTTCATCACCGGCACCGAAATCATTGTCGACGGCGGCTACACTACATTCGGCCCCGGCGGGTCGTAACCGACGTGTTTCAATGGGCGGCAAGTGCTTTAGGCCGACAGGCCCCGATCGCGGTTGACCGTGCGTTGATGGCCGCCAGCCGGGATTCTGTTTGAATCGGGCTTTGCGCTTACAGCGGATGTAGATCGATTCAATGCCACGGCGACGCCGCAGATCGACGCGCCGGGCGGGATAAACAAGGTCTGCAAATCAACAACAGGACGGGAGACTGACATGGCGCGAATTTCTTACCCGGACCAGAGTGAGCCCGAGATCGCACCTCTGGTCGAGCGCATAAAAGCCGAACGAGGAAAGATTTTCAATCTTTACGGCATGCTGTTGCATAGCCCTCCCGTTGCCGAGGGATGGCTTGCGCTTCTCACCGCGATTCGCCAGAAATGCAGCCTTTCCGGCCGGATTCGAGAACTCGTGATCACGCGTATCGCGGTTATCAACGGCGCCGAGTACGAGTTTCGTGCGCACGCGCCGCTGGCGATGAAGGAAGGCGTAAGCCAATTGCAAATCGACGCACTGCATGACGGGAAGTTTGATGTTTTCGATGATCTTGAGCGTGGGGTGCTCGTCTATTGCGACTCCATGACCCGGGATGTGCATGTGCCGGATGCCGTATTCGAAGCGGTGAGGGTTCACTTCAATGAGCGCGAGCTTGTCGAGCTGACCGCCACGATCGCCGCCTATAATTTGGTATCGCGTTTCCTCGAAGCGATGCAAATCGATCCTGAAGTTACGCGCTAGGATCAGGCGGCTGTATCGCTTAAGGGTCGTGCGCCCCTTAACACGAGCACACGCGCATGACGATGCGGCTGACAGCCTGCGGCGTGTCGGAAGCGGAAGCGGCCATACAGTTTGCTACGGAAGAAGATGCCGCAGCGATTTCCTGGCAAGAACTCACAGCTTGCCGCGGCGCGCCTGCTTCAGCACGAAACGCCCGGGATCCAGCGCGTCGGCCAGATCGCCCTCCAGCGGCAAGGGCTCGCCGTCGATCAGACTGGCCAGCAGTTCGCCCGCCAGGGCTGCCCAGACCAGGCCGCGCGAGGCGTAAGCCGCGGCGCAGTACAGCCCGGCACGCCGGGGCAGACCAGACAGTTGCGCGCCGCAGAGACTGGTTTTGCGCAGGCGCGCGGCATCCACATCCGGCATTGCGCCGACCAGCGGCAGGCGGTCCGGCGCCACGCACCGAAAGCCCACTGCGCCGTCGAGCTTCGCGACAGCGGCCGCCACCCGCGCATGCGGCAGCAATTGCGCCAGGCGCAGCAGATTCGCCTCATGGCCCTGCGCCTGCGGCTCGGGATCGTCGTTGCCGCGATCGTAGGTGCTGCCCGTCACCACGATGCCGTCGGTGGGCGGCAGCACATAGCCCGCGCCGGTCAGCACGATGCGCGGCGCCTGCAAGGCTGCGCCGGGCAGGTAGCTGACCTGCCCGCGGATTTGCTGCAGCGCCTGCGCGACCGGCGCAAGACGCGCCATGTCGTTCGAATTCGCGAGCACCAGTACCGGCGCTGCGGCGATGAGCTTGCCGTCAGCGGCCAGCGCCTGCCAGCGCTCGCTGCTGCGCACTATGGTCTCTACCCGCACGCCGAAATGCGCGCTCAGTCCGGACCCGGCCGCCGCGAGTTGCGCCGCGATCAGGCTCAAGGGGCGCATCCATCCGGCGCCGGAAAACCACCAGCCGCCGCTGCCCAATGCGCAGCCCGCAAGCTGTTCGGCGTCGCTGCGTTCCAGGTATTGGGCGAAGTCGGCCGGAAAGTCCTGCGCCGCGATCGCCCCGATCATGCGTTGTTCCTGTTCGGAATCGCCAGCGAGTTGCAGCACGCCGCAACGCGCCCAGGTCAGCGCCCGGCCCGAGCGCTCCAGCGCGAGCCAGTGCCTGAGCGCATATAGAAAACCGTTGCGCGCCGCCCGCGACAGTATGCAGTCGTCGAGCGAAACATGCGGGTGAAACACACCCGCGTACTTCGCCGGCGCCTGCGCCGCCGGCGGCGTGCGGCTCTCGATCAGGTCGATGCGCCATCCCCGCCGCGCCAGCCGCTCGCTGACGGCTGCGCCCGCGATGCCGGCGCCGATCACGATCGCATGCCGGCTGCCCTGCTCCTTTGCCGCTGCCTGCGGCCGGCGCGGCGCGTAAGCGCCGCGCAGCATGTCGCGCTTGCGCCCGAAGCCCGCGCATTTTTCGACCGCGAATCCGGCCGCCTCCAGTGCCTGGCGCACCAGCGCCGCGCTGGAGTAGGTCGCTACCGTAGTCCCGGGACGGGCGAGCCGTGCGAGCTGCTGTAGCAGTTGCGGCGACCACATTTCCTGGTTGAGCCGGGGCGCGAAGCCGTCCAGGTAGATCGCGTCGGCGCACAGGCGCAACCGTGGCGCGGCATCGGCCGCGTCGGCGAATGCAAGCGTCAGCGTGAGCCGCTCGTCCTCGAAATGCAGGTGGTGCATGCCGCCGACCAGCGGCGGCCACGCGTCCTGCAACTGCCGCGCCAGCGGCGCGAATTCCGGGTAGCGCCGATGCAGCGCCGCCAGCGCGCCGCGATCGAACGGATGCTTTTCGATCGAAACAAAATGCAAGCGTTCGCAACGCGCGGGGTCGTCGCGCCATTGGCGCCAGGTGACGAGAAAATTCAGCCCCAGGCCGAATCCGGTTTCGAGGATGGTGAAATGGCGCGCGTGCGCCCATCTGCGCGGCAGATCGTTGCCGGCGACGAACACATGCTGTGCCTGGCCCGGACCCGATTGCGCGCTGTGGTACACGTCACCGTACCTGGGCGAGAACGGCGTTCCTTCATCGTCGAACCAGAGTTCGGCGGGGACGATGCGCATGCGCGCGATGGCGATTCAGCCCAGAGAGAAATAGAAGGTGGCGCCCTCGCCCACGCGCCCCTCCGCCCACGCCTTGCCGCCGTGACGGCGAACTATGCGCGCCACCGTGGCGAGGCCGATGCCCGAGCCGGGGAACTCCGCCGCCGAATGCAGCCGCTGGAATGCGCCGAACAGCTTCTTGGCGTAGGCCATGTCGAAGCCGGCGCCATTGTCGCGCACGAAATAGACGGGCCGGCCGCCCCTTTCGCCAACGCCGAACTCGATGCGCGCGACCTCCCGCCTGGAACTGTATTTCCAGGCATTGCCGATCAGATTCTGCAGCACCACCCTGATCAAACCCGGATCGCCCTTGGCCGACACCTGCGGCGCAATGATCCACTCGACCCGGCGTTCGCGCGCCCCCGCCTGCAATTCCTCGGCCACTTCGCGCGCGAGCGCGGACAGTTCAACCGGCTCGATCCGCATTTCCTGCCGCGATATCCGCGACAGCTTCAGCAAATCATCGATCAGCAGCCCCATCGTTTCGGCGCCGGAGCCCATGCGCCTGAGCATATTCCGGCCCTGTTCATCGATCTGGCCGGCGTACTGCTTCTGCAACAGGTCGCTGAAGCCCTGGACCGTCCGCAGCGGCGCCTGCAGATCGTGTGACACCGAATAGGAGAATGCCTCCAGTTCGTTGTTGACCGCCTCCAGCGTCTGCGTGCGCTCGGCCACGCGCTGCTCCAGTTCCTCGTTCAGGCGGCGCAGTTCGTCCTGCCGATGTTTGCTCTCGGTGATGTCGCGCGACACGCCGATGATGCGTTCGCCGCGCGCGCTTCCTTCCGCGTCGAAAAACACGCCCTGTGCCTCGATCCAGCGCACGATGCCATCGGTGCGCGTGATGCGGAACTCTGCATGGTAGTGCGTTCCCTGCGCAATCGCCTGCTGGCCGGCCTGAAGAAAGGCAGCGCGGTCCTCCGCATGCACGAGTTCGCGGAAATCCGCATAACCCCCGGCGGGCTCGGGACCGATGAGCCAGCCCGGATGTTCATTCCAGATCAAGGTGTCCGGCCCGATGTGCCACTCCCAGGCGGCCATCGCGGCCGAATTCAGCGCGAGGCGCAAGCGCCGCTCGCTCTCCTTCAGCGCCCGCTCGGCCTGTTTGCGCTCGGTGATGTCGGTGCCGACGCCGCGGTAGCCTTGGAATGCACCCGAGGCATCGAACACCGGCTCGCCGCTGATCGAAATGAAGCGCTCGCTGCCATCGGTCCCGCGCCGCGAAAGCTCGAAATCGCGAAATGGAAGGTGCGCGTCGAGCAGCGCCCGATGCGCCTGCCAGCCGGCTGCGTCGGGCGTAAGGTACGGTATCTCCCAGCGGCGCTCGCCGAGCTGCGCGCCGCGCTGAAACACCGAAACCGTGCTCAGCTTCCTTTTCGCCGAACCGCGCGCTACTAGCCGGTGCTCGGCGTCGCTCTCCCAATAAAAATCGGAGGACATCTCGGTCAGGCTGCGAAAGCGCGCCTCGCTCTCGGCCAGGGCACGCTCGGCGCGCTTGCGCTCGGTGATATCGGTGCCCACACCGCGATAGCCCTGGAACACGCCGGAAGCGTCGAACACCGGGTCTCCGTGTATCAGGAAATGGCGCTTGCTGCCGTCGGCGCCTGCGCGCGAGAACTCGAAATCGCGGAAAGGCAGGTGCGCGTCCAGCACTGCGTGGTGGGCCTGCCATCCGGACGCGTCGGGCGCAAGATAGGGTATGTCCCAGCGGCGCCGGCCGAGCCAGTCGTTGTGCATCAGCTCCGATAATGCATTGCGCCCGCTGCCGGAACTGCGCTGCGTAAGCCGGTGTTCGGCATCGATCTCCCAGTAGAAGTCGGACGACATCTCGGTCAGGCTGCGGAAACGCGCCTCGCTTTCGCGCAGCGCCTCCTGCGCCCGCCGGCGCTGAGTTTCGCGCTCGAAATTGCCCAGCGCAAAGCTGATGTCCGCCGCCATCTCCAGCAATAGCTCACGCCTGGATTCGTCGAATGCGTTGGCTTCGCCCTCAAACAAAACAAATGCGCCGACCACGACGCCATTCCTGTGCAGCGGCAGCGCGGCTGCTGCACCCCAGCCCATGCGCGCGCCGCGCTCATGCCACGGCGCAGTAAGCGGATCGTTCATGAAGTCCTGACACCAGAACGGCCGGTTCTCGCGCATGGCGGTGCCGGTCGGGCCGCGCCCGTAGGGGTTGTCGGCATCCACCGAAACCTCCAGGTTCTGCAGGTCATCGCTGCGGTAACCAAAACCGGCAGCGACGCGGACCATCCGCGTGTCGGGGTCGACGAGGCTGATCCGCGCCGCTTTCATGCCGCCGAATTGAACTGTAACGCGACAGATCTGCGGGAACAGCTCTTCCTCGCTCGAGCAGCGCACGATTGCCTGGTTGCACTGGCTCAACGCGGCGTAAAGCTGGGTCAGCCGCTGGATTTTCGCTTCGTTCGCCTTGCGCTCGCTAACGTCGCGGATGATGCCGGTGAAGAACCGGCGCTCTCCGGCGGTCCAGTCCGCCAGCGACATTTCCAGCGGAAATTCGCTTGCGTCCCTGCGCCGTCCTACCAGTTCGACAAGTTCGCCGATAACGCCGCGCTCATCGCCGGATTGCACGCGCTGCATGTAATCGAGATACCGGTCCTGGTATCGTTGCGGCATCAGCAGTTTCAGCGACTTTCCGATGACTTCGGCTTCCGCGTAGCCGAATATGCGTTCGGCCGCGGGGTTCCAGCCCCTGATACGCCCGGCGGCGTCGCTGGTTACGATGGCGACCTTGGCTGAGTTTGCCACCGACCGGTAGCGCGCCTCGCTCTCGTGGAGCTTGCGTTGCGCCTGCAATTGCTCCGTGACGTCGCTTGCGAGAACAATCTGCGCGCGCCGGCCGCCGAAATCGAGCGTGTGGGAAGCAATCTCGACATCGATTAACGTGCCGTCTTTCCGGCGATGGCGCCAGGTGCCGGCGCCGCGCAGGTTCTGTTTCTGCAGCAGGGCAACGCGCTGCAGCAGGCGCGGCACGTCCTCGGGCGGTGTGATGTCGGTGATGATCATCGCCAGAAACTCGTCGCGGCTATAGCCATAGTGCGCCACCGCCGCGTCGTTGACCGCGAGGAACTCCAGCGTTTGCAGGTCATACACCCACATCGGCTGCGGATTCGCCTCGAACAGCTCGCGGTAGCGCGACTCGCTCGCGCGCAGCGCCTCTTCGGCGAGCTTGCGCTCGGTGATGTCTTGTATCGTGCCCAGAGCGCTCAGCGGTGTTCCATCCGCAGCGAACTTGAGTTCGGCGTTGCTGCGCACCCAGCGGGTCGCCGCGTCCACCACCATGCGATATTCGACGTCATAAGGCTCGCCTCCTTTGAGCGCCATCTGCCACGATCGATCCACGCTCTCGCGGTCCTGCGCATGGACGCGCTGCAGAAAGAGCTCATAGCTGAGCGGGGTGCTCGCGCTCACCCCACAGATACGGACGAACTCCGCCGATCCGCGAAACTCGTTCCTGGCCACGTCGAACGTCCAACTGCCCAGCCGGGCCATGGACTGGGCGCGGGTCAAGTCCGCCTCGCGCGCCACGACTTCGTCGGTGCGCTGCGCGACCAGCGCTTCCAGCCGTTTCTCGTGATCCTTCGACTCGAGCAGAAGCTTCGCTGCGTAGCCCAGCAGCAGGCTGAAGAACAAGCCCAGCGCCGCCTCGAGCGCCATTTCGAGAGGATGGCCCCATCCGCTCAGGGGCGCGACGCTCAGGGTCCAGGTCGCGTTGGGTACCTTCAGCGAGCGCTCCACCGGTTCGATCAGGGCAGCGTTTGATGACGCGGCGATTGTTTGCTTTTGCCCGGTGTCCGGGTGTATGCGCCACAGCTCGTAGGCAAAGTCCCACTTAGCCAACTGCGGCAAATTGACGGTATCGAGCACGCCGGGAAAGCGCATCATGACCAAGGCAAAACCCCAGAAAGACGGCTTCCCCTGCGTGTCGTCCAAAAATACCGGCAAGCGCCCGACCACGCCCCGTCCACCCTGGACCAGATCGAGCGGACCGGCGAGGGTGAGCTTTCCCGTATCCCGTGCGAGCAAGGCCTCCCGTTTTTGTGCCTCATCTTTCAGCAAGTCGTAGCCGACGGCTTGTTCGTTGCCCGCCAGCGGCACGATGTTGCGGACGACGCCCCCGGGTGCTAACGCCAGCTCGGATACGCCCGGATAAAACGGCAGCATCTCGCTGGCGACCGCGTCGAAGTTGGGGACAGTGCCCTTGCCCTGACGCACCAGGGCGGCCAAGGCATAGCTTGCCGACAAGTCGTGCTCAATGCTGCGCTGCAGACTGCCTGCACGCGCACTCGCCAGATTGAATACGCGGGCGCGCCGTTCCTGGCGCTCGCGCTGGTCCAAGTGCCAGATCAGCGTTGCCGCAGCGATCGAGGCGAGCAGAAAAACGACGAGCGCCGCAAGCAGCGGCCGGCGCGAATGAGAATTGAGCATCCGCAATTGTACCTATCCTGCAGCGTGGGCGGGACTAGAACAAGGCGCGGCTTGGTCTTACCCACCATCGTGGCATTGGCAAATCCTGCGTCAGCAACGCCTGCGCGTGTCACAGCGCCTGGCGCGCGCTCTGCAGACGTATCGCGCGCATGTCGTCGCCGCGGATTTCGCGCAGCGCGTAGCCGACGAAACTGGGCACGACTTCCTTGCGCCAGTAGACATCGAGATCGGTGTTGTCCATGGGCTTGGCCCTGGAAGCGGCCAAGGCGCCGGCCGCGGTGATGACCTCGTCGGAGAGCTTCTTGCCGACGAGGAACTCGCTTGCCTTGGTGGCGACGAGCGGTTGCGAGGACACCGCACCCAGCACCAGACGCGCCTCCTCGATCGCGCCGTCGGGCGCAATGCGCGCGGCCAGCGCCACGCCTAAGAGCGGAAAATCGAAGGAACCACGCCGGCGCAGCTTCCAATAGGTGCTTTTCCACCCGGCTGTATCGGGCAACACGACCTCGGTCAGGATCTCATCCGGCCTGCGCGTGAGATAAGCTATGCCGTCGTTGTTATAGAGGCTCTCGAGCGCAAGTTCGCGCTCGCCAGCGGCCGAAACCAGGCGCACCTTGGCGCCAAGCGCGATCAATGCCGGCGCCGTATCGGTCGAAGACACGGCTAGGCAGCGCTTGCTCGCGGTGGCGACCCAGCAGGTCGTGCCCTCCTTCTTCATGCAGTAACCGATCGCCTCGCGCCAATCCTCATTCTGGTTGTAATAGTTGCAGCGCGTGTCCAGGCACAGATTGCCGCCCAGCGTGCCCATGTTGCGCAAATGCGGCGAGGCCACTTGCGCCGCCGCCTGCCACAGGCCGCGGTAGTTTTCGCGCACGGCTTGTGCGTTTACTACTTCGGTGAGCGTAAGTCCCGCGCCGAGCGTGAGCCCGCATCCGTTCGCGATTTTCTTCAGGCCTGCGACCCGATTTAGCGAAATCAGCGTGGCCGGCGTCTGCTGGCGGCGCTTCATATTCGGCAGAAGATCGGTGCCGCCGGCGATCAGCATGCCGCGCGGTCCTTCGCCGGCGAGTATGCGCGCGGCTTCGGCCACGCTGGCCGGTGCCTGATATTGAAACCACGGCAGGCGCATCATGATGCCGCCCTTTCCAGGAGTTCGTTCGCCGGTTTCCTGATTGCCATTTTGCTCTCCTGGCCGTCGCCGCCCTCAGCCGGCGGAATGACGAACGTCGGCTCGACATAGGGCACCTCGGGGAAATGCTCCGGTCCCACGCGCGGGTTCTTGCCGTCGCGTTTCAAGTGCAGCGCGCGCAGGATTTTTTCCGGCGTGATCGGAACTTCGTCGATGCGCACGCCGACCGCGTCGAACACGGCGTTCGCGACCGCCGGCATCACCGGCAGCAGCGGCCCCTGGCCAACCTCCTTCGCGCCGAACGGGCAATTTGGATCCGGTTCCTCGATCAGGAATACCTCGACCTCGGGCATGTCGAGCGAAGTGATGCTCTTGTACTCGAGCAGCGACGGGATCTTGTGCACCAGCGCGTTGGAAAGCTTCGGCGGCAGCCGCCGGAACACCTGCTCTTCCATCAGTGCTTCCCCCAATCCCATGTAGATGCTGCCTATGACCTGCCCGCGCGCGAGCACCGGATTCAAGGCACGGCCGATGTCGTGCGCGATCCAGATCCTGGGAACGGTGATCCAGCCGGTATGCTCGTCCACTTGCACCTCGACCACGCAGGCGGAGAAGGAATATGCCGGCGACGGGCCCACGCCCGCGGCCTTGAATTTGCCCGGCGGCTTGGGCGGCGTGTACGAACCCACCGTGCCGAGGGTGCCGAATTTGGTTTCGGCATAGACCACGGCTTCGGCAAAGCTCATGCTCTTCGCGGCATCGCCCGCGGCGAACACGCGTCCCTGCGAGAGCACGACGCTTTCGGGCAGCACCTCGAGTTGTTCCGCCGCCGCGGTAACCAGCATGTCGCGCGCGCGCCCGGCGGCCTGCAGCGCCGCATTGCCCATCATCAGCGTCACACGGCTGGAGTAGGAACCCAGGTCTATCGGCGTAATCCCGGTATCGCCGGTGACGCAGCGCACTTCCTTGGTGCCGATGCCCAGCGTTTCCGCGACGACCGCGGCGAGCACGTCATTCGAACCCTGCCCGACCTCGGTCGCGCCGCAGAATACCGTCACCTGGCCGCTGCGGTCCAGCGTCAGTTGCACGCCGGTATGCGGCATCTTGTTCCAGTAGATCGACACGCCTGCGCCGGTCATGTACGAACTGCAGGCGATGCCGACGCCGCGGCCCTCAGGCAATTTGCCGTGCTTTTGTTTCCAGTCGGAACCCGCGACCACCTGGCGAATGCATTCGGCCAGGCCGTTGCTGCCGATCTTGAGCCAGCTCGCGGTGAGCGAATTAGCCTTGGTGACCATATTGAGTCGCAGCTCCGCCGGATCGAGCTTCAGCTTTTCGGCGATCTTGTCGAGCTGGACTTCCTGGCCGAAGCGCGGCTGCGGCGTGCCGTGGCCGCGTTTCGGTCCGCAGGCGGGCTTGTTGGTAAATACCCTGCAGGCGTCGAACTTGAAGCGCGGCAGCTCGTAGGTGAGCGGCGTCAGCACGCCGGTGTAAAAGGTACTCGCCGGGCCGTGCGAGCCGTAGGCGCCGCCGTCGAGCAGCGTCTGCAGGTGCATGCCGGTGAGCTTGCCTTCGCGGGTCACGCCGGTGCGCAATTTCATCAGCACCGGGTGGCGGCCGCGGTGCAGGTAGAACACTTCCTCGCGCGTGAGGCAGATTTTCACCGGCCGGCCGAGCATCAGCGCCGCTTTGGACACCACGAACTCATGCCCGGCCGGATCGCACTTGCCGCCGAAGCCGCCGCCGTTGTCGCAGGCAATCACGCGGATGTGCGCGGCCGACATCTGCAGCACGCGCGCGAGCTGACGATGCAGGTAGTGCGGATCCTGGGTGCTCGTCCAGAGCATGAGCTTGCCCTCGCCCTCGGTGGTGGCGAGCGAGGCGTGCTGCTCCATCGGCATATGCGTGTTGCCTTCGAAGAAGAACAGGTCCTCGAACACATGGTCCGACTTCGCCAGCGCCTCCTCCACGTCGCCGAACTCGAACGCCTGGTTGCGGTGGATATTGCCCGCGTCGGTATAGTCGTGGATGCGCGTCTGCGGCTGCGCCAGCGCTTCCTCGGGCGTCGCGATAGTCGGCAAAG
>JBQMQE010000074.1:0-9850 GCA_052172655.1 Burkholderiales bacterium
ATTACCGGACGCTCAAAAAGATTATGGGGGTAAGGCATGAGCACAATTTTCCACTTTCGCCACCGCCATATAAAAGTGTTTTCGCAACGACGCATGTCTAACCCGGCGGTTCACACGGACTCCGCGCCTGCGGCGCTCCGCCGGTGACCTCTACGTTATGCGACGAAATATCCGACGGTGATTTCATGCCACAGAAGGTAAGAGAACTTGTCGCCGAGCTTGAACGCGCAGGCTTCGTCAATCGCGGTGGGAAAGGCGACCACCGGAACTTCGTCCACCCGAGAGTTCCGAAACCGATCACAATATCGGGTGCGCTTGGCGACGATGCAATGCATTACCAAGTCCGCGCGGTGAAACGCGCCGTTGAGGAGTCAAAGTCATGAAGGAAAGTGCAAGGTACGCGAAGATTGTCGAGTGGTCTGAAGAGGACCAATGCTTTGTCGGGAGCTCACCAGGGCTGGTTTACGGTGGGTGCCACGGTCCGGATGAAAAGGCTGTCTTCGAGGAACTGTGCCAAGTTGTCGAGGAAGCAATTGCGCTTTACCACCAAGACGGTAAGCCTCTACCTCTGCCAACGTCTGGCCGCGACTACGCGAACAAAATGCAGAACGTCGCATAACAGCGCAGTGCACCGGACGCGCGCAAGAGCAGCGCGCGCCGGTGACTGCGGACGTCATGCCGCAGTAGGCCGACGCGGGTTGTTGCGCGGTGCGCAACAACGTATGATGGAGTATGGTCAAAACATTCCGGCACAAGGGACTGCAGAAGTTTTTTGAGTCAGGAAGTTTGGCCGGGATCCAACCGCATCACGCTCATCGGCTGCGAATGCAACTCGCGGCCTTGGATACGGGCCAACAAATCGAGGACATGAGCATCCCGGGTTTCCGCCTTCATCCATTGAAGGCGGCGGGAAAAGGGTCGCTGGTCCATCTGGGTCAATGGAAGCTGGCGGCTGACGTTTGAATTCCGCGACGGCGATGCTTACATTCTGGACTACGAGGATTACCACTGATGGCTATGCACAACCCGCCCCACCCGGGAGAGTTCATCACTCGGGTCTATCTTGAGCCCAACGATCTGAGCGGTCGGGAACTCGCGCTAAAGCTCGGGGTGGCTGCTTCGACGCTGAGCCGCATACTGAAAGGTTCGAGTGCAGTGACTCCGGAGATGGCGCTTCGGCTCTCCAAGGCGCTCGGACGTACGCCCGAGAGCTGGCTCGCCATGCAGTACAACTATGATCTGTGGCATGCGCGGCGGCGAGTTAAGCTTGCCGATGTCGAGAAAATCAAACTCACCGCGGCATAACAAGCCGTTGCGCCCGACCCTCCGGGGCGGCGCTGCGCGCCGTCCCTCGTCCGGGTGAATGGCACGTTAGGCCGCATTTACGAGACACCTCAGAGCCTCCTGCGAGTAACTTACTTCGGGTACACACGCATGAACACCACGCTCACCGCCCTGACCGGATTCATCGTATAGACGTTGTTCCGAATGTACACATGAACGATCCGCATCATACGCGCCGGCTCGATGCCGACCTCGACCGCATCGAAACCGAGCCCTACTACGAGCCGGTCGGCGCCGAGGTGGCGCTGTTCGAGGCCGCCTGGGCGAGCAGGGTGCCGGTACTGCTGAAGGGGCCGACCGGCTGCGGCAAGACGCGCTTCGTCGAGCACATGGGCTGGCGCCTGGCGCGGCCGCTGGTGACGGTGTCCTGCCACGACGACCTCACCGCCTCCGACCTGGTCGGGCGCTACCTGATCGTCGACAACCAAACCGTATGGGTGGACGGGCCGCTCGCGCGTGCGGTGCGCTCGGGCAGCCTCTGCTACCTCGACGAGATCGTCGAAGCGCGCAAGGACACGACTGTGGTGATCCATCCGCTCGCCGACAGCCGCCGCATCCTGCCGATGGAAAAGCGCGGCGAGTTGCTGCGCGCGCCGGCGGAGTTCATGCTGATCCTGTCCTACAACCCGGGCTATCAGAGCGTGCTGAAGGAACTCAAGCATTCCACGCGGCAGCGCTTTATCGCGATCGAATTCGACTATCCGCGCGCCGACCTGGAGGCGAAAATCGTCGTCACCGAGACCGGCATCGATGCGGCCACCGCCGAGCGGCTGGTGAAATTCGCCGCGATGACGCGCAACCTGAAGGGCAGCGGCCTCGACGAAGGCGCGAGCACGCGCCTGCTGGTGCACGCGGCGCAGTTGATGCAGCGCGGCATCGCGCCCCGGGCGGCCTGCGCCGCGGCGATCTCGCTCGCCTTGAGCGACGACCCCGAGATGCTCGCCGCGATCGACGAACTCGCCTCGGCGGTGTTCTGAAGCTGCCAGCGTACCCCGACACTCTCGCGCAAAGCGGGAAAGGGAGTTAAAGTTCCCTCTCCCCCCGGCGGGGGGCTAGGGTGAGCGGCAAGTGAACGAATCCAGATTCTCCCGGACCGAACTCGAGGAAAAACTCGACGACATCCTCTGTGCCGCGCTGTCGTCGCGGCGCAGCGCCGCTGCGGTTGCGGCGGGCATCGCGCCGCTGCCTCGCGCGCAGCAGGAGTTCGTGCTCGGCTGGGCCCAGGTCGCGGCGCAGAACGTGGCCGAGTTGGGTTACCAGTTCACGGCGCAGGCACCGCAGGCCCTCGCCTTGTTCGGCCGCAGCGGGACGGAGAAATGGCTGCTGCACGCCCTGGACGCCTACGACAAGCAGGGCCTGTACCCGGCCTGCGCCGCGCTGAAGGACCTGGCCGGCTTCAAGCGCCGCACTGAGGCCGCCGGGGAGGGCGTGGCGCTCACCGAGGTGGCGCGCGTGCTCGAACTGTTCCTGCGCGGCCTCGCCGGGCGCAGGCTGCAGCTCGAAGCCGCGGGCGACACCTGGACCGACACGCAGACCATTTTCCTGCCCGAGCGCATCGCCCGCTACCCTGCGCGCGAGCAGAACTTCCGCCTGTACAAGGCGATCGCGGTGCACCACTGGGCGCAGGCGCGCTACGGCAGCTTCAACATCGAGCTCGGACCGGTGCTCGCGCACTACGCCGTGCCGGAGCGCGCCCTGGCGTGGTTCAATCTCCTTGAGGCCATCCGGCTGAAGAACCAGATGGCACTCGGCTTTGCGGGCCTCGCCGCCTTGCTCGCTTCACTGCGCCCGGATCTTCCGGCGAGCCTGGTTGCGGCCAAGGAGCGTTTGTCGCGAGCCGACAGCTCGGTCGCCGACAGCGTTTTTCTGCTGCGCGAGTTCTATCCGCTGCCGCTGCCCGAACCTTTCCCGTACATGGGCAGCCTGTATCCTGAGCGCGCGGCCGCGGTGCGCGGCGAGCGCATTGCGCAGGAGCGGCGCGCCCTTTACGCCGAACTCGAGCAATTGCGACTAGCCGTGCAGGCGGAGCGAGGTGAGCTGCAGGCGGACGAGCCCGAACTCGAGGTGGAGAGTTCCTTCGACACCCTGGAGTTCGAGCTGCAGATCGACGGCGAGGCGGTGGCGCCGCCGGAGAAAGTCGCCAAGCTGATGCGCTCCATCATCCAGGACTTCGGCGAGATCCCCGAGGAGTACCTGCTCGCCTCCGGGCCTGGTGCGTACTCCGGCGACGCTCTGCCCGAGGGCGACGCCGCAGGCGAGCTCGCGCAAACCCGCGCCGCGGGCGGCAGGCTCTACGACGAGTGGGATTTCCGCCGCCGCGACTACCGCAAGGACTGGTGCGTGCTGTTCGAGTCCGAGGTGCTGCCGGGCGATCCGGGCTACGTCGCCGCGGTGCGCGCGCGCTACGCCGGGAGAATCGCCCAGTTGCGCCGCCGCTTCGAGGCGCTGCGCGGCGAGGATCGGCTCCTGCGGCGCCAGCACGAAGGCGAGGATATCGACTTCGATGCCGTGGTCGAGGCCTATGCCGACCGCAAGAGCGGCATCGAGCCCTCCGAGCGGCTGTTCGTGCAGCGCCGGCGCAGCGAGCGCAACATCGCCGTCATGTTCATGGTCGACATGAGCGGCTCGACCAAGGGCTGGATCAACGCCTGCGAGCGCGAGGCGCTGGTGCTGCTGTGCGAGGCGCTCGAAGCGCTGGGCGACCGCTACGCCATCTACGGCTTCTCCGGCTGGACGCGCAAGCGCTGCGACATCTATCGCATCAAGACCTTCGGCGAGTCCTATGACGAGGCGGTGCGTGGCCGCATCGCCGGGGTCGAGCCGCGCGACTACACCCGCATGGGCGTGGCGATCCGGCATCTATCTGGCATCCTCAACGAAGTCGAGGCGAAGACGCGCATCCTGTTCACCCTGTCCGACGGCAAGCCCGACGATTTTCACGACGGCTACCGCGGCGACTACGGCATCGAGGACACGCGCCAGGCGCTGATCGAGGCGCGCCAGTCCGGCATCCATCCTTTCTGCGTCACCATTGACGACGAGGCGCGCGACTACCTGCCGCACATGTACGGTCCGGCGAGCTGGGTGCTGATCGACGACGCGGCGCAGTTGCCGCTGAAGACGGCGGAAGTGTATCGGCGCCTGACCAGCTGAAGCGGCTACGGCGCAGCCGGTCTGCTGTCCGGACAGGCTGGGGCAGGCGGAAATTTGGGCAAAAAGCCGCGCGTGGATTACAATTGCCGTCACGGGGAGAGCGCCGCCCCGGTCCAGCACACTCAAGCCCAGCCCTTCTTATCCCTCTCACCGCCTGGAGCGCCCCGTTGCAGATCGTTTGCCTTGATTTGGAAGGCGTGCTGATCCCCGAAATCTGGATCGAATTTTCCGAGCGCACCGGAATTCCGGAGCTGGCCAGGACCACGCGCGAGGAGCCCGATTACGACAAGCTGATGCGCGGCCGCATCGACATACTCGGCGAGCGCGGGCTCGGCCTGCCCGACATCCAGAATGTGATCGCCGGCATGCAGCCGCTTGCGGGCGCGCGCGAGTTCCTCGACTGGCTGCGCGGGGAATGCCAGGTGGTGATCCTGTCGGACACCTATTACCAGTTCGCGGCGCCGCTGATGCGAGCGCTCGGCTATCCGACACTGTTCTGCCACGAACTCGTGGTCGAGCCCGGCGGCCGCGTGCGCGACTACCGGCTGCGCATGCCGGATCAGAAGCGCGCTTCGGTGAAGGCGTTCAAGGAGCTTAATTTTCATACCATCGCCGCCGGCGATTCCTACAACGACACCGGCATGCTGACCGAGGCTGATGCGGGCATCCTGTTCTGCCCGCCTGCCAACGTGGCCGCGGAGTTTCCGCAGTTTCCGGTGACGCGCGACTACGACGAGCTGCGCCGGGCGGTCTTGGGCGCAAGCAGCGGCTGATGTGCGTATCCTGCTTGGGTCAGGCGACCAAAGCTGCGCGATCCAAGCCTGAATCCATGGAATCCGCGCCGGCATTGATCAGGAGCACAAGGTGAACGACAAGGAAAGAAAGAGCAAAGTGAAACCCGAATCGGTCAAGCCGGGCGATGGCGCCGACCGTGCGCTGGACGTGCTGCATTTCGAGCGCGACTCGCTGCGCGCCATCTTTGCGCCGAAAAGCGTCGCCGTGATCGGCGCGACCGAGCAAGAGGGCAGGGTCGGACGCACCGTGCTGTGGAACCTCATCAGCAACCCGTTTGGCGGCACGGTCTATCCGATCAACAAGCGGCACAAGCAGGTGCTCGGCATCAAGGCCTATGCGAACGTCGCCCAGGTGCCCGAGCCGGTCGACCTCGCGCTCATTGTCACTCCCGCTCCGACGGTGCCCGGTATTGTCAGCGAGTGCGTCGCGGCCGGCGTGAAAGGTGCGATCATCATCTCGGCCGGGTTCAAGGAGGCGGGCGGCGCCGGCGTGGAGTTGGAGCGGCAGATCGCCGAGAGGGCGCGCGGCAGGATGCGCCTGATCGGTCCGAATTGCCTGGGCGTGATGCGCCCCGCGACGCACCTGAACGCGACCTTTGCCAGCGCCATGGCGCGCCCGGGCAGCGTCGGCTTCATCAGCCAGAGCGGCGCGCTGCTCACCGCGGTGCTCGACTGGAGCTTCAGCGAGAACGTCGGCTTCAGCGCCTGCGTCTCGGTCGGCTCGATGCTCGACGTCGACTGGGGCGACCTGATCAACTATCTCGGCGACGACCCGCATACGCACAGCATCATGATCTACATGGAATCCATAGGCGATGCGCGCTCCTTCATCTCCGCCGCGCGCGAGGTCGCGCTGACCAAGCCGATCATCGTGATCAAGGCGGGGCGCACGGCGGCGGCGGCAAAGGCCGCGGCCTCTCACACCGGTGCGCTCGCCGGCAGCGACGACGTGCTCGACGCGGTGTTTCGCCGCTGCGGCGTGCTGCGCGTGAACTCCATTTCCGACCTGTTCTACATGGCCGAGGTGCTGGCGAAGCAGCCGCGCCCGTCCGGCCCGCGCCTGACCATCGTCACCAACGCCGGCGGACCGGGCGTGCTCGCCACCGACGCGCTGATCGCGCTCGGCGGCGAACTGGCCGAATTGTCTGCACCGACGCTGGAGGCGCTGGACAAGGTGCTGCCGCCGCACTGGAGCCATGGCAACCCGATCGATATCCTCGGCGACGCCGATCCGGAGCGCTACGCTCTGGCGCTCGAGATCGCGACAAAGGATCCGAACAGCGACGGGCTGCTGGTGGCGCTCACGCCGCAGGCGATGACCGATCCGACCGAAACGGCGAGGCGTATGACGAAGTTCGCCGCGACCAGGGGCAAGCCGGTGCTCGCCAGTTGGATGGGCGGCAAGGATGTGGTCGCGGGGGAGGCGATTCTGAATCAGGCGAACATACCCACTTTCGGCTACCCGGACACCGCGGCGCGCATCTTCACCTTGATGTGGCGCTATGCCTACAACCTGCGCGGCCTGTACGAAACGCCGACGCTGGTGGCGGCTGCGACGGATGGCGCGCCGGATCGGGCGCGGGTGCAGCAGCTTATCCTGGACGCGCGCACATCGGGCCGCACTTTGTTGAGCGAGTTCGAATCGAAGCAGGTGCTCGCCGCGTATGGCATCCCGACCGTGCGCACGCGTATCGCCGGCAGCGAAGACGAAGCGGTGCAATGCGCGGCCGAATTCGGCTATCCGGTAGTGCTCAAGCTGCACTCGCACACCATCACCCACAAGACCGACGTCGGCGGCGTGCAGTTGAATCTCGCCGACGCGGACGCGGTGCGGCGCGCCTACCGCGCGATTCAATCCGCGGCAGAAGCGGCGAGCGAACCTGCCGCAGGCGGCGGCAAGAATTTTCTCGGCGTGGCGGTGCAGCCGATGGTCAAACTGGAGGGCTACGAGCTGATCGTCGGCAGCAGCATCGATGCGCAGTTCGGACCGGTGCTGTTGTTCGGCGCGGGCGGGCAGTTGGTAGAGGTGTTCCGCGACCGCGCGCTCGCCCTGCCGCCGCTCAATACCACGCTGGCGCGACGCATGATGGAGCAGACGACGATCCACAAGGCGCTGCTGGGCGTGCGCGGCCGCGCACCCGTGGACCTCGCCGCGCTGGCGCGATTGCTGGTGCGGTTCAGCCAACTGGTGGTGGAACAGCCCTGGATCAAGGAAATCGACATCAACCCCCTGCTCGCGGCGCCCGCCCCGGCCAGTCCGCCGCCGCATGCAGGAGAGCCCGGCGCCGCGGGTATTATCGCGCTCGATGCGCGCATTGTCCTGCACCGGCCGGACATGGCCGAAGACCAACTGCCAGGACTCTGCATACGCCCTTACCCGGCGCGCTACGCGTCGGAATGGACCTCCAAATCGGGCATGGCGGTCACCATTCGTCCCATCCGCCCGGAGGACGAGCCGCTGATGGTCGAGTTCCATGCGAGCCTGTCGGAGGAAAGCGTGTATATGCGCTACTTCCACTACATCCAGTACAGCCAGCGGATCGCGCACGAACGCCTGACGCGTCTGTGCTTTATCGACTACGATCGCGAGATGGCACTGGTAGTCGAGCGCAAAGACCCCAAGACCGGCAAGCAAGCCATTCTCGCGATAGGGCGCCTGAGCAAATTGCACCAGACGGCGGAGGCCGAGTTCGCCATTCTCGTCAGCGACGTCTATCAGGGTCACGGTTTCGGCGCCGAGCTGTTGCGCCGCCTGGTGCAGATCGGGCGCGATGAAAAGCTCGAACGCATCGTCGCTACCATACTGAACGACAACGTCGCCATGCAGCGCGTGTCACGCAAGATCGGTTTCAAGCTGAAGCGGGTTGAATCGGAGTTTCATGCGGAGCTGGATCTGTCGAAGGCTTGAAGCGCATCATGGAGTCCAGATTGAACGAGCTCGAGGCGAAGGTCAGCCTGGCCGAAGACCTGCTCGATGCGCTCAACCGCACGGTATATCGCCAGCAGCAGCAGATCGATCGGTTGCAGCAGGAGATTCGCACCCTGCGCCAGCAACTTCGGCAAGCGGCGCCGGCGGAGGCGGTGAGCCCGGGCGAGGAGATTCCGCCGCACTACTGAACGCGCAACATAGGGAGCATTCAATGGATATCGCATTCTGGCCGGCGACCAAACTCATCCGCGCGCTGCGCGCGAAGAAGATCGGCGCGCTCGAGCTGCTCGATGTTTACGCCGCGCGCATCGTGCGTCAGGATCGCGCGTTGAATTCGCTGTGCGTGCTCGATTTCGATGCGGCGCGCAAACGCGCGCGCGCCTTCGATCGCGCAGCCGGGCGGGCGGGCGCGAAGACCGGTGCACTGGCCGGCCTGCCGATGACGGTGAAGGAATCCTTCGACCTCAAAGGCCATCCCACCACCTGGGGGCTCACCGAGTACAAGGACAACCGTGCCGCGAGCAATGCCGTGGCGGTCGAGCGCGTCGCGCGCGCGGGCGCGAACGTGTTCGGCAAGTCGAACGTGCCCACGCTGCTTGCCGACTGGGAAACGAACAACCCGGTGTACGGCAAGACAGTGAACCCCTGGGACCCGGCGCGCACGCCCGGCGGTTCGTCCGGCGGCGCAGCGGCCGCGCTCGCGGCCGGGCTTACCGGCCTCGAGATCGGCAGCGACATCGGCGGCTCGATCCGCAACCCGGCGAACTACTGCGGCGTCTACGGCCACAAGCCGACCTGGGGCATCTGCTCGATGGCCGGCCATGCGCTGCCGGGCAGCGCGCACCCGGCGGACATTTCGGCGATCGGCCCGCTTGCGCGCAGTGCCTTCGATCTGGAACTGGCGCTCGGCGTCATGGCCGGGCCGGACGCGATCGACGGCGCCGGCTGGAAGCTCGCGTTGGCGAAACCTGCGCGCAAGACGCTGCGCGGCCTGCGCGTCGCGGTTCTGGCGACGCACCCGACCGCGGAAACCGATGCCACGGTGCAGCATGCGATCGGGCGCCTCGCGCAGTTCCTCGCGCGCCAGGGCGCGAAGGTATCCGAGCGCGCGCTGCCCGCTTTCGATCTGGCCGAAGCGCACCGTGTCTTCATCCAGCTCCTGCGCGGCGCGACCTCGGCGCGGCAGACGCCGGAGTACGTTGCGCAGATGCTCGCGGCGAAGGCGAGCCTCGAGCCGGAGGACGGCTCCTACTACGCACAGATGGTGCGTGCCAACACCCAGACGCACAGGGATTGGCTCGCGGCTTCGAACCGGCGCCACCAAATGCGCCTCGCGTGGGCGGAGTTCTTCAGGGACTGGGACGTGCTGCTGTGCCCGAACGCGGCAAGCGCAGCGTTCCCGCATTCGATGCCGGGCGAACGCTGGGAGCGCATGATCACGGTGAACGGCAAGCCGCAGCCGGCGACGACGCAGATGTGGTGGGCGGGCATTGCCGGCATGTGCTATCTGCCCGGCACCGCCGCGCCGATCGGCCTCGCGCCCGAGGGTTTGCCTATCGGCGCGCAGATCGTCGGGCCGCAGTACGGCGATCTGACGACGATCCGCGTGGCGCAACTGCTGGAGCGCGAG
>JBQMQE010000074.1:9860-18848 GCA_052172655.1 Burkholderiales bacterium
GTACTACGCATTCGTGCCCCCGCCGGCCTACGCCTAGATTCTGGATTGCCAAGCCGGACCAGGGAGACCCGGCAATTTCGATTTCATTGCCTGCGTGCGAGAGACGTGGCGGTTTTTGTCAACGACAGCCTGGTATGTGAGACAAATCTTTCTATTCATGGTGGAGCTAGTTCATGCGTATCGCAATCATCGGCTCGGGTCCTGCCGGCTTCTACGCCGCGGAGGCGCTGCTGAAGCGCGCCGACGCGGTGGTCGATGTCGACATGTTCGAACGCCTGCCGACGCCGTACGGACTGGTGCGGGGCGGTGTCGCGCCCGACCACGAGAAGATCAAGACTGTCAGCCGCGTTTTCGCAACGACGGCCGCGCGGCCGTCGTTCAGGTTTCTCGGAAACGTGCGCCTCGGGCGCGACGTGACGGTGGAGGAACTGCGCCGGCACTACCATCAGATCGTCTATGCCACCGGCAACGAGGCCGACCGCCGTCTCGGCATTCCGGGCGAAGGCATTGCACGCTGCACACCGGCGACGGTCTTCGTCGGCTGGTACAACGGACACCCGGACTACCGCAATGCGAAAATAGATTTGTCGGTGCACCGCGTCGCGGTGGTAGGCAACGGCAACGTTGCCGTCGACGCCGCGCGAATTCTGCTGCGCACGCCGGCCGAACTCGAACAGACGGACATTGCCGCACACGCACTGCAAGCGTTGCGCGAGAGCCAGGTGCGCGAGGTTTTCGTCCTCGGGCGGCGCGGGCCTGAGCAGGCCGCGTTTTCGCCGGCGGAACTCAAAGAACTGGGCAAGATGCAAGGCGCGGACCCGGTGATCGCTCCGCGCGAGCTTGCGGGCTGCGCGCAATCCACGGGCGATGCGCAAAGGGACAAGAACCTAAAACTCCTGCGCGCCTTCGCCGCAAGGCGGCCGCGCGCGAATGCGAAAAAGCTGC
Organism: Burkholderiales bacterium; assembly: GCA_052172655.1. GTDB lineage: Bacteria > Pseudomonadota > Gammaproteobacteria > Burkholderiales > SG8-39 > 2-12-FULL-64-23. Next base: position 10,806 of record JBQMQE010000074.1, read on the forward strand.
ATCTGCGCTTCCTCGTCTCGCCCACCGAGATCATCGCCGACGCCGCAGGCAATGTGACGGGCCTCGCATTGGAGAAGAACCGCCTGGAGGCGCGGCCCGACGGCTCGGTCGCCGCCCGCGGCACCGGCGAAATCGAAGTGCTCGAGGTCGGCATGGTGCTGCCTGCGATCGGTTATGCCGCCGAGCGCATTGCCGGTGTCCCCTACGACGAGAAAGCGCGGGTCATTGCCAACGAGGACGGGCGCGTCGTCGATCCCGCCAGCCGCGCCGTGATTGCCAACGAATACGTCGTCGGCTGGGCGCGCTCCGGACCGCAGGGGTTGATCGGCGAGCACAAGCGCGCGTCCGCCCACGTCGTCGGACACATGGTGGCCGACGGCGCCGGACTCGCGGCGCGCGCGCTGCCCGGGCGCGATGCGATTGTCTCATTGCTGCGCGAGCGTGGCGTGCAGCCTGTTTCGTTCAGCGACTGGAAGCAACTCGACGATGTGGAGGTCGCGCGCGGAGCGCGGCGCGGCGCCCCGCGCGACAAGATCGTCGATGTCGAGGCGATGCTCGCGCTTCTTGCGCAGAACTGAGCGGCCGTTTCAGAACTGTCCGACCGAGACAACGAATGCTCAATATCGCCGCCGTCTGCCTGGTCATCACCGCACTGCTGGCTTATCTGAACCATCGCTTCGTCGGCATGCCCACGACCATCGGCGTGATGGCGGCTGCGCTCGCGTTTTCCCTGGCGCTCGTCGGGCTGGACGCAATGGGCGTGGCGCACGGCTTGCGCGTGTACGAGGAGTCGCTGCTGCGCTCGATCGACTTTTCCGACGTCCTCATGCAGGGCATGCTGTCGCTGCTGCTGTTTGCCGCTGCGCTGCATGTCGATCTGAGCGCGCTCAGCACGTACCGTTGGCCGGTCGGCGCCATGGCCGTGCTGGGCACGCTGCTGTCGACCCTTGCGGTGGGCTATGGGATGTGGTTTGCGCTGCCGCTGGCGGGCCTGCATTTGCCGCTCATGTATTGCCTGCTATTCGGCGCCTTGATCTCGCCCACCGACCCGATCGCAGTGATGGGCATCCTCAAGTCCGCCGGCGCGCCGAGAGAGCTGGAACTGGTGATCGCGGGCGAATCGCTGTTCAACGATGGCGTGGGGGTGGTGATATTCTCGCTGCTTCTGGGCATGCAGGTGAGCGGCGTCACGCCGACGCCGGGCCAGGGCCTCGAATTGCTGCTGCACGAGGCGGGCGGCGGCCTGCTATTCGGCCTCGCGCTCGGCTACGTGACGTTCCGCCTGTTGAAAAGCGTGGACAACTACCAGGTCGAGGTGCTGTTGACGCTGGCCGCCGTCACCGGCGGCTACGCGCTGGCGAGCGCGCTGCATGTGTCCGGGCCGCTGGCCATGGTGGTCGCCGGACTGATCATCGGCAACCACGGCCGCGCGCTGGCGATGTCGGTTACGACGCGCCGCTATCTGGATATGTTCTGGGAGCTGGTCGACGAAATACTGAACGCGACGCTGTTCGTCCTGATCGGCATGGAGGTTCTGCTGGTGGCGTTCTCGGTCAATGAGCTGGCCGCTGCGGGCGTGGCCGTGGCGGTGACGCTCGCAGCCCGGCTGCTCACCGTCGGACTGCCTGTGGGTATGCTGCAGCGCGCGTTCAATCTGCCACGGGGTTCGTGGAAGGTGTTGACCTGGGGCGGTCTGCGCGGCGGCATTTCGGTGGCGCTCGCCCTGTCGCTGCCGCCAGGGCCAGAGCGCAACACCGTGGTCGCGCTGACCTACAGCGTCGTCGTGTTCTCTATCCTGGTGCAGGGACTTTCCATCGGATACGTTACGCGCAAGGCGGTGACGCCGAGCTGACCAATCAGCAAATGTCCCCGCCCGGAAAGCGAATTCCGATGGCCTGCTTGCTAGCGCTTGCCGGACACGGCCTTGACCGCGATTTCCTGTAGCTTCTTCGGCTGGATGATATGGCCGTCTAGCCCGGCTTCCTTGAGCGCTTCGTTGATGTCGGCCAGCAGTTCGCTCGAGGCGTCGAGCTTTTCTAAGGTTTCGCGCCCGCCCAGCCAGCAGGCGGCGCAGGTGGCGACGATGTCCTGCCCTGGCAAATGCTTGTCGGACAGCGCGAAGTTGCGCGCCGAGAGGAAGCAACAGGGTCTAAACTCGATTGATCTTCTGAAAACGGCTAATGCGACAATTCCAAAGAAAACGGACGGTCAGCACAAGGCGAATCAGTCGCGATCAAGCCGATCGATCGAGCTTGAACCCACTGATCTTACTGATTTCCACTCTTTAGTGAGAAGACGTGGTCCGGCCCTTCAGGTTTCCATATACGTCAGTTGGGGCACCCCAATCCCACCGGCACGCTCGCGCAATCGTTCACCGGGTTGGGGTCGTTCACCGGGCCGCGCACGCGGCCTCTTACCGATATAACCGTGGCCGCCGTCGGGACACGGACGCTTACGCTCCACCTCGTGCCGTAGGGTGGCGGCTGACTGGTTGCGGGATCGGTGAACAGGTTACACGGCACTACGAGCCTTCCAGGGCTACTCGGAACTTCTATTGGCGCGGCGCAGGAGCCATGGCCGGAGGTCACCAAGGTTATGGTTCCCGACATCCCCTGTGCCGAGTCCGCAACCTCGAAATCCATCAGGATTTCCGCCCAGGGAAGCACGAGGGCTGGCGTGTTCGTCTGGTTGAGCTCGGCCCGGAAGATCCGGTAGCCCACCACCGACGCATCAGACTCCAGGGCCAGAGCAAGGTCGGCGGTGAGAGCAGTGACCTCGGTGGTGTGGATTGCCGCTGCCCCGCTCGCCGGCATACCGAACGTGGCCTGCGCGCGGTTCTCTACCAGGCCCGGGTGGACATCGCTCCGACCATGAATCGTGAGGGTGGCCACGTCACCGGCGGCTAGCGCGCCGAGGCTGCATTCCGCGCGGAAGTCCGTGGGTATCGAACAGGTTCCGATCGAACTGGTGAGTGATTCGAACAGGATGCGCTTGCTGGGTATGACCTCGTCTACGAACTGCACGGCCGAGGCCTGGGCGGTGCCGGTGTTGGTGACGGTGACGACATACGACAGTGACTGATTCAGCCCCACGACCGTCGGCCCGCTCTTGGTCACGGCCAAGCTGGCTTGCGGCGTCCCGCCGGCCGGGAGCGTCGTCGTGCACTCCGTCGCCTCCAGCGGTGCCGCCAAACCCGGTACTTGAAGCTGCGCGATGTTGCAGAACTGTCCTGCAGCCGATGGCATCACGGTGATCGCGGCGAAGAAGCCCTGGCCGTCCGCGAGCGCGAGATCGCTGCAATTAACGGCGTTGAGCACCGGATCCACATTACAGCTCGGCGGGAAGACGGACTGGATCTGCAGGCTCGAAGGAACGGCGTCTGTCAGGTTGAGCCCCGAGACCGGGCCCGCGTTCGTGACGGTCACATAGTACGTGAACGGCTGACCGACTGTCGCCGGGTCCGGACTGTCAGACTTGTCCAGCTGAATCTGGACCGGCTCCGCCAGCCAGACCAGAAAGGCGTCGTACTCGCCGCCGGGTGTTGGCTGCGTGGCCAGTTCGCTGAGGAAGTCGTCCGACCACGTAGCGCCAACGATGTACGTACCGTTTCCATCCACGGCCACGTCCCCCCCGTAATCCGGACCATTGCCTCCCAGGTAGGTAAAGTACGAGAGGCTGCCCGCTGCATCGACCGTGGCGAGGAAGGCATCGCTGCCGGAGCCGTACACCGTCTGGACGGCGCCGGGGGTCGCGAGACCCGGCGTCGAGGTCGAGCCCGTCACCTGCGCCCCGCCCGCCGCATCCAGCGCGACGCCGTGGGCACTGCCGCCGCCGAGGTTCACGCCGAATCCAGGTACCGCCTGTCCGTTGGGCTCGAGCCTGTCGACCCGGGCCAGCGCACCCGCACCGGGGCCGCCGCGCCAGCCCACGACCGTTGCCCGGCCGGTAGGGTCCACGGCCACCCCGTGCGAGCCGTCCTGAGCAGGACCGCCGAGGAAGGTCGCATAGACGCGGGTGCCGCCCGTAGGGCCGATGGCCGCGGCGAACCCGTCGTAGCAAATCTCGGGCGAAGTGCCGCCGGGCGGGCACGCTGATACATTCGCCGCGCCGATCCCCGGCTCGGTCTGCGCCGCCCCCGGGCTGACTGGAAAGTCAACAGAGGTCGTCTGACCCGCCACGTAGGCGATACCATGCTGGACGGCGATCGACACGCCCCAATCCCAGGACAGACCACCCAGATATGTGAGGTAGTCGAGATTCGCCAGGTTGAGACTGAGCCGAGCGACTACGGCATCGTACACGCCAGAGTGAGTCTGCTGGAAAGCGCCCAGTGTTCCCAGGCCGTCGCCGTATGCCGCGCCAGTGACATAGACGCCCGCCGGGTAACCGGTTCCGCTGGCGGGATCCACGGCCACGTCCTCCAGGTAGAGGGCCGGGCCGGTACTCATGCCAAGGTAGGTGGCGCGGGTGATCGCGCCGGTGGCATCGAGCCGCGCGACGTACCCACGGTCCGTATTACCGTTGCCGGCATCAGGACGGTAGGTTCCGAGCGTAGTAGGAAAGTCATTCGAATTCGTCCAGCCGGAAACGTATACGTCGCTGCCCGCAACGGCCACGCCGGTCGCGTGGTCGCTGCCTTCTCCGTCCAGCAGGGTGACCCAATCGAGCTGCGGGCTTTGCGGGTTCGTCAGATTGAAGCGGGCAACAAAGGCTGCGGTGAAGCCCTGCAGTGCGCCGGTTGTTTCCGGAAACGGATCGGAGCGAGTCGTTCCGACGACGTACACATGCCCTGCGCCGTCCGCGGCAACGCCGAACGAGGAGCGTCCCGCGCAGCAGACGAACTCGCTTCCCGCGCCGCCCAGATAGGTCGCAAATGCGATCACCGGGTCGATCACCAGCCGCCTCGCGGGATCCCGCCCCGCGACGTCGACGCCTACGCCGCCCTTGGCGAGCACGAAGCGCGCTCGCACGCGCGCCCGGCGGCCGTCGACCAATTGGTACGCAGCCGGGGCGGCATGAATCACCCGCCCAGTGCGCGTCTCCAGCACCAGGTTTCCATTCGAGTCGAGCCGCGGCTCGGCGCCAGCGAAGCGCAGGCGGATACGGCCCGGGTCCGCGCCGGGCGCCACCTCAAAATCGTAGCTGAGCTTGGCGCGCCGGCCGTGGAACACGAGGTCGATTCCTGGATACACCTGTGGATAGCGGACCGCGCGGTACGCGGGGCTCGCAATCTCTCGCGGCGGCTGCTTTCCATTGCCCCGCATATGCCGCACCACCGCGCGATAGCGTTTCTCGCCTCTGGGTTCCGAGGCGCTGGCGCCTACGAGCCTCATGCGAATCGCTGTGGCCTTTCGGTTCGCTCCAGCTTCTTGCGATGCTGCCGCCGCGCTGACGAATAGCCCCACCACACCGGCCTCGCGCGGCGCGGGTGCGACGACCATGGTGATCTCGCGTTGGCCGAGGAACACGATGTGCGCCGGGCTTCGCACCACGAACCGCGCGTGGGGATCAGCCTGGCCGCGATTTTCCTCAAAGAGGAGCGGTAGCCCGAGGCCGGGCAAGATTGGCCGGGTGGCGGGCGGAAGCGGACCGGGCGTCCGCCCGGCAGGGACGGCTATGCAGGCGCTGAGGATGACCGGCAAGATGAGGAAAGCGGAGAAGCGCATCACACCAAGGAAGCACATGACATGTCTCCCGTATTCTGGCACCCGCAAAGCTGGTGCTGAGTTGGAAGTAGCGGCTCCCTTCGCGTCCGAATTCTCCGAGAACTCTTATGCGAAAGAAATCAATTGCTTGCGCACGTCTGGTCGCGTTGCCGCCTTGTTGCATTATAGATTCTCTATCAATAAATGCGGTGCTTTCGAGACTTAGACCGCTATTGCCCGTGGGACTGCTGCAGCGCACCTTCAATCTACCGCGCGGTTCATGGAAGGTTCTGACCTGGGGAGGGTTGCGCGGCGGCATTTCGGTGGCGCTCGCCCTGTCGCTGCCTGCGGGAGCGGAGCGCAACACTGTTGTCGCGCTGACCTACAGCGTCGTCGTGTTCTCTATCCTGGTGCAGGGACTTTCCATCGGATACGTTACGCGCACAGCGGTCACGCCGCGCTGATGCACCGGCGCGGGTCAGTCCGACAGCTGCGAATTACGCCTGCGCATCCGCTCGAGCTCGAGCTCGATCCCGATCTCCGCTTCGAGCCAATCCTGCTCCGGAATATCATCGGAAGGACCCGGGCGCTCGGCGCGCCGGCGCGGGGCGGGCTCGAGCGAGAGATGATGTTCCTCCCTGTACAATCTGGCGGGGCGGTTGTCTGGAGTGCCGGCTTTCCCGTCGCGGGGAGACGCGCTCGTCCTATCGGTCTGGAATTGTTTTGGTGCGGTGGGTGGGGTCTTCAGTATTCTATTGGAAGGATTCTTTTCCATTTTCATCAGGTCGTCCTCCGACGTTGGAAAGCCGTTCGCGTCCCGCGGCTGTTGCCTGGGGGTATAAGGCTGCGGGTTGAGTGCCACTGACTGCCGATAACACTCTGAGCAAAAGTCTCTCCCCCCCGAATTGTCCGGTCTGTACGTTGGCGAACATAGCAGCAACAGGTTGCGGGCAAATTTTCCGCCGATACGCCACGACGCAGAGCTTTTCGCTTCGGTGACGGCAATTTGACGCAAAATCCGAGCAATTCCACCATGACTACGATCATTCTTGCGGTCTTCTGTATCGTCTATCTGGGCATGATCTTCGGCGGGCTGCCGTTCCTGCAGCTCGACCGCACCGGCATCGCGCTGCTGGGTGCGATCGCGCTGATCGGCGTCGAGGCGGTGCGCCCGGAGGAAGCGGCGCAATCGATCCACTTGCCGACGCTGATCCTGCTGTTCTCGTTCATGGTGGTGTCGGCGCAGATGCGCCTGGGCGGTTTCTATACTTGGGTGACACGCCGGCTCGCCGCGCTGCCGCTGTCCGCGCCGCTGCTGCTGGCGGCGCTGATTCTGGCCGTCGGGACGTTGCCGCCGGCTTGATCCGTCAACGGGTGGCAGATTCCGCGTCCGATTGTTGGTTTTGAAAGGAGTGCTTACTTCTTGACCACCTTGACCGCGATCTCCTGCAGCTTCTTCGGCTGGATGATGTGGCCGTCGAGGCCCGCTTCCTTGAGCGTGCCGCCGTAGGCGACGCTCAAGAGCTGGCTGTAATACACCACCGGCATGTTGAGCTTGGTACCCTGCTTTCTGTTGATCTCGGACTGGTACACCTCGACGTTCGCCTGGCACAGCGGGCAGGGGGTGCAGATCACGTCCGCGCCGTGGTCGTAGGCGGATTCGACGATGTTCTTGATTTGCTTTTCCGCCTTTTCCGGTTCGCAGAAGGCGAGTGAGCCGCCGCAGCAACTCACCTTTTCCTCGTACTTGGCGATGGATTCGCCGCCCATCGTATCGATCAGTTTGTCCAGGTACATCGGGTTCTCGAACGACTCGCCGGCGATGCCGAACGGGCGGTTGGTCTGGCAGCCGACGTAGCCCGCGACCTTGACGCCGTCGAGCGGCTTCACCACCGGCTTGCCCAGTTCCTCGTAGCCCAGGTCCTCGACCAGCACCTCGACCATGTGGCGGATCGCGGTGCCGGGCTTGTACTGCAGGCCGGCTTCCTTCAGCGCTTCGTTGGTGTCTGCGAGCAACTGGCTCGAGGCGTCGAGTTTCTCTATGGTTTCGCGCCCGCCCAGCCAGCAGGCGGCGCAGGTGGCGACGATGTCCTGGCCCGGCAAATGTTTGTCGGACAGCGCGAAGTTGCGCGCCGAGAGCACGTGGCGCGCGAGCTCGCTCGAGCCGGCGTAGCTGATCGAGGCGCCGCAGCAGTTCCAGTCCGGGATCTGCGTCATCTTGACATCGAGTTTTTCGCACATCGATTCGACCGACACCAGGTAGTTGGCGGCCGAGCCGCGCAGTTGGGAGGAGCAGCCGGGGTAGAACGCGTATTCTCTTTTTGCCATATTCATCAACCTTTCAACTGTCATAGATGGTCGCCCCCATTTTGCCAAGCCCTCAATTGATGACGGTAAG
>JBQMQE010000075.1:0-18587 GCA_052172655.1 Burkholderiales bacterium
TGGACTGGGACGAGGAAGTGCGCATTGCGCTGGAGGAGCGCGCCAGCCTTTCGCCTGACGCGCTCACCGGCATGGAGGCGAGCCTGAGATTCACCGGCGCCGAGACCATGGAGACACGCATTTTCGCGCGGCTCTCGGCCTGGCAGAACTGGATATTCAATCGGCCCAACGCGGTCGGGGAGCACGGTGCGCTGAAAGTGTTCGGTAGCGGCACAAAAGCGAAATTCAACTGGGAAAGAATTTAGGAGAAATCAGATGGCAATCAACTATAGCGAAAAAATACCCAACAACGTCGAACTTTCCGGCAACAAGTCGCTGCAGCGCGCGCTGGAGCACTGGCAGCCGGGCTTTCTCAACTGGTGGTCGGAAATGGGTCCGGACGAATCGAACAACATAGACGTGTATCTGCGCACCGCGATCAGCGTCGAGCCGAAAGGCTGGGCGCACTTCGACTACGTCAAGATGCAGGACTACCGCTGGGGCATCTTCCTCGCTCCGGCCGAAGCCGAGCGCAAGATCAATTTCGGCGAACACAAGGGCCAGCCTGCATGGCAGGAAGTCCCGGGCGAATACCGCTCGACCCTGCGCCGCATCATCGTCACCCAGGGCGATACCGAACCGGCTTCGGTGGAGCAGCAGCGCCACCTCGGGCTCACCTGCCCTTCGCTCTACGACCTGCGGAACCTGTTCCAGGTGAACGTCGAGGAGGGCCGCCACCTGTGGGCCATGGTCTATCTGCTGCACGCCCACTTCGGCCGCGACGGGCGCGAGGAGGGCGAAGCGCTGCTCGCGCGCCGCTCGGGCGACGCCGACAATCCGCGCATCCTCACCGCGTTCAACGAAAAGACTCCGGACTGGCTTTCGTTCTTCATGTTCACCTTCATCACCGACCGCGACGGCAAGTACCAGCTTGCGGCACTGGCCGAATCCGGTTTCGATCCGCTCGCGCGCACCTGCCGCTTCATGCTGACCGAGGAAGCACACCACATGTTCGTGGGCGAATCCGGCATCGCCCGCATCATCGCCCGCACCTGCGACGCAATGAAGGAGCACAAGACCGAGGACGCTGCCAAACTGCGCGGCCTGGGCGTGATCGACCTGCCCACCTTGCAGAAATACCTGAACTTCCATTACAGCGTTACCGCCGACCTGTTTGGCTCCGAAATTTCGTCCAATGCCGCATCGTTCTACGCCAACGGACTGAAAGGCCGCTTCGAGGAAACCAAGCTCGCCGACGACCACAAACTGCATGGATCGGAGTACCCCTACATGGAAGTCGTCGGCGGCCAGATCGTCGTCAAACATGCCCCCGCCCTCACGGCTCTGAACGAGCGGCTGCGCGACGACTGGGTCGCCGACGTGCAATCCGGCGTCAATCGCTGGAACCGGATTCCGGAAAAAGCCGGCATCGCCTTCCGCTTCACCCTGCCGCACAAGGGATTCAATCGCCGCATCGGACTGTTCACTGAACACCATGTCGGCCCCGATGGAAAGATCCTGAGCGAGGCGGAATGGACGCGCCAACACGGCGCCTGGCTGCCCACGGAAGAGGACCGCGCCTACGTGTGCTCGCTCATGGGCCGTGTCGCCGAACCAGGCAAGTTCGCCAACTGGATCGCGCCGCCGGCGCGCGGCATCAACAACCAGCCGGCGGATTTCGAGTACGTGCGCTTCAACTAGCAACTAGAAATAACAGACTGGAAACCGGAAGCACATGAACGCCCCCGCTGAGCTTAAGCGCCAGCATCTGATTGACCCTGAGATCTGCATCCGCTGCAATACCTGCGAGGAAACGTGTCCGGTCAAGGCGGTGACGCATGACGCGCGCAATTACGTGGTCAAAGTCGAGCTGTGCAATTTCTGCAACGACTGCATCTCGCCCTGCCCCACCGGCGCCATCGACAACTGGCGCCGCGTGGCGCAGCCGTTCAACATCGACGAGCAGTTGTCCTGGGACGTTCTGCCGCCCGACACCTCGCCCGAGGTCGAAGGCGCGGGTGATCTTCCCGAGGAAGTACAGCGCATCACCGACATCGCGACCCAAGGTCAGGGCGGGCCGGCCGCGCCACCCTGGTCGGCGGCGCACCCCTACCTCAACCTTTACACCCTGGCGCGGCCGGCAATCGCCACCGTGACCGGCAACTACCGCCTGACCGCCGCCGATACCTCGAATGAAATCCACCACATCGTTCTCGACTTCGGTCCCACCGCGTTTCCCGTACTCGAGGGCCAGTCGCTAGGCATCGTTCCGCCGGGCTTGGACGCGGCCGGCAAGCCGCACCATATCCGGCTGTACTCGATTGCGAGCCCGCGCAACGGCGAGCGTCCCGACTACAACAACCTGGCACTCACGGTGAAGCGCGTCACCTCGGACCGCGACGGCAGGCCCGTGCGCGGGCTAGCCTCCAACTACCTATGCGATCTCAAGAAAGGCGAGCAGGTAAGCGTGGTCGGGCCCTACGGCGCGAGTTTCCTCATGCCCAACCACCTAAGGTCGAGCATCATCATGATCTGCACCGGCACCGGTTCGGCGCCGATGCGCGCCATGACCGAGCGCCGCCGCCGGCGCATGGGGCTCAAGGAAGGCGGTGAACTGTGGCTGTTCTTCGGTGCGCGCACAGCGGGAGAACTGCCTTATTGCGGGCCGTTGCAGAAGCTGCCGCAGGAATTGATCAACGTCAACCTGGCCTATTCGCGCCAGCCCGACCAGCCCAAGCAATACGTGCAGGACCTGATCCGCGCTCGCGGCGACGCGCTCGCGCGCCTGCTCGCGGACGAGAACAGCTACATCTACATCTGCGGCCTGAAAGCCATGGAAGCCGGCGTGGACGAGGCCTTCGCCGACGTCTGCCGCAGCAGCGGCATGGACTGGTCGCGCCTGCTGCCCGCGCTCAAGGCAGCGAGCCGCTACCACGTAGAGACGTATTGATGATGCAGGCACGGGCCCCCGAGCTGCGCTTTCAGGTTTTTGCGGCAAAGCTGGGCAGGGTCAGGTGCCAGTAAATGGCGGCGATCCTGGTGAGGAAAATTGCCGCCATCGCAAGCAGGCTCGCGACCGGGCCGGCGATGCCCACATGCAACAAGGCGATGAACACCATGGCGCCCGCCCAGGACGCGGTTGCGTACAGCTCGCCGGTGAATACCAGCGGCACTTCATTGCACAGGATGTCGCGCAGCACGCCGCCGAACACGCCCGTGACCACGCCGAGGAAGGTCGCGACGAACCAGGGCGCGCCCTGCGTGAGAGCGACCTGGGTGCCGATGATCGTGAATAGTGCAAGTCCAAGCGCGTCGGGAACCAGGAACAGATTGGCCGGCAAGCGCGCCAGGCGCACCAGCACGAAAGCCGCCACGCCTGCCCCGATCGCAGCGACCAGGTAGGTTTGGTCCGCCACCCAGAACACCGATCGCGCGAGCAGCAGGTCGCGTATGGTGCCTCCCCCCAGGGCGGAAGTCAGCGCCACCAGCACCACCCCGAACAGGTCTATGGGTTTGCGCCCCGCCTCCAGCACTCCGGTAATCGCGCTCACTGCCACCGCGCTCATGGTGATCACATAGACTAGTTCGCCCATTGCTAAGCTCCGTCGGTTGGACCGCTAGGATGTTATTCTACGGTTCCCTATTACCTCTGACTGGCGTAAACGCTGCCCGAATTTTCCATCGAGCAGGACCTTCTCCCAAACAGAGGCAAACCTGGCCGATCTGGTACGCTGCGCAATCGAACCAGGCATAAAGGAACGCATACGTGAACACCGCAAGCGCTGAACTCGGCGCAGTCAAGCTGGAGCAACTGCGCTTCGACAACCGCTACGGCCGGTTGCCGCCGGCCTTCTATACCAGGCTGTCCCCCACGCCGCTGCCCGACCCCTATCTGGTCGCCTTCAATCAGGCCGCGGCCGATCTGATCGGCCTGGCTCCCGAGGAAGCTGCGCGCCCTGAGTTCACCGAAATCTTCTGCGGCAACCGCCTGCTGCCCGGCTTCGATCCGCTCGCCGCGGTGTATGCCGGGCACCAGTTCGGCGTGTTCGTGCCGCAATTGGGCGATGGCCGCGCCATCCTGCTCGGCGAGGCGGCCGGCGCGCGCGGCCGCTGGGACTTGCAGCTCAAGGGTGCGGGCAAGACGCCCTACTCGCGCATGGGCGACGGCCGCGCCGTGCTGCGCTCCTCGATCCGCGAATACCTCGCCTCCGAGGCCATGCACGCCCTGGGCATTCCGACCACGCGCGCGCTCGCCATCGTCGGCAGCGACCAGCCGGTGATGCGCGAGAACATCGAGTCCGCCGCCGTGCTCACGCGCATGGCCCCGAGCCATGTGCGCTTCGGCTCGTTCGAGCTGTTTTCCTCCCGCCGCCAGCACGAGCATGTCAGGACGCTTGCCGAGCACGTCATCGACCAGCATTACCCGCAGTTGCGCGAGGCGGGCGAGCCCCATCTGGAGCTGCTGCGCGAGGTCATAGCCCGCACCGCCAAACTGGTTGCGCAATGGCAGGCGGTGGGTTTCTGCCATGGGGTGATGAACACCGACAACATGTCCATCCTCGGACTCACCATCGACTACGGCCCATACGGCTTCATCGAAGGCTTCGACTGGGGCCACGTTTGCAACCATTCCGACGACGGCGGCCGCTATGCCTACAACATGCAGCCACGCATCGCTCACTGGAACCTCTATTGCCTGGCCCAGGCGCTGTTGCCGCTGGTCGAGATGGAAGATGCGCAGACCGCCCTGGAGGAATACGAGGGGAAGTTCGAACAGAACTACTCGGGCCTGATGCGCGCCAAACTTGGGCTCGCCGCCGAGCAGCCGGACGACGCGCGGCTGCTGCAGGACACGCTGGAGCTGCTGCACCAAAGCCGGGCCGACTACACCACGTTCTTCCGCCGCCTGGGCAATTTCGATCCTGCCCCCGGCGCCGACAACGCTCCCCTGCGCGACTTGATCGTGGACCGCGACGCATTCGCCGCCTGGGCCGGGCGCTACCGCGCTCGGCTTGCGCTGGAGGCGAGCGCGGACGCCGAGCGCAAGGCGCGCATGGACCGGGTCAATCCCAAGTATGTGCTGCGAAATTACCTCGCGGAGGCGGCCATACGCAAGGCCGCGGACGAACGCGACTACAGCGAGATCGAGCGCCTGATGCGCCTGCTCGCGTGCCCCTACGACGAACAAGAGGACATGCAGGCCTACGCCGAGCCTGCGCCGCAATGGGCGTCGGCACTGTCGGTGAGCTGCTCCTCCTAAGGCGCGGGTCTAAACTGCTCGTCCACCGGGATCTGGTAGCCATTGGCCAGCCGGTTGGTCTGGTTGGCCATGCCGGCGACCGCGAGCAACTCGCCCAGCATTTCGTCGGTCATGCCCTTGGCCCGCGCCGAGGCGATGTGGGAGTGGATGCAGTATTCGCAGTTGTTGGTGGCGCTCACCGCGACATAGATCATCTCCTTGGTCAGCGGATCCAGCCTGCCGGGGCTCATCACCTCCTTCACACCGGCCCAGATGCGCCTGAGTGTGGGCGGGTGGCTCGCCAGGGTCTTCCAGAAATTGTTGACCCAGTCAGTCTTGCGCGTCGCCATGATATCGTCGTAGACGGTCTTTATTTCGGGAGCGGCGCTATCGTATTCGACCATTTTCACCATCGGCATCTGCGTTCTCCTGGCTGATAAATGGGAGTATTGTAGCCGGCCATGCACGAAATTCGGACCCGCCTGCAACCATGTATGATTTCGCCTGTCCAATTGCTTGATGCCAGCTACAGCTATCCGAAGAAACGAGAGCTCGATGACCGCGAAAATAATAAAACCAGAGGCCGAATGGCGCAGGCAGCTCAGCGACGAGCAGTTCGAAGTCACGCGCCACAAGGCCACCGAGCGTCCCTTCAGCGGCAAGTACAACGACTGCAAGGATGCGGGCACCTATAACTGCGTCTGCTGCGGCGCGTCCTTGTTCAGTTCCTCGCACAAGTTCGATTCCGGCTCGGGTTGGCCCAGCTATTGGCAGCCCGTCGCGCCGGATGCGGTGAAGACCGCCGAGGATTTCAGCCATCTGATGCGGCGCACCGAGGCGACGTGCGCAAGCTGCGATGCCCACCTGGGGCATGTGTTCGACGACGGACCCGAGCCCACAGGGCTGCGCTATTGCATCAACTCGGCGTCGCTCAAGCTTGAGAAATAGTTTGCGCTGTCAATGGCTTGCAGGATTGACAGGGCGCATCAAAGGCGGCGCGGCGAGCGCCCCGCGCCGGGCGTATTGCGCCACGGGGTCGAAACGGTGCGCTCACCCAAGCCTGCTATAATCCACGCCCATGAAATTTTTGTTCGACCTGTTCCCGGTCATCCTTTTCTTTGTCGCTTTCAAGATCGCGGGTGCGAATGTGCCGATCGCGCACGACTTCGCCGCGCGCTGGCTTGGCGAGGGCATCGCGCCGAGCCAGGCGCCGATCCTTATCGCCACCGCGGTAGCGATCATTGCAACGTTCGGCCAAATCGCCTGGGTCTGGCTGCGCCGGCGCAAGGTGGATACGATGCTGTGGGTGAGCCTCGCAATCATTGCGGTATTCGGCGGAGCGACGCTGTACCTGCACGACGAGACCTTCATCAAGTGGAAGCCGACAGTGCTGTACTGGCTGTTCGCCTCGGTGCTCGGCGCCAGCGCGCTCATTTTCCGCAAGAACCTGATACGCACCATGCTCGGTGAGCAGATCCAGTTGCCGGATCCGGCCTGGAACAAGCTCAATTTGAGCTGGGCCGGATTTTTTACCTGCATGGGTTTTCTCAACCTCTACGTAGCCTTCAACTTTTCCACCGACACCTGGGTCAATTTCAAACTGTTCGGCGGCATGGGCCTGATGCTGGCATTCGTCATCGGGCAAGCGCTGTTCCTCGCCAAATACGTGGAACAGAAGGAATCGAAGTGAGCAACGCATGAGTGTCGCACTGCTGATCGAGCAAAAGCTGGCCGTGCTGCAGCCCAACCGGCTGGAAATCACCGACGACAGTGCCCGGCATGCCGGACACGAGGGCGCCAAGGGCGGTGGCGGCCATTATTCGCTCACCATTGTTTCGCCGCAGTTCTCCGGCAAGAACACGGTGGCGCGCCACCGCCTGATCTATGCTGCGCTCGGTCCCATGATGCAGCAGCAAATCCATGCCCTCGCCATTCGCGCCTACGCGCCGGAAGAGGCGAACGATTTTTCACAACCGCAGTAAATACAGAGGAATCAACATGCAGCCCACACTCTCCCGCCTGGCTCTGGCTCTGGTCGTCGCGCTATCGCTACCGGGCTTGGCCCTGGCACAAGCCGCCAACGCGAGCGCCAAGGTCGCGACCGTCAACGGCGTCGCGATCCCCAAGAACAGGCTGGATGCCATCGTGCACGTTCAGGAGGCCCAGGGACATAAGGATACGCCGGAGCTGCGCGCGGCAATTCGCGACAATCTGATCACACTGGAAGTCATTGCGCAGGAAGCCAACCGCAAGGGCCTGGCCAAGAACGCCGAAACCGCGGCCCAGATCGAAATCACGCGCGCCAACGTCCTGGCGCAAGCCTTCCACAACGACTTTGTCAAGCGTCACCCGGTGAGCGAGGACGCACTGAAGGCCGAGTTCGAAAAGATCAAGGCACAGATGGGCGACAAGGAATACAAGGCGCGCCACATTCTAGTGGAAAAAGAGACCGAGGCAAAAGAGATCATCGAGAAACTGAAAAAAGGCGAGAAATTCGAGGAACTCGCGAAAGCCTCCAAGGATCCGGGCTCCAAGGACCACGGCGGCGATCTGGATTGGAATCTGCCGAGCGGATTCGTCAAACCCTTCTCCGACGCCATGGTGAAGCTGGAAAAGGGCAAGTACACCGAGACACCGGTGCAGACCCAGTTCGGCTGGCATGTGATCGAGCTGGAGAATACGCGCCCGGCACAATTTCCTGATTACGACCAGGTCAAGCCCAAGCTGGAGCAGCGCTTGCAGGACGCGATGTTCCAGAAGGCACTGGCCGAGCTGCGCGCCAAGGCCAAGGTCGAGTAGACCGGCAGCGATCCGGCGCGAATTCAGACCAACGGGGGTGCAAGCCCCCGTTGCCGTTCTTTTGTGGCAGGGGCGCCTCGCCCCGATCAGCCTCAAATTCGAAGATCGGTCGGCCCGAGGGCGGGCCTCTCACACCGAAAAAGTGACCATATGGCTCTCAAGGCAACTATCTTCAAAGCCGAGCTGCAAATCGCCAACATGGACCGGAATTATTACCATGAGCACACGCTCACCATTGCGCGCCATCCATCGGAAACGGACGAGCGCATGATGGTGCGCCTGCTCGCCTACGCACTGCACGCCGACGAGGCTTTGTCCTTCGGCAAAGGACTGAGCACCGACGACGAGCCCGATTTGTGGCGCAAGGACCTGACCGGCGCGATCGAACTCTGGATCGATGTCGGCCAGCCAGACGAAAAGCGCATACGCAGGGCCTGCGGCCGCGCGCGCGAGGTATTCGTCTACAGCTACGGTGGCCATGGCGCCGCCATCTGGTGGGATCAAGTCGGCGCCAAGCTGGAGCGGGCGAGAAACCTGAGCGTGGTCTCGGTGCCGGCGGCCGACAGCCAGGCGCTGGCGAAGCTGGCGCGACGCAATATGCAGTTGAATTGCACCGTTCAGGACGAGCAGGTCTGGCTGGGCAATGCGCTGGACCGGGTGCAGGTGCACCTCGGCATGGTCAAGGTCCCGTCCGCCCCTTCGCGCTGACCGCCTGGCCAACCACCGGGCGGATTTGAGCTGGGACCCGCTTAAGCTTCCAGGCCCTTTTTCAACAGCTCGGCCACCACCTCATTCAAGCCGGTATTGCGTTCCTGCGCCAGCGCCTGGACCTGTTTCACCAGATCGCCGTTGAGCTTGACCGCAAACGGCACCAGACCCAGAGCCTGCTCGCGCTTGCGCTGCTCGCGCCGCTGCAAAGGCAGAGCTGCATCCTTGCCGAAGCGGCCGGGGGTGCCGAACCTGTTAGCGCCGCTGTTGATTTTCAGACCTTTGTTTTTTTCCAAGTCGGTTTTCTTCACGTCTGCATATCCTAGTCAGTAACGAGGTCGTTTCGGCGTTAGCGAATCGACCTCCGATTTACACGGGCATGGGGAGAGACATCCCCGTCATGGGCAATCGGTTCCAACGCAACGCGCAGCATTTTACCCAGTCTTCGGCCGATGTGCCCGGACAAATGCAGCGCACGCTATGCCTTGTCTACCCCTATGCGGCGCCAGCCATCGTGGCCGAGACGGCGCAAGGTCTCGATGTTTCGTTCGAAGATCTCGCTGGCATCGGGGAACACCGCCACGGCGCGCGCTATGCTTGCCTCGCGCAGCAGGTGCAGCGTCGGATAGGGCGAGCGGTTGCTATAGTTTTCGATGTCCTCAGGCCGGGTGCCGGCGAATTGGTAGTGCGGATGGAAACTCGCGACCTGGATTTCTCCCTCCAACCCCTCGCCGGCGACAGCGGCGTCGGCTAATTCGAGAAAATCATTGTAGTCAAGAAAATCAGTGAGCACGCACGGATGCACCAGCAGGGTGGTGTCGATTTCGCATGCATCGGCCGACTGCAGGGTGCGCAGTTCGGTGATTAGATCGGCGAGCAAACTTTCGGGCGTTCGCGCCGCGCTGACGGCATAGCGGATCTGGTTCTTGACGTGAACCGTCTTGGCGAACGGACACAGATTGAGGCCGATTACGGCGCGCTCCAGCCAGGCCCGCGTCGCGGCGACGACTTCGTCGTCCGCAACAGCAAGCGGTTTCTCGGCTATGCGCATGCACTTCCTCCTTGCGCATTATCGCATCCATCCGGTCGCAGAGGGGCTGTTGCCCGTACATGGCAGATTCGCCCGGCACTATTTGACCCAGATCAAAGCCCACCCGGCGCCTGAGCTCTACAGTACCTACCCTATGCAACCTATAACTACGCTGACTACGCGTTAGCGCGCCCGGGATCATGTCAATTCCAGAATTGGTCTGCCCGGCCGGCAACCTGCCCTCGCTCAAGACGGCCGTCGACAACGGCGCCGACTGGGTCTACATGGGCCTCAAGGACGAAACCAACGCGCGCAATTTCGCCGGCCTCAACTTCGATGCCGCAAACGCGCGCGAGGGCCTGCGTTACGCGCATGCGTCCGGCGCAAAGATGCTGCTTGCGATCAACACCTTCCCGCAAGGAAACGCCGCGCCGCGCTGGCAGCGCGCCATCGACGGCGCCGCCGACCTCGGCATAGACGCGGTGATCCTGGCCGACGCCGGCCTGATGCGCTACGCGGCCGAGCGCCATCCGAATTTGCGGCTGCACCTGTCGGTGCAGACTTCGGCCACAAACTACGAGGCGATCAATTTCTACCACGAGCGCTTCGGCATCTCGCGCGCGGTACTGCCGCGCGTGCTCTCGCTCGCCCAGGTCGCAGACGTCATCAAGAACACGCCGGTGCCGATCGAAGTGTTCGGTTTCGGCAGCCTGTGCGTGATGGTCGAGGGACGCTGCGCGCTGTCGTCCTACGTCACCGGCGAATCGCCCAATACCCGCGGCGTGTGCTCTCCGGCCAAAGCCGTGCGCTGGGAGAAGCACGGCGATGTGCTGGACGCCAGGCTGAACGGCATCCTGATCGATCGCTTCGCATCCGGCGAGAATGCCGGCTACCCGACCTTGTGCAAAGGTCGCTTCGACGTCGACGACGAAACGTATTACGCCATCGAAGACCCGTCCAGCCTCAATGCGATGGCGCTGCTGCCGGAATTGGCGAAAATCGGCGTCGCCGCGATCAAAATAGAAGGCCGGCAGCGCAGCCCGGCCTATGTGGCCGCGGTGACACGCATCTGGCGCAGCGCGATCGACGCCTATGCCAGAGACCCTGGGCACTTTTCCATCCAGGCAGACTGGGCGCGCGGCCTCGCCCGCGTAGCCGAAGGGCTGCAGCACACGCTCGGCGCCTATCACCGCAAGTGGAAGTAGGATGAAACTCAGCCTGGGCCCGGTGCTCTACTACTGGACGCGCGAAGCGATGATGGCGTTCTACGCCGGCATCGCCGACTCGGGCGCCGACATCGTCTACCTCGGCGAAGTGGTGTGCTCGCGCCGGCATAATCTGCGCCTGGACGACTGGCTCGGACTCGCGCGCGACTTGAGCGCCAGCGGCAAGCAAGTGGTGCTGTCCTCGCAGGCCTTGATTGAATCCGAATCGGACCTGAAGACCCTGCGCCGCATTGCCGCGAACGGCGAATTCACAGTCGAGGCCAATGAAATGGGCGCGGTGCGCCTGCTCGCCGGCCGCGTGCCTTTCATCGCCGGACCGCACCTGAACATCTACAACAACGAAACGCTGGCCTGGTTCGCCGAACTCGGCGCCACCCGCTTCGTGCTGCCGCTGGAATTGTCACGCGACACCTTGCGCGAACTGCAAGCCGCGCGTCCGGCCGGCATCGAGACCGAGGTGTTCGCCTATGGCCGCATGCCGCTGGCATTCTCCGCGCGCTGCTTCACCGCGCGCCACCACGATCTGCCCAAGGACGACTGCCAGTTCCGCTGCCTGGATGACGCTGACGGCCTCGCGCTGAATACGCGCGACAAGGAAGCCTTCCTCACCCTGAACGGCATCCAGACCCAATCGGCGCTGGTGTACGACCTGTCGGAGTCGATCGACGAATTGCGCGGCCTCGGCGTCGACGTGGTACGGCTTTCGCCGCAGTCTCGCAACATGCTGCAAATCATCGAAGCTTTCAGCGAGCGCTGTGCCGGCCGGCCCGGCGCCTCGCTCGAAGGCTTGCGCGTCGCGCCGCCGTGCAATGGCTACTGGTACAACGTGCCGGGCATGGAATACCGGACCACACATTGAATTCTGCGCAATCCGCGCCGCTGCTGCCCGCACGCCTCGCGGGCCTGGTCAGCCGCCTGCCGCAATGGCCGCCCTCGGCCGTGCTGTGCGCGGGGCTCAATCTGCTGTTCCTGCCGACGCTGGATCAAGATACGAAACAACGCCTGATGGGCCGCATCGTTTCCATCCAGGTAAGCGACGCCGGCCTGGATGGGCGCATCCGCCTTTCCGCGTTTGGATTTCTGCCTGCGCCGCAGCGCGCGGCCGAAGTCACCATCCGCGCCTGCGCCTGGGATTTCTATCGCCTCGCGCGCCGCCTGGAAGATCCGGACACCCTGTTCTTCTCCCGCCGCCTCACCATCGACGGCGACACCGAGCTCGGGTTGCTGATCAAGAACGCGCTGGACGCGATCGACTGGAGCCGCCTGACCGGACGCCTGGGGCCGGTGATCGAACGGCTGCGCCGTCTCGCCGAGCGCCGCGGCGCGCACCACAAGTCCTATCCGTAAGGCACCCTGCGGCGGCGATTCCTCGCCGCGCACAAAAATGGGATGACCGCGATCGGCCAACTCCGGACTGTCATGGTTACATTTCGTCGCCTTCAAGTCTGGTAGTTCGACACAAGCCCATAAACGACAAACCCGCCGAAGCAGGTCTGTGTGAGTGCTGCTCAGGTCAGGCTTTCTTGCGTCGATTGAATCCAAGCCCCGCCAGGCCGAGGCCGAGTAGCGCGAGGGAAGCCGGTTCGGGTAGATGAGCGGTGAGGACCGTGCCTTGCAGGGCCCGCGTCGGGCTGAAGGAAGTAGCGCAGCCGTTTGGGCACGGCGAGCACCCACTGCCGCACCGGTAGCGGCGGAAAGACGTGATCGACCAAGTGAGCCGCCGTTTCGGCCATGCGCCGGGTGTTGCAGGAAGGGCAAGGGCCCATAGATTATTCGCGCCGTCGTCGGCGCCCCGCCAATTGGTCGCCTTTTGCAGTGTCATGCGGCTTGCAACTGGATTTCCATGCTTGTATCTGTCCGCTCCTGGACGCCGCGTGATCGCCTCGGCAAAGTGACGGTGACCGTGGAACCCAGGCCCAGCTTGCTGTGAACGGATAGATTGCCACCCATCAATTTGCAGTACCGATATGCAAGAGGAAGCCCGAGCCTGACCTCGTCAGCGTACTTGCTTGCGGTTTCGTCTTCGGAACTGCCAAAGGTCTCGAATAGGCTCGCCAGTCGCTCCTGCGCGATCCCGACTCCAGTGTCCTCGATCGATACGCTCCATGAGTCGTCCCGCATCGAGGCCGAAATCGTAATGCGACCGTTCTGCGTGAACTTCGCGGCATTGCTCAACAGGCCTTCGACAACACGCTGCACCTTCTGCGAATCGCAGACAATCCGTCCCGCGGGAGGCGGCCACACAATCAGCTTGTTCCCACTTGCAACGATGGATGGGCGGGATAGCGAAACCATGTTATCAAAGAAGTCGGAAAGCTCCAATTCTTCGACGCGAAGTTCTGCCTTGCCGGCTTCCAGCCTCGACAGTTCGAGGAGGGCGTTGATGAGCCCAAGGAGCCTAAAACCGGCACTTCTGATCGCGGTCAGGTCCTTGCCCTTCTGTGTTTCCGTCTCACCGCCATCCTCGATGAGGATTTCGCTGAAGCCAATGATCGCGTTGAGCGGATTTTTCAATTCATGGCCCATCTTGGCGAGAAAATCCGATTTTGCGAACAGGGCGCGCTGTGCCTGGGCGGTTGCGTCACGAAGCTTCTGTTCCGTCGCCAGATGGTGCTGAACCTCCTGCTCGAGCTCGCCCTGGGAAAATACGATGCTCGCAAAATAGAGCGCCATCATCGAGACGTAGACGCTGGCGCTAACGAGCGATACCAAGCCTAGGACGACCAGGCCCTGGGGCGCCACGGTTTCGCGAAACCCCAACGCGCTATACCCGACATAGAACAGCGCGAGGTTGGCGACGATAAGCGCTGTGACGATGATTCTCGTCGAGCGCGCGGGCAAGTAGAAGAAAGCGAGCAGCGGAACAGTAACCAGCCACGGCAGCATCGGCGAACTGATGCCGCCATATTGATAACAACCCCAAAAAATGACAAACATCAGGTTTTCAATCGAGATCAGCGCCAGCGGAACGTACCAACCCGTACGCCGCAAGACCATGGGATAAAACCAGAAGGCTGTGACGGAAAGGAAGAATATCCACCACGAAAGGTCGGCCTGCCCCCCGACAAACAACATGGACAGGGAGATCGTATGCCCTAGCAACGGACCGAAGAGATGACTGAACAGAAACATCCGCACGGCCTGCAGGGTGTTCCGAGATTGCTTCAAACGTGCGGGGATGAACCAATCGACCGACGCGTTCAGTCTTGAAACGGAAATTCTGAGCCTATTTCCCATCGAATTCACCCGTTCACGTTGATAGGAGCCGTCACGCTGCGGCGGCGACTGCCTGTGCGACGGCCGGAAGTCGAAGAGTGAATTCCGATCCGCGACCCAGTCGGCTTTCCACCGAAATTTCGCCGTTGAGCAGTTTTGCGAGTTGCTGACTCACGGCGAGGCCCAATCCAGTTCCACCATACAGGTTCGGGTTGACCTGATTGAAATTCTTGAAAAGGCTCAGAATTGCCTCCGTTGGAATACCTATCCCGGTATCTTGCACAGAGAAAAGTACCTGTTCGCGATTCCCTTCCTTTTGGCGACTCGTGCGCAACACCACTTTGCCGTTCCTGGTGAATTTGCCCGCATTGCCAAGGAGGTTGATCAAAATCTGTCGCAACCGAATATCGTCTGTTTGAATCATCCCGAGCTCGCCATGCTTCTCAAGAACAAATGTGTTCCCATTATGCGAAATCAGATTTCGACACGTTCCGGACACCTCCTCGAGGCAGCGGTCGAGATCGACCGGATGAAGACGTAATTCGACATCTTCTGAGTCGGCCTTCGGCATTTGCAGGACATCCGAGACCAACGACAAGAGGTGGCGGCCCGCGTTGTTGATGGAACCCAATTCCTCGACGTCCGCCGCATGGTCGCTCGCCTCGGCGTCCTCCAGCAGGATTTCGCTGTAGCCGATGATGGCATTCAGCGGGGTCCGAAGCTGATGACTCATCTTCGCCAAAAAGACGGCCTTGGCTTCATTGGCGCGTTCAGCATCGTGCATGGCGATTCGCAGCTTCGCCGCCGTTTCGTAATGCTTCTCGATTTCCTGTTGCAGCGCCGACTGTGCGACCATGACATAGGCGTAGTAGATCGCCATCATCGAGTTGTAAATGGTGGCGGCACAAACGGAAATCATGCCGGCGGTGGAAAGATCGTGAATCGCTACTCGCTCGGGAAAGGAGCCATCCATGAGATAGGCCGCCGTGGAGAAGGCCGCCAAGTTTGCGCCAATGATGCCAAGAACCAGAAGCGGCCGCTCGCTCAAGTAGAAGAATCCGAGCAACTGCGCAGTCAGGAACCATGGCAGGAATGGGGAACTCACCCCGCCATAATAGAAAGATCCGAATACGCTGATGGAGATTAGGATACAAAAGGAAAAGAGGGCGGGCTTGAACAAATTGCGCGCCAGCTTGAGCGCGAACGGCAAAGTCCAGAATGAGCCGCACAAGACGCACAGGGTCCAAAAAACCCAATCGTGCACAGCCAGCACGCCATAGAGGTATCCCAGGATTGCGACTGCGCTGAATGGTCCCAGGACGTGGCTGATGACGAAAATTCTCGCCCGCCAAAGAGTTGCGGTACTCTCTCGAAGCTCGGCCGGAACGAACCAATCGACGGCGCGGATCAGGCGACCTGGGGACACCACTTGACCTGGGGACATCACTTGTTTTGCCTCGCAGCGCAGGAATCGCCTAAGCGGCGGTAACAGAAGGGCGGGCGGCATCCGTAACTGCGGTAACTCCGGTAACCGCGGCCCGATATTGCACGTACTCAACCTGCGCAAGATCGATCGCCGTGCGCAGCTTCGAGGCCAGCGCCTGCACGTTCTCGAGGCTGTGCGTAGGCATCATTTGAAGTCGCAAGCGGGCGTCGCCCTTGGCGACTGCCGGATACTCAACCAGGTTGGTGATTACCCCCAGCGCCGGCAGGTGTCGGCTCACCAGGCGCGCCAAGGCTTCGCCGCCGACACGAACAGGAACGATTGGAGAGGGATTGCCCGTGTACTGCAGGCTTGCGGCTGACAATGCGTCGCGCATTTGGTCGATCCTTTCCATGAGCACCGAGCGCAGGTGCTGGCCTTTTTCAGACTGAACGATTTCGAATGCCTTCGTGACGGTAGCGGCCTGCACTGGCGAAAGTGCGTTCGAAAATGTCGCCGAGGAGCCGAAGTATTTGAGATATTGCTTCACCGCCGCCGAATTGCAGGAAACGAATCCGCCGTTTGACCCGAACGTCTTCGAGAAGCTTCCCATGACGATATCGATCTTGCCCAACATGTCCTGCTCGCCAATGAAACCCCTGCCACCCGGGCCCATGGAACCCAAGTCATGAGCGACGTCAACAAGCAGCGTCGCCTCATACTCGTCGCACAGATTCTGCAGCGCTTTAAGATCCGGCGTGTCCGAATCCATCGAGAACAGACTTTCGGTCACCACGAGGATGGCGTTTGTCGCATCCTTCTCGCGGATTTGTTCCAGATGGCGGCGAACGGAATCGACATCGAGGTGCCCATGCAAGTACACGTTGGGGGTCGCCGAGTATGCGCCCTCCTGCAGGCACGCGTGAGCGAGGCGGTCCATCACAATGTGATCGGACGGCCGGATCAGGCCCTTGATCACCCCGTAACCGGCGGCCCAACCCGTTGGATAGAGTATCGTGTGATCGACGTTGAGGAATTCGGAGATTGTTTCTTCCAATCGCAGGGAGAATTTGGTGTTTCCCGCCAAGGCCGATGAGCCGGCGCTGTGAACCCCATACTCGTCGATAACCGACTTGGCGACCTCTTTTATCTCGGGATCCGATGACAGGCTCAGATAGTCCTGCGTTCCGAAGTTCAGGCCCGTGAATTGGAATCCGCTGTCGTCAGCGGCCGTACAGACGGACATAGGTGCCTTTTGCGTCGATTTCGAATATGGCCACAAGCGTTGTTTCCGGCGCAGCTCCTGCCATTCGTAAAAGGGGCCGACTCGAGCCATCAGGTCCGTTCCCTGAAGCTTGTGAAAGTTACGCACACTGCCTGTTAGAGCTTGGGTCAGATCAATTGTTGACATAACGCTGTACTCCCTTGTTGTGCTCTTGACGAGCAACGTTGCCATCATGGTGAAACTGCACATGACCTACTGTTGTGTTGCGCTCATTAAGCAGTCTTCAATCTTGCCCAGAAGGCGTGTCAGATCGACAGGCTTGGTATCGAAGTTGGCGCAGCCCACCTCGACGCTTTTTTCCCGATCACTCTCAAGCGCATGGGCGGTCAACGCAATGATCGGTATATTTGATGTCCTGACGTCGGCCTTGATGAGTCGCGTTGCCTGCCAGCCGTCCATCTCGCCCAACGCCACATCCATCAGGATGAGGTCGGGCTTTTCCGAAACCGACATTGCGACGCCCGTGGCGCCATCCGCAGCGCTGCAGACCGAGAAGCCGCGGCGTTGCAGTCGCCGGGTTAGCATGTCGCAATTCGCGAAATTGTCTTCCACCAGCAATATCTTCTTTGCCTGTGATGCCGGTTTACTGTCGTTGGGAATATCGCTCATCTTGTTTCCAGAAGTGGCTCCGTTTGTTTGAACAGCAATCCTCGATTCTTGATTCGCCCCCAAATTCCGGCGATACACTCGGTTAGTTGGTCGGTGTTGGCGCCGCGCCGTAGCTAGCTTCAGGCAGGCAGCCAAAATCTGACGCGCTCCCGATCACCCAAGCGATTGCGCAACCGAGCAACAGCCAAGCGCTTAACCCCAAAATCGATAAGAACATTATTGCGCTCTCCTTTCAGTACGTCGCCCCCAGAGCGGCAGCAGGACAGCCGCACCGTTAGACGTATTATCGGCACGATCGTCGATAGGTTTAGCCCGGAATAGCGCCCTTCCCGAGTCCGCTTGGAGCACCCGCACGATATCGGAGGTATTCGCATTCTGCGACCCAACCAGGCGCATGTTCTCGAGGGCGACGCCCTTTGGGGATGGCAGATTGCCCCTCTTGCGCAGTTCATCCAAACGCACCGCGCATGCACTCCTCTCTGCCACGTGACAATCCCCAATTGATCATCGGTATAGTTATATCGACACTGTGGCCAGGATCTTTAGCCCGCTGTCCGGGATCGCAAGGGGGGGCTTGTGGAAAAGTCCGCGTTACGAGAGCCGGATTGAGGCCTATTGGAAAGCCGATGGTAGCGACACCGGCCCCTACGACTTCATGCGCGCGGCATTTCCATCCTGACTATCTATGGCCCCGCCCCGCGGCTAGCCCGCATTTCTCACAGCTGCTCGGTTAGCGGCTTGAGACGAGGCTGAATCATTTGACACGCAGGGGACTTAAGCGGGGTGTGTGAAAGACCGGTATGGCGAAACTTGAATGTCTCCTTTGGGTCGCTATGCAGAATTCTGCATAGCGACCCCTATGCGGACATCGAAACTATGCGGAGTTACGCGAGGTCTTCATCGAGAAGGCAGTGAAGAGCTCTGCATAGTTTTTGGCCCTTCGGCGCAGAGTGTAGTCTCCATTCCAAGGAGACCACCATGCAGAGCACAAACCAGGAGTCCTGTCGTTCCTCTGATCCGTGTGCGTCGTACGTCGAGCTCTTTGACCACCGGTTGACCGAGAGCGGTTACGC
>JBQMQE010000076.1:0-309 GCA_052172655.1 Burkholderiales bacterium
GCGGCGCGCGCCTCGTCCAGGCGCCGGTAGCGGTACATCAGCAGCGATCGGGTGATTTCGGGCATTCGATAATTGAAAATCGGGAAAATGAACAGTTCGTCCCAGAATATATGGCCCTGATACGCTTCCCCGGTCCAGCCCCGCGCGGGCACCCCGATATCGAGGCCGATGGAGTTGGGCGATACCGCTTGCAGCAGGTGAAACATGTTCAAGCGCAGCAGCATCGGCACATTCAACGTCGAGCGGGGATCGGCAAGCTGGATATGCACGTCGAAGGAGTCGGGCACGCCGCCGACGAAGAAGCCGGCG
>JBQMQE010000076.1:319-4335 GCA_052172655.1 Burkholderiales bacterium
GCTTGCAGCAGGTGAAACATGTTCAAGCGCAGCAGCATCGGGACGTTCGACTTGAACCCCTGATCGGCCGGCTGGATATGCACATCGAAGCGGCGCCACAGGTGCTTCCAGGCGAGCACATGCTCGGCCAGCACGGCATCGAAGCGACCGGCGCGCGCGATCGCCTTGCGCGCCTCCAGTGCGCACTCGGAAATGGCGTGGTCGCGCGAGGTGTAAAAAGACGCCAGCTTCTCCAGCACCAGCGTCTCGCCCTGCTTGAGCTCGACCTTGATTTCCTGGCCGATGTACCCCGGCTCTTCGATTACCCGGCGCCGGACTTCGAACAGCTTCCCGTCGAGGAACGCCCGTGTGCGCGCCGCCTGCGCGACGCTGATGTGCGACTGGCTGGTACGCACCAGCAGGCACACGCCGTCCTCGCCGACGACCTCGCCTGAGAGCGATTCCAGGTGCTTGTTGTTGAATTTGCGGTACAGCTTCGCGCCCGAGTTGTCGATGCGAGCGTCAATCGCCGAGCGCAGCGTGACGCCTTCCGACCAGTTGTCGGCGGTCAGCGCCAGTTCCAGCGCGCCCAGGTGCATATCGCCCATCGACACCAGGCGCCGCTCGCGCAGCGTGCTGCGCCGCCCCTGGCCATCCTCGAAACTCAAGCTGCGCAACAACATGCCGCGGCGCAGATCGAGCTCCTGGCGGTAGGCGAGGAGCTTGACGCTGCGCGCATCGAACCAGTCCTCGTCGCCGATGCGAAACGCCAGCGCAAGCCAGTTGGGACAATTCACCAGATCCTCGTTCTCGACGCTGCGGCCAGAGATGTCGGTGCGCAGCCGGTTGTAGCCGCCGGCGAGGTAGGTCCCGGGATAGTGAATGTCATCGGCCTGCGCCCCGGCGGCGGCACCGCGCGTCGCGAAATAGCCGTTCCCCAGCGTGCACAAAGCTTCGCGGATACCCTCGTGCGCCGGTTCGAAGTCCTCGAACACCAGCGACCACGCCGAAGGGGGCTCCACTGCCACCTGAATCTGACCCATATCGGTCACCACCACATCGGCGCCGCCATCGCGCAGCGCCTGCGCCTGATCACGGCGATCGACGCCGATGACGCAGCCGAAGCCGCCGGCGCGCCCGGCCTCGACGCCGGCGATCGCGTCCTCCACCACGACGGCGCGCGCGGGCTCGGCCCCGAGGCGCCGCGCCGCCTCCAGAAAAGCATCCGGCGCCGGCTTGCCCTTGAGTTCGAGGCGCGTCACGTCCTTCCCGTCCACGCGCGTGTCGAACAGCTGCGCGATGCCCGCCGCCTCGAGCACCGCGGCGCAGTTGTTGCTGGAGGACACCACGGCAGTCTTGATCTCCTGCGCCCGGAGCGTGCGCACCAGCGCGATTGCCGCCGCATAAGGCTCGATACCGTCCTGCTCCAGGTGTTGCAGGAAATAGCGGTCTTTCAGATTCCCCAGCGCGTGCACGCTTTGCACCTCCGGGCCGTCTTCGGCTGCGCCCAGGGGCAATTCGATCCCGCGCGACGCAAGGAAGGCCGCCACGCCGTCGTAGCGCGGCTTGCCATCGACGTAGCGCGGGTAGTCGGTGGCAATATCGAAGGGCACGAACGGCTCACCTGCCTGGGTGGCGCGCTGTTCGAGAAAACCGTCGAACAGCCTTTTCCAGGCCGCGGCATGCACGCTCGCGCTGCGCGTCAGCACGCCGTCCAGGTCGAACAGGACCGCGTCATAGTCGCGCGGCGAGAGCGTGATGACGGGACAGACGCAAGTCGCCATCACGCCATCCCCGGCGGCATAGGGCAATCCAAGGCACCCGCAAAGGCGCGCAATAACTCCACTTCGACTGCCGATGCTCTCTGATCGTGCCAGATACTGGCGACGCAGGCCTTGAGTAATCTGGATTTGGCCATTGGTTTCAATTCATTCAATTTCCCCAAGGCCCGATCCAGGTCCGCAATTTTGATTTGATCATTTGCCAACAATGCCAGCGCGCCTGACCCCAGCGCCTCGACTGACGCGCCAAACGCGCCTTCCACCTCGCTCTGATCTTCGGCACCGGCATGGGCCATCATCGAGAGTACGAGTTCGATTTCCTTCTTGAGTTGCGCGGGATCGGAATAGCGCACTTTCATCGTCGCCGGTTTGAGAAACTGCCCGTCGAGATGATTGAACACGATCTTCTGCAATGACCACTCCATCAGGTCGACCCTGGAGTCCATCTCGATTAACGCGATCAGATTTTCCTTGAACGCTTTGTACTGACCGAGCGATAACTGCTTCAGCGCCGGAATGGCGATATCTATGAGCGGCAGGCGGAACTTGCTCTCCAGATTATCCATCTGCGGCATCAACTTGAGCGTCAATGCGTGGACGTCCGCATCGGCATGATTCTGTAATTGCTTTAATTGTCTTGCGCGAACCTCCTGCCCCTGGTCGAGCGCCATGGCATAGATGATCGCCCGGGCGCCATAGGGTTCGCGCGCGGCCTCCTTGATGACCACGGACAACTCCGATAGCAGCGAGCGGGCGTAATCGACGGCTTCCTGATTCGGATTGCCGATTTGATCCATCGAAGTCATGACACCGGCCACCGCTGCGCCAGCGGCGAGTGCACCCATCTTCTTGGCATCTGCCTTGCGCGTCGTCGATTTTGCTTCAGCGGCCTGCCTCGCATCCTGTGCCGCGTCGGGCCGGTCGGAGGAATCGAACTTGCCGTCCCAACCAGGATCGATGCGCAGGATGCGCTTTGCCAGCGGCGGGTGCGTGGCAGACAACATTTGCATGAAGCCCGAAATTCCCTGGGCGAAAAAAGCATGGCTGACTTCGGGCGCACCGGGATTCTCCACTTTCGAGCCGGACTCCAGGCCCCCGATCCGCTTCAGCGCGCCGGCAATCCCGTTCGGGTTGCGCGTAAACTGAACTGCCGAGGCATCTGCCAGGTATTCCCGCTGCCGGCTCACCGTGGCTTTTATCAGGCCGCCGAAAAACGTGCCGGCAAAACCGATGATCATCAGCCCGACGGCGAGCCCCAGTATTGCGGCCCCGCTCTTGTCATTGCCGCGCCGGCGACCCGAAAGCGAAGTCGAATACAGCAGGTAATAGCCAAGTATTCCGAGAATCAGGATGCCGTTCAGCGCGCCCATCAGGCGAATGTTGAGCCGCATGTCGCCATTGAAGATATGGCTGAATTCATGGGCAATGACGCCTTGGAGCTGTTCGCGGCTCAAATGCTCGATCGCCCCCTGGGTAACGCCGATGACCGCATCGCGCGGCGAAAATCCCGCCGCGAAGGCGTTAATGCCAGATTCGTTTGCGAGCAGATAAACCGGCGGCGCGGGCGTGCCGGAAGCGATCGCCATTTCTTCCACCACGTTCAGCAGTTTGCGTTGATTCAGGTCTTGCGCGTTTTGCGGTATCAATTGCCCGCCCAGCGACTCCGCCACAACCTTGCCGCCTGCGGACAAGGCGATGATCTTGTAGAGGCTGCCCGCGAGCACCACGACACTGACTGCGGCACCTACTGCGGCAAATGTTTTCCAATCCATTTGCCGGATCAATGTCTGGCCATCACGCAACTGATCGCTATTGATAAAGCCAAACACGATCATGACCAGTACATTGGTCATGATGATCAGTGCGATCACGGCAAGAACAAACAGCACGACCAGCAGCGTCGTGTTCTTGCGCACACGGTCTTGCGAAGCAAAGAAGTTCATCGTTTCAATGCCGGGGCGAACCGATCAGAACGAAACCCGGTCAAAACGAAACCTTAGGCGCGGCCTGTATGGCCGCGCTGTCTTCGAATTCCAATAACACCGCGCCCTGCGCGTGGCCGAACATCGGCGCAAAGAAAACCGGCGGGAACGACTGTTTATAGGTGTTATAAGCCATCACCTGGTCGTTAAAGGCCTGCCGGGCGAAGGAAACCTTGTTTTCAGTCGTCGTCAGCTCCTCGCTCAACTGCATCATGTTCTGACTGGCCTTGAGATCCGGATAGGCTTCCATCACCATTCTCATATTCATCATGGC
>JBQMQE010000076.1:4345-18386 GCA_052172655.1 Burkholderiales bacterium
GCTTGCCCTCGGCGCCCATCAGGCCCTTCATCGCCTCGGCGCCGCCCGGCGCCGCCGCCGCTTTGGCCAACATGCTGGACGCCTCGTTACGCGCCGCAATCACCGATTCCAGGGTTTGGCGTTCGTGCTTGAGGTAACCCTTTGCGGTCTCGACCAGATTGGGAATCAGGTCGTAACGCCGTTTTAGCTGTACTTCTATCTGCGCAAACGCATTCTTGTATCGATTCTTCAGCGTGACCAAATTATTGAAAATCGCGATCGCATAGAAAGCCATCAGCGCGATGACAACCAGAATACCTATGACTACTATTAGTGTGGTGCCCATGTTTTTCGCCTTTATCGTAGTTTGACGGTAATCAAAAACCTGACCGGGTTCACGCTGCTATGCCTTCGGCCCGCCCTGCGCCCCAGCGCCAGTTGCGGATTTCAGGCATATCCTGGCCGTTCTTGTCGATGTACTGCTTGTGCTCGATGAGCTTGTCCTTGAGCTGCTGCTTCAGGTAGATGCCCTTGTCGCCGGTCTGCGGCAGGCGGGCTATGGTGTCCATCACCAGGTGGAAGCGATCCAGATCGTTCAGCACCGTCATGTCGAACGGCGTGGTGATGGTGCCCTCTTCCTTGTAGCCGCGCACGTGGATGTTGTCGTGGTTGGTGCGGCGGTAGGTCAGCCGGTGGATCAGCCACGGGTAGCCATGGAAAGCGAAGATAACCGGCTTGTCCCGGGTGAAAATCGCGTCGAAATCCGTGTCGGTGAGCCCGTGCGGGTGCTCGGTTTGCGGCTGCAGCCGCATCAGGTCGACGACGTTGACCACGCGGATTTTCAGCTCGGGGAGGTGCTCGCGCAGGATGGAGACGGCGGCGAGCGTCTCCAGCGTGGGCACGTCGCCGCAGCAGGCCATGACCACGTCGGGTGCAACACCTTGGTCGTTGCTGGCCCACTGCCAGATGCCGATGCCTTCGGTGCAGTGCTTGACCGCGGCATCCATCGTCAGCCATTGCGGCGCGGGGTGCTTGCCCGCGATCACGACGTTGACGTAATGCCGGCTGCGCAGGCAGTGGTCCATCACCGACAACAGGCAATTTGCATCCGGCGGCAGATAAACGCGCACGACATCGGCTTTCTTGTTGACGACGTGGTCGATGAAGCCGGGGTCCTGATGGGTGAAGCCGTTGTGATCCTGGCGCCAGACATGCGAGGCGAGCAGGTAATTCAGCGAGGCGATCTTGCGCCGCCACGGCAGCTGCGCGGTGACCTTCAGCCACTTGGCGTGCTGGTTGAACATGGAGTCGATGATGTGGATGAATGCCTCGTAGCAGTTGAACAGGCCATGACGCCCGGTAAGCAGATAACCCTCGAGCCAGCCCTCGCATTGGTGCTCGCTCAGCATCGAGTCAAGCACGCGGCCGCTGGGCGCGAGAAATTCATCGTTCGGCATGGTCGCCGCGTCCCATTGACGATTGGTGGCCTCAAACAGTGCCCCCAGGCCATTGGAGAGCGTCTCGTCCGGGCCGAAGACGCGGAAATTGCGCTGCTCATCGTTCAGCTTCGCCACATCGCGCAGGAAAGGTCCGAGCACATGCGTGTCGCCGATGCCTTTCACACCCGGTTCGGGCACCTTGGCTGCATAGTCGCGGAAATCCGGCATGCGCAGGTCGCGCAGCAGCATGCCGCCGTTGGCGTGGGGATTCGCGCCCATGCGGCGTTTGCCCTTGGGCGCAAGTTCGGCCAGTTCCGCTTTCAGGCGGCCCTGCGCATCGAACAGTTCCTCCGGCCGATAGCTCTTGAGCCAGTCTTCCAGCAGCTTGAGATGTTCCGGAGGCGCCGCGGGCGATACGGCGATCGGAACCTGATGCGCGCGGAACGTGCCCTCGATCTGCCGGCCGTCGACCACCTTCGGCCCGGTCCAGCCCTTGGGGGACACGAGGACGATCATCGGCCAGCGCGGGCGCGTAACATCGCCATTGACGCGAGCGTCCTGCTGAATTTTCTTGATCCGCTCCACCGCAGCGTCGAGCGTCGCCGCCATCGCCTCATGCATCAACTCCGGCTCGTGACCCTCGACGAAATAGGGCGTCCAGCCGTAGCCGCGCAGCAATTGTTCCAGCTCCTCGCGACTGATACGCGCAAGTATGGTCGGATTGGAAATCTTGTATCCGTTGAGATGCAGGATCGGCAGCACCGCGCCGTCGGTGGCAGGATCGAGAAACTTGTTGGAATGCCAGGCCGTGGCCAGCGGCCCGGTTTCCGCCTCGCCGTCGCCGACGACGCAGGCGACGATGAGATCGGGATTGTCGAACACGGCGCCGAAGGAATGGCTGAGCGAATAGCCCAGCTCGCCGCCCTCGTGGATCGAGCCCGGGCACTCCGGCGATGCGTGGCTGGGAATCCCCCCAGGGAACGAAAACTGGAGGAACAGCTTCTGCAGCCCGGCCTCGTCCCGGCTGATGTCGGGATAGATCTCGCTGTACGTGCCCTCGAGATACGTATTGCCGACGACCGCCGGACCGCCGTGCCCGGGGCCGGAGACGTAAATCATGTCGAGGTCGTATTTCTTGATGACCCGGTTCAGGTGCACGTAAATGAAGTTCTGCCCGGGGGTCGTGCCCCAATGGCCCAGCAGCATGTGCTTCACATCGGCGAGCGCCAGCGGCCGGCGCAGCAGCGGATTGGCGTAAAGATAGATTTGGCCGACTGACAGATAGTTGGCGGCGCGCCAGTAGGCATCCATCTGGTGGAGCAATTCCGGGGAAAGGGTTCTTGCCTTCATGATTCAATTCTCCTTTTTTTAAGGCTGAGAAAATGGATCATCATTGCGAATCCTGCATTTCCCGCGTCACGACACGCGGCCGCGCTTCACTCGGCCGGTGATTCCGCGTGCGCAATTCGGGCAATTTCCTTGGCGATGTCCTCCGGCGAAAGCACAAAATCTATAAACCCGCTTGCGATGGCACTCTCCGGCATATCCGGCTGCGCGGCTGTATCGAGCTTCTGTGCGATGGTAATGCCGCCCACTTGCTTGATCCCGCACAGCGCGGCCGCGCCATCGCCATCATAGCCAGAGACGATGACCGCGATCAGTTTGCCGTCCCAGTTCTCTGTAAGGGATCGCAGAAAAACCGTGATCACGTCAGGCCATCCGCGCGGCTTGGAGATCGGCTTCAGGCGGAACTCCCCATCGAGGACATGCAAATCGCGCTGTGTTGGGATGATGAACACATGGTTGGGCTGGATATCCAATCTTTCCGTGATCAGCTCAACCGGCATCGCGGTGAAGCGCGGCAGAATCTCGTGCAGGCGGGTCGCCGCGGTTCTCAGGTGATTGACGATGACGATGGCAACCCCCATATCGGCCGGCAGATGCTGGAGCAAGCGCGTATACGCGTCGAGCCCGCCGGCCGAACCGCCCACGCAAACGACAGGAAAGTTTTTGCCGGCGCCCTTGGCGTTCGTTTGCTTGCGCAGTTCCGGCGTGAGTTTGTCGGCGTTCATGCCCTGGGTTCCCCGAGTTGAGCCGAGACTGCGGACGCGAGCGGCAGACCCGGCTATCCTGAGCGCCCCGTCGGTGCGGATGAGCGCACCATCATTCAATCCACGTTCCTGCCAGCAGCAGCGGTTCGTCCCTCACATACAGCGCGAACCGGCTTTCGCTAGTCACCTTGTTTTATATTAGTTGCCCGATGGCTTGAGGGTGGTCAGCCCGAGGCTTTCCCAATCCTGCATACCACCGCGATACCAGAGAATCTTGTGCGCCGGATAGCCGATTTTCAGCAGGCCCTTGATCGTGGTCGGAGACTGTCCGCACCAGGAACCGTTGCAGAACAGCACCAGCGTCTTGGCGCTGTCGAAATTCCAGAAGCTATCCTGCTGCGTGGCGCCCAGTTGGTTTTCCAGGATTGCCTGCACCGCGGCCAGGTCCGACTTGCCGATGTTGAGCGTGTCCCAGGGGATGTTCACCGTCCCCGGGATGATGCCTTTCTCCACCCAGGCGGGCGTGCGCGAATCGATCACCAATATGGACGCATCGCCATCGCTGACTTGCTTGAGATAGTGCAACACCTCGAGTTCCGCCACGGTTTTCACACCGGGCGCGAGCTCGCTCGGCTGTATGCAGAACGGCGGGCATTTGCGCGAAGTCTTGGCGTATTCCGGATTGATGGCGTTGCCCGGATCCTGATTGCGCATGATCGTGACCTTGCGGCCATGATGCATCACGTCCACCGACGCCAGACCGGCGCTGATGTTCACCTCCAAGGCCGCAGACGCGCCCGGCGCAGGCGACCTGGCCGGCGATGCGGCTGAAGCAAGTCGTTGGTTGTTCTTCACGCCGTGAGGCTCGTACACACCTTCTGCAGCAGTGCCCGTACTTCAGTGGCAATGTCAGTCACTTCCAATTTGTCGACCAGCTTCAACACCGCCTCGGGATCCATGAATGCAACTGTTATGCTTTTATCGGCTTCCTCGCGCACCACCACGTTGCACGGCAGCAGCAAGCCGATGTCGGGATCGGCCTCGATCGCCCGATGGGCGAGCGACGGGTTGCACGCGCCGAGGATGCGATAAGGCCGATGCTCGACGTTGAGCTTGGCCTTCAATGTCGCCTTGACATCGATATCGCTGAGCACGCCAAAGCCTTCCTTTTTGAGGGCCTCAGTGACTTTCGCGACGGCGGCATCAAACGGCATTTTTAGATGGGTATTGAATCCGTACATGATTCGATTCCTTTTAAGTGCTGGTACTGCCATTAAGACACGGCGATATCATGATAGTTGCCGGTGGAATGAACGCGACGCGGTTTCGCCGCGCCGCTTGCCCAGCCGCGAGCCGTACGTGTCAGTTCCCCCACATGCCATATCCACCGCGTCCCGGTTTGCTGCGCTGCTCCTTGGTGAGCACCGCGTCGGTCTGCTTTTGCGTGCTGAGCGACAGATCGAACATCTGGTGCCGCAGCTCGGACATCTTGCGGTAGTCCTTGCTGAGCGCGTCATCGTCGCGGTTGTCAGAGTAATACTGATCGTTCATGTGCGCTTGCTCTTCCTGCATTTTTCCCATCAACTCCCACTGCTTGCGGCGTGCACTCTCCTGAATCTTGGCGATCTTGCCGCGTTGCTCCGCGCTCAGATTCAGATCAGCTCCGGGACCGTAGCCGGGACCGTTACCGCCCATCATGCCGGGGCCCATGCCGTAGCCCTGATTCTGGCCGTAGCCTTGGCCGTAGCCGCCCATCATGCCGGGGCCCATGTTATAGCCGGACCCTTGCCCGTAGCCGGGACCGTAACCGCCCATCATGCCGTGGCCGTACGCGCCTTGCGGCTGGTCGGCCATTGCGCTTGCTGCCATGATCGTTCCGCCTATCAATACGACGGCACCCAAGGTCTTGCGAAGGTTCATGCGTTTCATGGCTAAACTCCATTCATAATTGATTAAATTCATGTTTCCGCTACTAACAACAACTGGTAACCGAGGCTTGCGGCGAGGCCAAGGCAATACGTCCGGGCAATAGGTCCACGGCGACCCGGGCGTGATCGGGCCCGAATCGATTCACTTCTTCTTTTGCGCGACGATCCAGGCCACCAGGCCGGCAATCACGACGACAAGCAAGACAGGCAGCAAAATCCCGCCGTATCCGCCGCCGCCCATCCAGCCGGCGCCATAGCCGCCCATCATGCCGCCGGAGCCCATGCCGTAGCCGCCTTGCGACTGGGCCAGCGCGCTTGCTGCCACGATCGGTCCGCATATTATCAATAGGGCAACGCTCAAAGTTCTTTTAAGGTTCATGCGTTTCATGGCCTAACTCCGTTTCGATTTGAATAAATGCAGGTTTCCGCTACCGCTGACAAGGCGCAGCGGCGGAATCCGCTGGGCCAATTGGAAGAATCTCATTTATACAGGCCGGACTATTCAGCGTCCGTACGCTGGCGCGCATAGTGCTTCCACGGCTTGTTGCGACGTCCCGGTCACGCGCTGACGCGATTCAGCCGCAAGGCGCCTTGGCGCTTGTCGTCATTTCTTCAGGCTCAGCAGCCGCGCGTTGATGGCCACAATCACCGTGCTCGCGGCCATCAGCGCCGCGCCCAGGGCGGGCGTGAGCAGCACGCCCCAGGCATAGAGCGCGCCGGCAGCGAGCGGAATGGCGACAACATTGTAGCCCGTGGCCCAGACCAGGTTCTGCACCATCTTCCGATAGGTGGCACGCGATAGCCGCACGATGGCCACGACATCGAGCGGATTGCTGCGCACCAGAATAATGTCGGCGGTTTCAACCGCGACATCGGAACCGGCGCCGATGGCGATGCCCACGTCGGCCTGCGCCAGCGCCGGGGCGTCGTTCACGCCGTCGCCGGTCATGGCCACCAGCACGCCGCGGGACTGGACCTCTTTCACTTTGGCGGCCTTGTCCTGCGGCAGGACTTCGGCGAAGTATTCATCCAGTCCGACCTGATCCGACACCCACTTGGCCGTGGCCTTGTTGTCGCCCGTGAGCATCATGCAGCGGATGTTCATGGCCTTGAGGGCATCGATGGCCTGCTTCGCCTCGGGCCGGACGATATCGGCCAGGGCGATCGCGCCTTTCAGCTTCCCGTCGACGAGGACGAACACGACCGTCTTGCCCTGGGCCTGCAGCGGCTCGACGCGGTCATCGGCATGATCGATGTTCTGCTCGCGCAGATAGCCCGGGCTGACCACTTTGACCTCTTTGCCATCCACTCTGCCTACTGCGCCTTTGCCCGCGATGCTCTTGAAGTCTTCCACGGGCAGTTTCTGTTCCGAAGCAGCGGCAATCGCCTTGGCGATCGGGTGTTCGGAATTCGCGTCCACCGACGCAGCGTATTTGCGCAGCGTGTCTTCGTCGATGTCCTCGGCAAGCACCAAGGTGTCGGTCACGCCGAAGCGGCCCTCGGTGAGCGTGCCGGTCTTGTCGAAGATGATCGCCTGGAGTTTTCGGGCACGCTCGAAAGCAATGCGATTGCGTATCAGCAGGCCGTTGCCCGCGGCCAGGGCGGTGGACACGGCCACGACCAGGGGCACGGCCAGACCGAGCGCATGCGGACAGGTGATCACCATCACCGTGACTGCGCGTTCGATGGCGAAAGCGATTTCCTGGTCCATGAACACCAGCCAGATGAGGAAGGTAATGGCGCCGCCGCCCAGCGCTATGAGGGTGAGCCACATGGCGGCGGTGTCGGCGAGTTTCTGGGTTTTCGATTTGCTTTCCTGGGCCTGTTTGACCAGGTCGATGACCTGCGACAAAAACGAATCCTTGCCGGTGCCTTTGACCTCGATGGTGAGCGAGCCCTCGCCGTTGATGGAGCCGCCGATGACCTTGCCGCCGGCCTTGCGCGCGACCGGTGTCGATTCCCCGGTGAGCATCGCCTCGTTGACCGAGCTCTCGCCCTCGACGACGACGCCGTCCGCGGGGATTTTCTCGCCCGGTTTGATCAGGACCTTGTCATCCACCGCCAGCTCGCCCAGGGGCACGTCTTTCACGCTGCCATCGGGCATGAGCTTGTGCGCGTCGGAAGGCATGAGCTTGGCCAGCGCCTCCAGCGCCTTGGAGGCGCCCATCACCGATTTCATCTCGATCCAGTGCCCCAGCAGCATGATGTCGACCAGGGTGGCCAGCTCCCAGAAGAACACCTTGCCGGCGAGGCCGAACACCACCGCGCTGCTGTACAGGTAGGCGGTGCTGATGGCGACCGCGACCAGGGTCATCATTCCGGGTTGCAGGGATTTCAGTTCCGTGACCAGACCTTTGAGGAACGGCCAGCCGCCATACCAGAAAACCGCGGAAGAAAGTCCGAGCAGGACATAGGCGTCGCCGGGAAAGCGGAACGCTTCGCGCAGGCCGACCAGGGTTTGCAGCAGCGGCGAGAGGAGGAGTATCGGCAGGGTCAGAACCAACGCGATCCAGAAGCGCTTGCGGAAATCCGCAGCCATGTGCGCATGGTGGTCTTGATGGTCTTGGTGGCCTTGGTGCTGCTGATGCTCAGGATGCTCCGGATGGCCGGAACCGGCGTGCTGCAATTGCGCTTCCGCCTCCAGCCAATTCTCCTTGGCGCTTGCTTTGGGACGGCCGTCCTTCTGCGAAAGGGCATAAGCCGTTTTCTCAACCTCGTCATGGGTCGGCTTGGCTGCCGGTTCGTCTTTGGCCATGTGCTCGTCTTTAGCCATGTGTTCGCCTTTGGCCATGTGTTCGCCTTTGGCCATGTGTTCGTCTTTGGCTGTGTGTTCGTCTTTGGCTGTGTGTTCGTCTTTCGCCCGATGTTGATCTTTAGGCGTTTGTTCGTTCATGGCGTGGTTTCCTTTCAAGTACTCGCACCAAGTCCAAGGACCCGGCACACAGAGCGGGCTATCGTCAGTTCTTCGTCGGTGCGAATGACGCGCACCGCGACCCGGCCGGCGGCGGCCGAAATCACGTCCTCGTTCGCGGCGTTGGACTTCTCCTCGAGTTCGATTCCGAGGAAATCGAGCCCGGCGCAAATGCGGGCGCGAACGATCGGCGCGTTCTCGCCGATGCCGCCGGCGAACACCAGCGTGTCCAATCCACCGAGCGCAGCGGCAAAGCCGCCGATCCATTTCCTGACCTGATAGCAAAACAGCGCGACCGCTTCGGCCGCGCGCACGTCCTGCGCTTCGCACTGCAGCAGGTCGCGCATGTCGGAACTGGTCTCCGATATGCCCAGCAATCCGGATCGGGAATTGACCATTTCGTTGAATTGCTTCGCGTCCATTTCTTCAGTGCGCGCCAGATACCAGACCAGCCCGGGATCGAGATCGCCCGAGCGCGTGCTCATCGGCACCCCGGCTGCCGGGGTGAATCCCATGCTTGTGTCCACGGGTTTGCCCTCGCGCACCGCCGCGAGGCTCGCGCCATTGCCGAGGTGGGCGAGGATGACCCTGCCTTGTGCCGCTTCGGCTCCGGCCTGACGGGCCAGCTCTTCCATCAGAAACGCATACGACAAGCCGTGAAAGCCGTAGCGCCGCACCCCTTGCGCCTCGTAGCGCCGCGGGATCGGCAACAACTGGGCTACACGCGGCAGCTCATGGTGAAAAGCCGTGTCGAAACACGCCACTTGAGGCAGATCGGGAAAGCGGCGATGGAACGCCTCGGTCAACAGGATTTCCTCCGGCAGATGCTCGGGATCGAACGGACTGAGCCGGCGCAGTTCCTCCACCATGTCCGCAGTGATGCGCTGCGGCTGGCTGTACTTCGGCCCGCCGTGCACCACGCGGTGTCCGACCGCCGTCAATGCGTCACGCGCGCTGCGCGCCTCGATCCAATCCATCAGCGCGTCCACCGCCACCGTGTGATCCGGCGCCGTCACCGGACGCGAAAAGTTGTCCGCCTGGTCTGCGCCTTTCACCCGCATGCTGGAATCCGGCAGCCCGATCCGCTCGATCGCGCCCGCCAGAATCCGCCTGGGCGAGTCCGCGGCTTCGAACAGCGCGAACTTGATGCTCGATGAGCCGCCGTTGATCGTGAGGATGCGCGGGTTGAGTGATTGCATTGAGCACTACCTCGTCATTCGGCCATCCGCAGGAAGCTCGCTTCGTGCGCGTCAGGAAATACGCGGGTGAATTTCGCCGTTTTGCTCATCGTATCTTCTTGCAACGACCGAATCAGCGCTGCCACAGGATATGCGCATCTTCGAGCGGCACCGCCGCTTCATCGCGCTGCGGTATCACCCGCGCCGTATAGTCCGTCGCCGGGCGGGTTGCAGGCACGCCGGCGCGATATGCGTAGCCGTTGATGGCGCCCACCAGTTGCCGCACGCGCTGCATCTGCACCCGCTCCGGCGCGGCGCCGCCGGCGCCGTCGGCATAAAGCTCGACCCGCACTGCCTCCGGGTCGAGGTCATCGAGATACACCTGAACCTCGAATACGTGTTGCGCGGCATCGGTTTCAAGCTTCGCTTCGCCGAAGCGCAGTGCGCTCCATTTGCGCGCCAATGCCAGCCGCCAATTGACCATAGCCACACCGACCGCGCCTTTATCGGCCGCCCGCGCAAGGTAGGCCGAGGCCGCCGGAAGGTAGTGCTGCTCGGTGTATTCGCGCACCGCGCGGCTGGCGGAGAAGCGCGGCGTCAATTGCGCCATGCTTTCGCGCATGCGCGTCACCCAGGCGACGGGTATGCCCTGCTCGTCACGCGCATAGAACTCCGGGATCACCTCGCGCTCGAGCAGGCCGTAGAGCGCTTCGGCTTCGGCGGCGTCCCAGGCCGGATCGTCGCCGTGTTCCTGGCCGTCGCCCAATGCCCACCCCACTTCCGCCGTGTAGGCTTCCGCCCACCAGCCGTCCAATTCGGACAGATTGATGCCGCCGTTGACCAGCACCTTCATGCCGCTGGTTCCACACGCCTCCCACGGCCGCCGCGGCGTGTTGATCCAGACATCGACCCCCTGCACCAGGTGCTCGCTCAACAACATGTTGTAGTCGCTGAGGAAGATCACATGGCGGCGGGCCTCGGGCCGCCGGATGAACTGGATCCACTGCCGAATGAGGGCCTGCCCGGCCTGGTCCGCCGGATGCGCCTTGCCGGCGAGGATGAGTTGCACCGAACGCTGCGGATT
Source organism: Burkholderiales bacterium (assembly GCA_052172655.1). Taxonomy (GTDB): domain Bacteria; phylum Pseudomonadota; class Gammaproteobacteria; order Burkholderiales; family SG8-39; genus 2-12-FULL-64-23. The sequence continues at coordinate 14,916 of JBQMQE010000076.1, forward strand.
GGTCAACAGCCGCAGCAGCCGCTCCGGGTCGTGCAACAGCAGGTTCGGTCTCTTGTAGGTGGCGAAGCGGCGGGCAAAGCCAAGGGTCAATACGTTGGGATCAAACAAGTGTTTCGCTTCGTCAACCGCCTCGGGCGAAGCGCCGGAGGCGGCCAGCAGCCTGGACAAGCGCTCGCGCGCGCATTCAACCAGTGCCGTGCTGGCGGCAGCGCGAAATTGCCAGAGACTGGCAGTGGAGACGCGGCGTATGTCCTCCCCCAAGGTTTCCGTCGTCCCCAGCCAGCGCGCCTTACCGCAGGTCTCGGTCCACAGTTCATCCGCCGCCGCGGAGTCCCAGGTCGGCATGTGCACGCCGTTGGTGATGTGACGGACAGGCACCTCTTCCGCCGGCCAGTGCGGAAACAGCGGCGCAAACAGTTGCCGGCTCACCTTGCCATGCAGGCGGCTCACGCCGTTCACCGCACCGCTGCCGCGGATCGCCAGATAGGCCATGTTGAAAGCTTCGGAGGCGTCGTCCGGGTTCTGGCGGCCCAGGGCCAGCAAATCGTGGAGTGTTATGCCGAGCTTCTGCGCAGCATAAGCGCCGAGATATTGCTCGATCAGGGCCGGGGCAAATCGGTCGAAACCGGCGGACACCGCAGTGTGCGTGGTAAACAGGTTGCCCGCTCGCGTGACGGCCAGAGCCACGTCGAAAGGCTGGCCGGTTTCCTCCATGAAATTGCGCGCGCGTTCCAGCACGGCGAAGGCCGCGTGGCCTTCGTTGAGGTGACAGACTTCCGGCCGCAGGCCGAGCGCGCGCAGCAAGCGCCACCCGCCGAGTCCAAGCACCAGTTCCTGTTTCAGCCGCAACTCCGGCCCGCCGCCGTACAACTCGCTGGTGATGCCGCGATGCGCCGGGTAGTTCGCCGTGTCATTGCTGTCCAGCAGGTAGAGCTTCACCCGGCCGACCTGAACCTGCCAGGCGCGCAGCCAGACCGAGTAGCCGGGCAAGGCCACCTCCAAGCGCAACCACTCCCCATCCGATTTGCGCAACGGGGTGATCGGCAATTGCCCCGGATCGTTATACGGGTACAGGGCCTGTTGCGCGCCGCCCTGGTCGATCACCTGGCGGAAATAGCCTTGCTGGTAGAGCAGCCCCACGCCGACCACCGGAACGCCCAGATCGCTGGCGGCTTTGAGCTGATCGCCGGCGACGTTGCCCAGCCCTCCCGAGTAGATGGGAAGGGCTTCGCTCAGCATGAATTCCATGCTGAAATACGCGACGCAGCCAAGCGGCGATTGGGGATGGGTCTGCTGAAACCACGCGGGCGCCTCCTCCGCCCGCTTCTTCGACTGCACCAAGGCATCCAGCTTCTTGCGGAAAGCCGGATCGGCGAGCACGCGCCGGATCTTCTCGCGCGAGACCGTCTGCAGGACATCGCAAGGGTGATGCGTCTGCTCCCACAGCACCGGATCGAGCTGCCGCCACACCTCGTCGGTGGCATGATTCCAGGTCCAGCGCATATCCAGGGCGAGCTCGGCCAGAGCATCGAATCCCTCGACGCCCTCGGGGAAAAGGTTGTGTATGGGGTGACTGACCGGGGTTGGTTCGCTCATGGCCGCTGCTGCACCTTTGGCCCGGATGCAATGTTGGCGCGCGGCGGCTTGCGGCCAGCGTGGCAGCACATATTCATGAACCTCCGTTCCTCATCCGGCGGTAACGCCGGATGAGCGCGTTGGTAGAGCTGTCGTGCCCGAGCTGCGGTTCGTCCGCGCTTTCCAATTCAGGGATCGTGCGCTGCGCCAGCACCTTGCCCAGTTCCACGCCCCATTGATCGAACGAATCGATATTCCAGATGGTCCCTTGCGTGAACACGCTGTGCTCGTACAGCGCGACCAAAGTTCCAAGCGTCTGCGGCGTCAGGCGCTCGGCGAGCAGGGTATTGCTCGGGCGATTGCCTTCGAACACCCGGTGCGGCGCCAGCCACGCCGGCGTTCCCTCGGCCCTGACCTCGTCTTCGGTTTTGCCGAAAGCCAGCGCCTCGGCCTGCGCAAACAGATTCGACATCAGCAGATCGTGATGACGGGCCAGCGGGTTCAGCGGCTGGCAAAAACCGATGAAGTCGCACGGGACCAGCTTCGTACCCTGGTGGATCAGTTGATAGAACGAGTGCTGGCCGTTGGTGCCCGGCTCGCCCCAGTAGACGGGCGCGGTTTGCCAGGCGACGCGCGCCCCCCCGAGCGTGACATGCTTGCCGTTGCTCTCCATCGTCAGTTGCTGCAGGTAGGCGGGAAAGCGTTTCAGATACTGCTCGTAGGGCAACACCGCGACCGTCGGCGCATCGAGGAAGTTGCAGTTCCATAGCGCCAGCATTCCCATGAGCACGGGCAGATTGCGCTCGAATGGAGCACTGCGAAAGTGCTGATCCATCGCGTGAAAGCCGGCGAGCAGCGCGCGGAAGTGCTCCGGCCCGATGGCCAGCATGGTCGACAGGCCGATCGCCGAGTCCATCGAGTAGCGCCCCCCAACCCAGTCCCAAAAGCCGAACATGTTGGCGGTGTCGATGCCGAACCGGGCCACGCCCTCGGCGTTGGTCGAAACGGCGACGAAGTGCCTGCGCACGGCGCTCTCGTCGCCGAGCTTGCCCAAGCTCCAGGCGCGGGCGCTGTGGGCATTGGTCAGGGTCTCGAGCGTGGTGAACGTCTTCGAACAGACGATGAACAGGGTTTCCTCCGGGTCGAGATCGCGCGTGGCTTCAGCAAAGTCGGTGCCGTCCACGTTGGAGACGAAGCGGAACGTCATGTCGCGCTGGCTGTAGTGGCGCAGCGCTTCGTACGCCATCACCGGGCCGAGGTCGGAGCCGCCGATGCCGATGCTGATGACGTTGCGCATGCGCTTGCCGGTGTGTCCCTGCCACTCGCCGCTGCGCACCCGCAGCGCGAACGCGGCCATCCGTTCGAGCACCGCCTGCACCTCGGGCACCACGTCGACGCCATCGACGACAAGCTGCTCCGTCGCGGGCGCGCGCAAGGCGGTGTGCAGCACGGCGCGCTTTTCCGTGACGTTGATCCGCTCGCCGCGGAACATCGCGGCGATGCGCTCGCGCAAGCCGCACTCCTCGGCCAGTCGCAGCAGCAGCCGTATCGTTTCGTCGGTGACGCGGTTCTTCGAGTAGTCGAGGTAAATGCCGGCGGCTTCCGCAGTGTAGCGCTCGCCGCGGCCGGGATCTTCGGCGAAGAGCTGCCGCAGATGCAGGCCGCGGACCGCTTGCCAATGTGCGGCGAGAGCGTTCCACGCGGGTCGCTCGGTCAGCAGTTGCGCCGGCGCGTTCGAGCCGGCGGTCGGAGTCGGACCGCTCATGCCTGCTTGGCCTTCGTCAGCGTTTCGTTTATTGAGACAATGCGGTACATAAACTCACTCCATGGTTTGGCGGCGGCGAGCAGAGATTTCTCAGGTATCACAGGCGCCTGGCCCTCGCACCAGGGCACCCA
>JBQMQE010000077.1:0-18379 GCA_052172655.1 Burkholderiales bacterium
ACCACTTTCCAGGGTACCGCGCAGGCGTTCCAGGCCTCGCTCCAGGGCATGGGCCTGCTGCTGCTGCTGGCCGTCGTGGTGATCTACCTCGTGCTCGGCATCCTTTACGAGAGCTTCATCCATCCCCTCACCATACTGTCGGGTCTGCCGACGGCTGCGCTCGGCGCGCTGCTGACGCTGCTGGCCTTCGGTGTCGAACTCAATATGTACGCGTTCGTCGGCATGGTCATGCTGATCGGCATCGTCAAGAAGAACGCCATCATGATGATCGACTTCGCCATCGAGGCGCAAAGGAAGCAAGGCAAGACGCCTGCCGATGCAATCTACGAAGCCTGCATCGTGCGCTTTCGGCCGATCATGATGACCACCATGGCAGCGCTGATGGGCAGCCTGCCGATTGCGCTGGCGATCGGCGCCGGCGGCGATGCGAGGAAACCCCTGGGCTTGGCGGTGGTCGGAGGCCTGGCGGTGTCGCAGGTACTGACGCTGTACATTACACCAGTGATCTACATCTATTTCGAGCGTCTGCAGGAATGGATGACGCGCCGGCGCGACGCGCCTGCAGAAGCAGTGCTAGACGCGGCCGACTAACGGGCAGACGCGAGGCGCAGGGGGATTTCGCGGGGGGACGCCCCGAAGGTCTCGATCCCCCCCGAGGGGAAAGTCCTCTTGGAGGACAAGGGGGGGTGCAACCCCCTTGTTCGTGTAATGAGGGTCTTTCGCCCGCCGGAGACGATTTGCTTGCTTCTCGCGTTTTTGACCTAAGGATTGAGCTGGCGGTAGACGACAGTGGCGACGGCCAGGAGGCGCGCGCGGTCCATCTCCGCGGACAGCGCGTAGCCGAGTTTGCCGTCGACCCAGTAAAACACGGCGATCTTGCCTTCCTGGCTGAAGCGAAAGGCGGTGTCGCGCGGCGCGGCGTCCCGACGGGACACGTACAGCGTGAGGCGCTGCCCCCCCGATTCCTGATACATGAACTGCGCAACCGGTCCGCTGCCGCCGGGCAACAGCCGCCCGCCCACCAGTTCGAACCCTTGCTGCGTCAGTATCGGTACCTTTAGTTCGTGCCCCAGGCGCTTGGACAGCCACTTCACCAGGTGGTCCTGCTGATCGGCGCCGACCTCCACCGGGTGGCGCACTTCCGGCGCATACACGGCGTACGCCAGTGCGGCCCGACGCGGCAGCGCCGCTGCCTCTACCGACCGGTCAGCCTGGTAGGCATGTACCATCCAGCCCAGCCCGAAGGCGAGCCCCATCAGCCCCGCGGCGAGCGCGTAATTCGGCCAGCGCCGCCGTGGCGCTCGCGCAGCGAGCAGCCGCTGCGGCACCGGCTCATTCAGCACCGGGTTGTACAGTGCGCGCAGCGCCTCGTTTTGCTCGCGCCAGACGCGCACGCTCTCGGTCGCAGCCGAGTCGTGCGCCAGATGCGCGTCCACCTGAACCCGGCGCACGTCATCCAGTTGGCCGTCGGCGTAAGCGTGCAGATCCGTTTCGGTGAGGTTGCTCATTTCATAACTTTTAGACTTGTTACCGTAGCAGTGCCCGCCATCAACGCGCGCAGGCGCTCGCGTCCACGTGACAGGCGCGACATTACCGTACCGACCGGAATGCGCAATGCCGCGCTCACCTCGGCATAACTCAGCTGCTCCAGGCCCACCAGCAGCAGCACTTCGCGCTGCTCCACGGGCAGTTGACCCAGTGCCGCGTCCAGGTCGCGCAGCGCCAGCGGGTCGGAGCGCGGCACTTCCTCGAGCTTGGCCTCCGTTGCTTCGTCCAGCGCCAGCTCGCGCCGGGCCTTCAGTTGATTGATGAACACGTTGTGCATGATGGCGAACATCCAGGCGCGCATGTCGCTGCCGCGGCGCCACAGATGGAACTTGGCGAGCGCGCGCTCGAGCGTGTCCTGCACCAGGTCATCTGCCCGGTGGCTGTCTCCCGCCAAGGCGCGCGCATAGCGCCGCAAGCGGGGGATGTGCTCGACGATCTCTGCGCTGTCCATCAACACATCATAGCAATACAAAACTTATTCCGCGATGACGCGCCAGACCTTGTTGACGCCGTCGCCGGTTTTGTCGTCGGGTTTCTGATCCTTGATCCAGAGGTACACCGGCTTACCCCTCTAAGCCCATTGCCTGGAACCGTCGTCGGGCACGACGATGGACCAGTCGCCGCATGCGTGGTCCGCGTCGGCTGCCAGGAGCGGCGGCCAGTTCACCACGCACGGCCCGTCGCACGCGCTCTTGCGGCTGCCGGCCGCATCTTTGTCAAACGTGTACGGCGTTATTCCAACGCAATGGACCAGCATTCCGCCGTCGAACTTCGCCGCTATCGGCGCGCCGAGCACTGCCATTAGCGCTACCGCTGCAACTGTCTTTATTATGTCGCTCTCCTGTTGGATTAGTGGCGTCTCGCATGATTGAACAGTCGGGCAGCAGGGTTTATTCCCGCGCCGGCGACATTGAGTCGGACCTTGGTGCCATGGCACCGCGCCAATGCTCATCGCCAGACGCGAACCATCGATATACGCGATCCAACCTGCGTCAGGCGCGGGCGTTCACGATTGGCGGCGTCAAATGAAAGCAGGGGCTGACGCCCCATGCTTGCAGCGGATATCGGCTAACGCAGGCCGGCGACGTAGTCGGCGACAGCCTCGATTTCGCGGTCGGAGAGCCTCCCCGCGACGCCGCGCATGCTGGCGTTGGCATCGTTCGCGCGCGAACCGGAACGGAAGGCTTTCAGCTGCGCCTCGACGTATTCGGCATGCTGACCGGACAAGCGGGGATACTGCGCCGGCATGCCGGCCCCGTTCGGACCATGGCAAGACGCGCAGGCTGCGACGCCCTCGCTGGCGATGCCCCCACGGTAAATCCGCTGTCCCAGAGCAACCAAGTCCTTGCTCTTCGCGACGCCCGGCTTGGCTACCTGGCCGGCGAAATAGGCAGAGAGATTGCGCATGTCCTCGGCCGACAGGCCAGCCACCATGCCCGCCATCAGCGAATTATCGCGCTCCGCTTTCTTGCCCGCCGCAGCCTTGAAGTCAGTGAGTTGTTTGTACAGGTACTCGGGAATCTGGCCGGCCAGCTTCGGATTGATCGCGACCTGGCTGTTGCCGTCGGCCGCGTGACAGGCCGCGCAGACCTGATTGACGATGCCTTGCGCCTTGGCGGCATCCTCTTTGAACTGCGGTTCGGCGGCGACCGCCGACGTCGCGCAGAGCATAGCGGCGAGCGCCAGGATAAATTTCATGCTTGGGCTCCTCGAAGCGGGGTATATTCGAAAAGCTGATATTCTATCCGAGTTTGCGCAATCTGGACCTCCCCCAGCCATGTCGTTGTTCCGCGGCGCCACGTTCTACATCACCGCGCACCATCTCGCCGATCTGCCGCCGCCGCTGGGACCGGAGATCGCCTTCGCCGGGCGGTCCAATGCGGGGAAGTCCAGCGCAATCAACACACTGGTAGACCACAATCGCCTAGCTTTCGTCAGCAAGACACCCGGACGCACGCAGCAGATAAATTTTTTCAGCCTCCCCTGCGGCGCCTTCCTGGTCGACCTGCCCGGCTACGGTTACGCCAAGGTGCAGCGCGAGTTGCGCGCCCACTGGGAACAGTTGCTTTCGACCTACCTGCAGACACGCGGTTCGCTGTTCGGCATGGTGCTGATCATGGATGCACGCCACCCGCTCACGCCGCTGGACGCCCAGATGCTGAACTGGTTCGCGTCCACGGGCAAGCCGGTGCACGTGCTGCTGTCAAAATCGGACAAACTTACACGACAGGAGGGACAGAAGACACTGCGCGCCGTGCAGGCCGGGCTGCGCGAATTTGCAGACAATTACACCGCACAGCTATTTTCCAGCTCGAAGAAGCAAGGCATGGAAGAAGCCGAGGAAGTAATCGGGGGCTGGTTGGGCGTCAAACGCGAAAGCAAAAAAGAAAGCCCCCGGCCAAAGGGGATTAAAACCGGGGGCTAGAACGCCTTAAGCGGACTTAAGGCACCCGCTCAGGGAGGAGAAGCGGGAGATGGCGGTTGCCATCTGCTAATAAGATTTGCAATTCGGAAAAAAGTTTCTGGAAAAAGCTTCAGCTAGCGAATTATTCTTAATACCTTGATAAACAAAGAAAGTTAGAGGCAATCATGAATATCTATGGCAACTTCCCCGCTTTGCGTATGCGCCGTATGCGACGTGACGACTTCACCCGTCGGCTGATGCGAGAGCATGTGCTCACTACCAACGATCTGATTTATCCCGTATTTGTGATGGAAGGCTCCAGGAAAATCCAGCCAGTGCCCTCCATGCCGGGAGTGGAGCGGATGACTTTGGACAAGCTGCTGCCGGTGGCCGAACGCTGTCTGGAACTGAAGGTCCCGATGCTGGCGCTGTTCCCGGTGATCGACGTCAAGCTAAAGACGCCGGACGGCAAGGAAGCGACCAACCCCAAAGGTCTGATTCCGCGCGTGGTCGCCCGGCTCAAGAAAGAATTTCCCGAACTCGGCGTAATGTGCGATGTGGCGCTGGACCCCTACACCAGCCATGGCCAGGACGGTGTGATCGATGCGAGCGGCTACATCCTCAACGACACCACCCTTGGCATTCTGGAAAAGCAAGCACTCACCCAGGCCGCGGCCGGGGTGGACATCGTCGCCCCCTCGGACATGATGGACGGGCGCATCGGGCGCATACGCTCCGCCCTGGACAAGCGGCAGTTTATCCACACCCGCATCATGGCTTATTCGGCCAAGTATGCGTCCGGCTTTTACGGTCCGTTTCGCGACGCAGTCGGTTCGGCAGCCAACCTGGGCAAGGGAAACAAATTCACCTATCAGATGGACCCCGCCAATAGCGACGAGGCGCTATGGGAAGTGGGCCTGGACCTGCAGGAGGGCGCCGACATGGTGATGGTGAAACCGGGCATGCCTTATCTTGACATCCTGCGGCGGGTCAAAGAGGAGTTCAAGGCGCCGACTTTCGTCTATCAGGTAAGCGGCGAGTATGCGATGCTCAAAGCGGCGGGCATGAATGGCTGGATCAACGAGAAGACCTGCGCCATGGAAGCGTTGCTTGCATTCAAGCGCGCCGGCGCTGACGGCATTCTTACCTACTACGCGCTCGATGCCGCGCAGTGGCTCAAGGAAGCCTGAAGTCCTGCGAGCGCGAAAGGCAGGACGAAGAACGCGGCCCTGGCTTTGGTGATTTCCGCTAGCCGAAAATGATCGCCACGCCGTGCGCCTCGGCCGCGCCGACGGCGACCGAGCCGTCGGGCATGCGCTTCGGATGCAAGCCCCCCGCGTACAGGGCGCGCTGCGCCGTGTCGCGGTCGGTGACGCGAATGAAAAGCGCCGCCATGCAGGGCTGATGGCGTGCGCTGATCCATACTTCGGGCAGCCTTTTCGCCAGCGCGGGCTCGCTGACAACGGCGATGGGTGTGTCGCCGGTATTGATGAGCAGTCCCTCGCTTATGGCCCTGGCCTTGACATCGAACAGGCGCTCGTAGGCCGCAGCGGTCGCGCTTACGTCGGCGCTGACGATTGCCAGCGCTGCCAGACCCGTGGCTGTATTGGCATGCGTCTGGTACTCGGGGCGCCACACCACATCGCGAGTGAAGTGCTGGCACACAAACACCTGCCCGCCCGGGGTTTGCTCCAGGCCCAGCTGCGTGATGCGAAACGATGCGGTCTTCGTGCCCTGTGCCAGTTGCACCGGGCGCGAAAAATCAACCGGTTCAGAAGGGGCAAGCGCCGCCGCCGTGAGTTCGCCGAAAGCGCCGCGCGCGTTGTCCGTTTTTAGCGCGACCGCCGCCAGGCCGTCACCGATACGGGCAAAGTCATAATAGTACTCGCGGCCGGGCAGACGTTGCGGCACCATCAGCAACTCGAAATAATCGCGGCCGAACATAACGCAATGGTTCTGTGACCCCAGTGTGTGATGTCCGCGGGGCGTGAGGGTAAAGCCCATGCGCCTGAACGTATCCCGGGTCGAATCCAGATCGCGCGCGGCGATGACCACGTGGCCTATGCCCTTGATATGTTTTCGCACTTTGTTCTCTTGTTCTGCGGACGCGCCATTATAATTGCGTTGGTGCCCGTTGCCGAGAGAGGCCTGGCGCTCCCCCGATCGATTCTGGATACTGCGTTGCGGGGCGGTTCACAACGGAATTCCGCGGCAAAACTCATTTTGCAGCGGGCCGCCCCAGGGAAAGATGAGGGGCGGCAATCTCTTGCTTCGAAACGGATAAGTGCGCGCTTCTTGTCCTTAAGAGAGGTGAAAAATGACGGTGTTGGAGAAGATGTTGCAGATGCAGGCGGAGATGGCCGAATGGCGCCACGACGTGCACGCGCACCCGGAGACCGCTTTCGAGGAGCAGCGCACATCCGCCATGGTGGCGCAACAGCTCGAGTCTTTCGGCCTCAGCGTTCACCGTGGCCTGGGCCGTACCGGCGTCGTGGGCACGCTCTCGGCGGGCTCGGGCAAGCGCGCCATCGGCTTGCGCGCGGACATGGACGCGCTGCACATTCACGAAAAGAACGCCTTCGGCTACCGCTCGCAGCATGAGGGAAAAATGCACGCCTGCGGACACGATGGCCATACCGCCATGCTGCTTGGCGCGGCAAAATATCTGTCCCAGACCAGGACCTTCGACGGCACGGTGCATTTCATTTTCCAGCCGGCCGAGGAGAACGAAGGCGGCGGGCGCGAGATGGTGGAGCAAGGCCTGTTTGATAAATTCCCCTGCGAGTCGGTGTACGGCATGCACAACTGGCCGGGCATGCCGGTCGGCCAGTTCGGCCTGCGCGCCGGCCCGATGATGGCCTCCTTCGACATTTTCGAGATCGAACTGACCGGTCGCGGTTCGCACGCCGCGCTGCCGCATACGGGTATCGACCCGGTAGTCGCGGCAACGGCGCTGGTGCAGGCGCTGCAGAGCATCACCAGCCGCAATGTCAATCCGGTCGAGTCGGCGGTGGTCACGGTCACCCAGATTCATGCCGGCGATACCTGGAACGTGATTCCCGACGCGGCCGTCCTGCGCGGCACCGCGCGCGCGTTCAGGCCTGAGGTGCAGGATCTGATCGAGCGCCGCCTGCGCGAAATATGCGCCGGCACTGCCGCCACGTACGGCACCCAGGTCAAAGTGCGCTACGAGCGCCGCTATCCGCCGCTCATCAATGCCGCGCCTGAAACAGAAATATGTACCTCGGTAATGCAGGCCATGGTCGGAGCGGAAAACGTGCTGCGCGTTGCTCCGACGATGGGCTCGGAAGACTTCGCCTTCATGCTGCAGGCCAAGGCAGGCTGCTATGTCTTCATCGGCAACGGGCCGGGCGAGAGCGGCTGCATGCTGCACAACGCGCGCTACGATTTCAACGACCAGATATTGCCGCTGGGCGCGAGCTACTGGGCAAATCTGGTGGAGCACATACTGGCCGCAGAGGCGTAGCGGCCGGGCCCAAGAGTTTTTTTCTGCAGCAGATCAACAGGAGCTCCAATCATGCTTTACATGGACCACGGAAAAGGCGGCGCAGCCGGCGTCATGAAACCGGCAGAAGGACCCACCCCGCAGCCGCAAGCGGGCGAAGTCGTGATCGAGGTGCACTACGCCGGGGTCAACCGGCCGGACGTGCTGCAACGCTCCGGCAGTTATCCGCCGCCGCCGGGCGCCTCCCCTGTCCTCGGACTGGAAGTCGCCGGGCGGGTCTGCGCCGTCGCAGCCGACGTGAAGCAGTGGAAAATTGGCGACCTGGTATGCGCACTGACGCCGGGCGGCGGCTATGCCGAATTCTGCGCGGTGCCGGCGCCGCATTGCCTGCCCATCCCCAAGGGCCTGTCTTTGCAGGAGGCGGCAGCCCTGCCGGAGAATTTCTACACCGTGTGGACCAACGTGTTCGACCGCGGCCGGCTGAAAGCGGGAGAGACTTTCCTCGTGCACGGCGGCTCCAGCGGCATCGGCCTCACCGCCATCCAGTTGGCCAAGGCGTTCGGCGCGACCGTCTACACCACCGTGGGCAACACGGAGAAAGCGGAGTTCTGCCGCAAAATCGGGGCGGATGCCGCGATCAATTACCGCGAGCAGGATTTCGTAGCGGAAATCGCGCAACTCACGCACAAGAAAGGCGTGGACCTGATCCTGGACATGGTGGGCGGCCCCTATATCGAGAAGAACCTCAAGTCGCTGGCGCTGGAAGGCCGGCTGGTGCAGATCGCCTTCCTCCAGCCGAGCAAGGTCGAGCTGGATTTCCTGCCGATCATGCTCAAGCGCATCACCTACACCGGCTCGACCCTGCGACCGCGCACCGTGGCGCAGAAAGCCGCGATCGCGCAGGACTTGTATAGCCAGGTCTGGCCGCTGCTCGAATCGGGCAAGGTGAAACCGGTGATCCACGCCATCTTCCCGCTGAAAGATGCGAAGCTCGCGCACGAGCTGATGGAGTCGAGCAAGCACATCGGCAAGATCATGCTGGAAGTGCGCAAGGCTTAAAGACTGCAGGTCGAGCCGGTGCCGACGATGACGTAGTCCCAGGTCGCGGCTGCCACGATGGCTTAGGGTTCCCTGAAAAATGAGAGGATGCATCCTCTCATACTCCCCTGGATCGGGTGCCGCTTCGATAATTCTGAAATGGCCTGTCAGCCTTTGGCAGCTGCGGCCACGCCGGTCTTGCGCGCGCGCACTTCGAGCACCCTGCCCAGAATCCCGTGCGGCATGTAGATGATGAACAACACCAGCATCAGGCCGTAAATGGTCGAGTCCAGCCCGTGCACTTCGTGGCCCACGGCGACGCGCAGGCCCTCGGCCAGCAGCAGTGTGAACACGGCGCCCACGGTGGGTCCGAGCTGCACGAACATGCCGCCGGCAATCACCGCAAACACGATCTGCAGCGAAAGGGCGACACCCGCCACCGTATCCGGGTTGATGTAGAGCTGGTACTGGCCGTAGAGCGCGCCACCGAGCGCGGTGAGTGCGGCCGAGACCATGGTGATGACAAGCTTGGCGCGGGTCACATTGATGCCCACCGACGCGCTCGCGTCCTCCTCCTGGCTGATTGCTTCCATGGCGTAGCGCATCATGCTGCCATCGACGCGGCGCCAGACGTAGAGCCCGAACAGCCAGAACGCGAGCGCAACGTAGAAAAACACTTCCTTGTGCGCAAACTGGAGCCCGACCAGCGAGAACGACTTGCCGCCGACGAGCGCGATATCGGGTGTCACGCCGAGCGAGCCGCCGGTGTAATCGCGCAGCGCCACGATCAGCATGCGCACGACCTCGGCGAGCGCGAGCGTCACCAACGCGAAATAGTGGCCGGTGATGCGAAAGCGAAAACAGGGGTAACCGATCAGCACCGCCACAATGAGCGAGAGCAGTATGGCGAGCGGAATGCCGAGCCAGGGTGTGACGCCATAGTGGTTCCACAGCATGGTGGTGACATAGGCGCCGATGCCGAGAAACGCGCCGTGGCCCAAAGACACCAGACCGAAGCGTCCCATGATGGACCAGCCGGTGTAAATGAACGACCACAGCAGGACCGTGATCACCAAATGCAAATAGTAGTCGCCTACGCCCGCCAGCGGCAGCAGCGCGAAAACGGCGACGGCAATCCAGGCGGCGCGGTTCATACAGGACCCAGGGCATGGGTGATCATGAAACAGGCCCTCTAGCTCTTCCTGCCCAGCAGCCCCTGCGGCCGGATGAACATCATGACGATGAAAAATACGAAAGCCATGACGTAGCCCCATTCGATTTGAAAGAAGAAGCCGCCGATTGAAATCAGCTGCGCGAAAATAAAGGCGGCGATGAAACCGCCGAGCATGTTGCCCAGCCCGCCGAGCACGCAAATCATGAACGTGATCGGACCGAAAGTCAGGCCGATGGCCGGATGCACGTCGTACTGCAGCACCAGCAGGCAGGCCGCGAGGCCGGCGAGCCCGCCGCCCACGGCCGAGGTGATCAGATAGATGCGGCTGGGGTTGACACCCATCAGCGGCATGATGGCGCGGTCCTGGCTGATGGCGCGGATGGCGGTGCCGAGGTAGGTTTTTTTCAGGAACAGGCCGAGGCCCAGCATCGCGACCAAAGCGGTCCCGGCGGCGTAAATGCGCGACTGCGGCAGCATGATTTCGCCCAGGGTCACGCTGGGCAGCGTCACCCCCAGGTTTTTGAACTCCACGCCGAATGCGAGCGTCGCCGCCGCCTGCAGAAAAAACAGCATCCCGCCGGTCACCAGCAGTTGGTTGATCGGCTCGCTCGCGAGCACCGGGCGGATGACGAACTGGTGCAGCGCCACGCCGGAGAGCGACACCGCAGCGATGCCGATGACCATGGCGATGGGCAGCGGCACCCCATATACAGTGTGCAGAAAATACACGGCGTACATGCCGATCATCACCAGCTCGGCATAGCAGATCCAGACCACGTCGATGACGCCGAACACCAGGTTGAGCCCGAGCGCAAGCAGCGCCAGCACGCCGCCGAACAACAGACCGTTCAGCACTGTTTCCAGCAGGAAGATGTCGAAGATTTCCATGAGCGCCTCAATCACCAAACGCGCAAAGGCGACGAAGGGTGCTTCGCTTTTCCTCTGCGCATTTCGTGTCCTTCGCCGGGAGTAGTTCTGTCTGCATCATCACCATCACAAGCCGATATAGGCGCGGCGGATGTCGCCGCTGGCGAGCAAGTCCGCCGACTTGGCGCTCGTCTTGATGCGCCCCACTTCCAGCAGGTACGCCCGCTCCACCACCTTGAGCACCTGCTGGATGTTCTGCTCCACGATCAGCACGGTATAGCCCTCGGCGCGGATTTTCTGCACCAAAGCGAATACCTGCTGCACGATCACCGGCGCCAGACCTGCCGATGGCTCATCCAGCAGCAGCAGCTTGGGTCCGGACATGAGGCCGCGGCCGATGGCGCACATCTGCTGCTCGCCCCCCGACAGCGTGCCTGCGAGCTGGTCGCGCCGCTCCTGCATGCGTGGAAACAAGCTATAGACGAATTCCAGGCGTTCGGTATAACGCGCGCGCGCCGCCTTCGGATAGGCACCGATGCGCAGGTTTTCCTCCACCGTCAGGCGCGGAAACAGCCGCCGGTTCTCCGGCACGTGGGCGATGCCCAGCTCGATCACGCGGTGTGGAGGCACGGCATTTAGCGAAACGCCTTCCATGCTGACCTCGCCCGCCGTTACCTCCATCAGCTTGGAGATGACGCGCAGCAGCGTGGTCTTGCCGGCGCCGTTGGGACCGATTACCGCCACCGCCTCGCCCGCCTCCACTTTGAGCGAAACGTCGAACAGCGCCTGAAACGCGCCGTAAGCAGCGCAGACCGATTTGAGTTCAAGCATGGCTCAGGCATCCACCCGCTGTTGCACCTCGGCTGCGTCGCTGCCGAGATAAACCTCGATCACCTTCGGGTCGTGCGCCACTTCCCGCGGCAAGCCCTGCGCGATCAACTCGCCATGGTCGAGCACGATGCAGCGATCGACGATGCGCATCAGCACGCCCATGATGTGCTCGACCCAAACGATGGTAATGCCCTTTTCCTTGCGCACGCGCGCGAGCATGTCGCCGGCCTGGTCCATCTCATTTTCATCCAGCCCGCCCAGGCTCTCGTCGGCGAGCAGCAGCCTGGGCTGGGTCGCCAGGGCGCGCGCCAGCTCGAGTTTCTTCAGGCCCGCCGCGCCCAGGCCGTCGACGCGCGCATGGTGGGCATGGGGCAATTGCACCAGCTCCAGCGCCTCCTCCGCCTGCTGCCAGGCCAGCGTGCGCGCGATGCGTCCGTTCTGGCCGTAGAACGCCGCGACCGCGACGTTCTCGAGGATGGAAAGCTTGCGAAACGGCCGCGGAATCTGGTAGGTGCGGCCGACTCCCAAGTGGCAGACATTTGCCGGCAACAAGCCGCCGATCTCGCTGCCCTGAAAGCGGATGGAACCCGCCGTCGGCGCATGCATGCCGGCGATCAGATTGAAGATAGTGCTCTTGCCCGAGCCGTTGGGGCCGATAAGCCCGAGAATCTCGCCTTCCTCAAGTTCGAAGGACACACCGCTGACCGCGGTGAATCCCCCGAACTTCTTCGTCAGCCCGTTTAGCTGCAGCACTTGGCGCTAATCAGGCATTAGCGCGCATAGGGGTGGCCTTTGGGCAGCGGTATGATCGGGTCGGTAGTGCGAATCGCGCTCGGCCAGGCGATGTAGGTGCGGCCGTTGACATACTGCATCACCACCGGCGTCGAGCGCTCATTCTGCCCCGCCATCTTGGTTCCGGGGGGGAAGAATTTCACGCCGTAGCCCTGGATCGTGCCGCCTACAGGAATGTCGGTGTCGAGCGCGGCCTTGCGCAAGGCTTCGGAATCGATGCCGCCGTATTTCTTGATCGCTCGCGGCAGCACATCGGTCAGGAAAACCCAGGTGTGGTTGAAGCCCATGCTCGCGTGCGGCGGCACTTCACCCGGGCCCTTCTCCGCCTGGTAGCGCTTGACCATCTCCTTGGTCAGGTCGCCCAGACCGGGCTTGAGTGTCTTCGGGTCGAGCAACTGCGCCGCCGCCGGGTCGACGTTGAACAGGTAATTCACGTCGGCGCCGAAGGTTTCAGTGAGCTTGGCGATTTGCGCATAGCCCGCGCCGTGGCCGATCAGCGCCTTCCATTTCAAACCCTGCTCCTTCGCCTGGCGCAGGAACAGCGTAATGTCGGGGTTGTAGCCCGTGTGCAGGATAACGTCCGGGCGCGCGCGGCGCAGCTTGGTCACCAGGCTGGACAGGTCGGGCGAGGTGAGGGAATAGCCCTCCTTCAGCACCACCTTCATCCCCATTTCCTTGCACGAGGCATCGTTGCCGGCGGCGATGCCGGCGCCGTAGGGCCCGTCTTCATAGATGATCGCCACTTTGAGATCTGAGGGTTTAATCCCCATTTTCTTCTGGCTGTTCTCTTTCAGAAATTGACACGAAGCCCAACCGTACTGGTCGCTGTGCACCTGCGGCCGGAACACGTATTTCAGATTCCGGTCCTTGAACACCGCCGAGGCCACGCAGACGGTAGCCCACATGAACTTCTTCGCCGCATCCGCCTTGGCCGCCATCGGCACGCATTGCGCGCTGGAGAACACGCCCAGGATGAGGTCGACTTTCTCCTGATTGATCAGACGCTCGGTCTCACTGATCGCCACCTCGGGTTTGCTTTGCGCATCGGCGTAGATCGCGTGAATTTTGTAGCCTTCGACGCCGCCCTTCTCGTTGATCAGATCGATGGCACTCTTGGTTCCGATCGCCGCCGCGGCCGAGCCGCCGTCGGCGAGCGGGCCGGTGTAATCGTAGATGACGCCGATTTTTATTTCTTTCTGCTGCGCGAACACCGGAGCCGCGAGCATTGCCGCCATAATGGCTGCCGAAATGAAGCGCGTGACGAAGCTGCCCATGTTGACCTCCTAAATAGAAAAACCAGGTACGCGGATGAAGAATGAATTGTTGTGCTGCCCAGTGTTTCAAACCGGGCGAAAGATGTCAAGCAATCACAGGTCGGCGGCGCGGCTGAGGGTGGTGAGGAAAACGTCCGCCGACTGGTAACCGATCACCCGCATTCCCTGTATCTCCCTTCCCTGCCGGTCGAAGAAAATGATGCCGGGCGGTCCGAACAGGCTGAAGCGCTTGAGCAAGGCCTTGTCCTCGGACGAATTGGCGGTGACATCCGCCTGCAACAACAACATCTGGTCCATTCTTGCTTTCACGCGCGCGTCGGTGAAAGTGAAGGCCTCCATTTCCTTGCACGATATGCACCAGTCGGCGTAGAAATCGAGCATCACCGGTTTGCCGGGGGACTGGAGCTTCGCTTCGAGTTCGGCCAGGTTCGCAACGCGCGTGAAGCGCACTGCCTGCTGCGCCCGCTCGCCGCCTGCCATGAGCCCGGCGAGCGGGCGCAGCAGGTCGCGGCTGCCGGCGAGCGCGCCGATCGCCAGCGCCGCGCCGGTGAGCAGCGCCAGGAAACCCACCCCTTTCCACAAACGGGTGATGGTCGCGGCCTCGTGTGGCAGCGGATCGATCGCGCGCAGGACCATCGCCGATCCGATCAACAGCGCCGCCCAGGCAAGCATCTGCGCTGCCGCCGGCAGCACCGGCGACACGATGTAAATTGCTACCGCGAGCAGCATCACGCCGAAGAAATGCTTCACCGAGCGCATCCAGTGGCCGGATTTTGGCAGGAAAGCGCCCTCGAACACGCCGACCAGAATTAACGGCACACCCATGCCGATCGACATGGCGAACAGCGCGGTGCCACCCAGCACTACATCGCGGGTCTGGCTGATGTAGAGCAGGGCGCCGGCCAGCGGTGCGGCGACGCAGGGGCTGACGATGGCGGCGGAGAACACCCCCATCAGCATCACCGCGCCCAGGTGTCCGCCCTTGAAGCGGTTACTGGCCTTGGTCATGCGGGCGTGAAAGCCGGCCGGAAGCTGCAGCTCGTAGAAACCGAACATCGACAGCGCCAGCAATACGAACACCGCGGCGAAGGTCGACAACACCCAAGGATTCTGCAGCGCCGCCGACAATAGGTTACCCGACAGCGCCGCGCCGACGCCGATCCCGGTATAGGTGACCGACATGCCCATGACATAGGCGACGGACAGCGTGAACGCGCGCGTGCGCGTGGCGTCGCGGCCTTCGCCGATGATGATGCCCGACAGGATCGGTATCATCGGCAGCACGCAGGGTGTGAACGTCAGCAGCAGGCCGGCGCCGAAAAACGCCAAGGCGATCAGCCACAGGCTGCCCGATGCGAGCAGGCGCTCGAAACGCGCTTCTTCGCCGATCACTCCGCCGGCGCCGGGCACGCGCGCGGCGTCGGACGAGGGCGGGGATGCGGTGGAGGCTGTGCCGGCAGCGGGCAGGTCGATTTCGGCCGTTTGCAGTTGCGGCACGTAGCACACGCCCACGTCGGCGCAGCCCTGGGAAGTGACCGCAAGCTTGAGCCTGTCCGCAGCCCCATCGCGCGTGAACGGCAGGCGGATACGCACCTGCTTGCGATAGGTTTCCACCTTGCCGAAAAATTCGTCGTCGTGAATATCGCCCTTGGGGAACTGCGCGGCGCCCAGCTTCACCGTTGCGGGCTCGGCCGCAAATTTGAACTTGTCGCGGTACATGTAATAGCCGTCGGCGATCTGATAGCGCACCTCGAGCGTGTTCGCGTCCAGTGCCCGCGCCGAAAACTTGAACGCCACTTCGGGCGGAAGCAGGTCCTGCGCGGCGGCATGTCCTTGCAGGCAGAGCGCGAACAGCAACGCAAACATTCGAAACAGATTGGATCGCATATGAGAAGTTCGGGGTCAGACCGGCGCGCCGGCGCGCGTTTCGGACTCGACCCAGTGCAAATACGCTGGCAGGCCCTGGACGATCGGGACCGCAATGATCTCCGGCAATTCATACGGATGGTTGGCGCGGATCAACGCTTCCAGCGCGGGGTAGCGGTCCTGCGCGGTCTTGATCAACAGCGGATGCTCCTCGTCATGCTGTATTTCCCCCTGCCAGCGGTATACCGAGCTGCAGGGGGCGAGAATATTGACGCAGGCAGCCAGTTTCCGCCCGATCAGCAAGGCCGCGAGTTTTTCTGCGCTTTCGCGGTCCGGCAGGTTGGTGACGACGAGCAGGCAGTCCATAGCTTCGGTCGGGATTCAGTTCGCCACGAGCTTCGGCACGCCTTCGTAGACGCTAGGATAGCGCAGCCGCACGCCCAGTTCGGCTTTCATGCGCGTATTGACCAGGCGGCGCGATTCGCGCATGAAAGACAGCAGACCTGCGGAAATTGCGCCCGCTTCGGCCGCCGCGCGGGTGATCCGCGGCGGGCGCGGCAGACCGGCGCGGTCGGCCACCAGATCGAAGTAATCGCCCATTTTCATTTCGCTGTCGTCACTCGCATTGTATGCGCGGCCCGCCGCACCGCGCTCCAGCGCCGTCGCGCAGATTGCAGCGAGGTCGTCGGCGTGAATGTGGTTGCTATAGACGTCATCCTCGGCGCGCAATACCGGCGCACCGCGCTGCAACTGCGCCAGCGGCAAGCGCTCGGCCGCATAGATCCCGGGCACGCGCAGCACCGCCACCGCCACCCCGCTTTGCTTGCCCCAGTCGAGGAGCGCGCGCTCCGCGTCGGCCCGGCGCGCGCCGCGCAGGGACTGCGGCGCCACCGGCCGGTCCTCGTCCACCCGGGCACCGCCGCAATCGCCGTAGACACCGCTGGTGCTGATGTAGACCAGGCGCTCGGGCGGCCGCGGCGAGAGCGCCGCGATCAGATTGGCGCTGCGCTGGTCGCGCTCGCCGCTGTCGCCCGGCGGCGCGAGGTGCAACAAGAGGTCCGCCACGCCGGCCAGCGCCGCCAGCGTGGCCGGATCGTCGAGATCGCCCATGAGCGGCTTCGCGCCCAGGGCGGCAATGCGATCGGCCTGGCCGGCCGCGCGCACCAGACCGAAGACCTGATAATTGCGCACGAGCTGCGGCAACGCGCGCAGCGCGATATCGCCGCAGCCAACGATGAGCAGCTTCTTCATAGTAAAATTGTACCCGTACTTTTCACGGTCGTATTGGAACCCGCCGCAGAATGCATTTCGCTGCGGGCCAATCCAGGGGAGCACGAGGGGAGGCGCCCCGAAGGTTTCGATCCCCCTTCCTCGGTCCCGCTCGACGGGAGAGGGGATAGTCCCCTCGGGGGATATCCCCTCATTTTGCGATAGGTTATCGACTATGTCCTATCAGGTCACCATCCGGCCCAGCGGCCACAGCTTCTGCGTCCAGCCTGACGAAACCGTGTTGGTCGCGGCACTGCGCGAAGGTTTCGGCCTCGCCTATGGCTGCCGTAACGGCGCCTGCGGTAGCTGTAAAGGCAAGCTGATAGAGGGCAAGATCGATTACGGCAAGCACTCGGATACCGCTCTCACCGCCGCGGAGCAGGCGAGCGGTCTGGCGCTGTTCTGCGTCGCCCGCCCGCTGGGCGACATCGTCATCGAATGCCGCGAGGTCGGCGCGATCAAGGACCAGCAGATCAAGATCCTGCCCTGCCGCGTGCAGTCCATAGACAAGCCCGCGCCGGACGTGGCGGTGATTTCGCTCAAGCTTCCGGCAAACGAGCGCCTGCAATACCTGGCCGGGCAGTATGTCGAATTTCTGCTCAAGGACGGCAAGCGGCGCAGCTATTCCATGGCCAACGCGCCGCATGACGACGCGCTGCTGCAAATCCACGTGCGCCATATGGCGGGTGGCCTGTTCACCGACCAGGTGTTCGGCAAAATGAAACCCCGTGACATCCTGCGCTTCGAAGGACCGCACGGCACCTTCTTTCTGCGCGAGGACAGCGAAAAGCCGATGGTGCTGCTCGCCAGCGGTACCGGTTTTGCGCCGATCAAGGCGATGATCGAGCACGCGCTGTACAAGGGCGTCACGCGGCCCATGACCCTTTACTGGGGCGGTCGCCGCCCGTGCGATCTGTACATGGACGAGCTTGCGCGGGGCTGGGCGGCGCAGCACCCTGATTTCCGCTACGTGCCGGTGGTGTCCGACGCACTGCCCGAGGACGCCTGGGCCGGGCGCAGCGGATTTGTCCATCGCGCCGTAATCGAGGATTTTCCCGATCTCTCCGCCCACCAGGTCTATGCCTGCGGCGCGCCGGTGGTGATCGAGGCGGCGCGGCGCGACTTCAGCGCCCTTTGCTCGCTGCCGCTGGAAGAGTTCTACGCCGACGCGTTCACCACCGAGGCCGACCTGGCCAAGGTGAAGTAAACCTCGCGGGGCGGCTCAAGGATCCATAGCCGCCGCCGATAAGTGAGGATGGCCCTTCCCCCACCTCCTTCGATTATCGCATTGAAGCAGCCGCCGACCATGCGCCTGCTCGGTTCGGGCAGGGCGTATCAGCGGGATCTGCTGGCGCTGATGGCCCACGTCGAGCTCCTCGCCGACCTGAGCGAGCGCGAAGCGGAGATGCTCTCATCCTACCTGCAGGCCTATGCCGCCGATCCTGGCTGCGTTATCTTCAACGAGGGCGATCCCGGCCACCACATGTGCTTGCTGGTGAGCGGCCGGGTCAAGACCTACAAGGAATCCGATATCGAGCACCAAGCGGAAGTCGCCAACGAAAGCCGCGGCCGCAGCATAGGCGAAATGGCGCTGATCGACGGCGAGCCGCGCTCCGCCACCTGCGTTGCAACCGAGCCCGCGGTGCTGCTCCTGCTGAGTCAGGCGGACTTCCAGCGACTCGGCGTGGAGCGCCCGGCGCTCGCGCTGAAACTGCTGCTGCGCATCACCAAACTGATGAGCCGGCGACTGCGCCAAACCAGTGGCCGGCTGGTCGATTATTTAGACGCTTAGGACGAATGGCACTTACTTAAGATTCTACGCATGACCATGGATGGCTATCTGCCGGCGG
>JBQMQE010000078.1:0-14295 GCA_052172655.1 Burkholderiales bacterium
GCGAGGACCTGGACGAATTCGTCGCCTGCTACAACCCGGCGAACCGGCATGAGCGCAAGGCGACGTGGGCTGAGACACCGGACTCGAAATCCGGTATCGGGGCGGAAGGCCGCTGGCGCGCGTACGCCTATGACGAACTCGTCGCCCGCGACAAAGCCAGCCTCGACATCTTCTGGCTCAGGGACGATGCGCTCGCCGACTCCGACAACCTGCCGCCGCCCGAAGTGATTGCGCAGGAGATAGTCGACGACCTGGAGGCGGCGCTGGAGCAGTTTCGCTCGATCGCGGCGGACCTGGGTGCGCCACAGGACGAAGCAAGCTGAGCGTAGGCACCCCGCACTTCCAAACAGGCCCCGCGCTTACGCTCGTCCGGCGGGAGCCCCGCGGGGTTCACGCCGGTCGCCGGCCCGCAAACTTGGCCTCCGGCGCGGGCTCGGCGCTCCGGCGCTCGCGCGCCTTCTCGAGGAATTCGAGCAGGACGGGCGCGCCGTCGAGGAAATGCGCTTGTTCGCCCTGCTGGAATTCCGGATGCCATTGCAGACCGACGACATGGCTTGAGCCGGTCCAGCGGATCGCCTCGATGATGCCGTCGGCGGCTTGTGCTTCGACCACCAGGCCGTTGCCGGGAGACTTCACCGCCTGGTGATGGATCGAGGTCACATTGGCGCGCGCTACGCCCGGGAACAGCCGCGCGAGCTTCGAGCCCGGCTCGATCGATATCTCGTGCGACAGCTCGTCGTAGACATCGCGGTCGTAGTGGCGGATCGCGCCGCCCGCCAGGGTCGGTATGTCCTGCACCAGCGTACCGCCGAACGCGACGTTGATAAGCTGGGCGCCGCGGCAGATGCCGAGCACCGGCTTTTGCTGGATCACGAACTCCCACAGCAGGTCGATCTCGTACAGGTCGCGCACGCGGTCGCCGCTCCACTCTGGCCTGAGAGGCTCTTCGCCGTAGCTCTTCGGGCTCACGTCCGCGCCGCCCTGCAACACCAGGCCGTCGAGTTCGTGCACGTAGTCGCGCATGGTGACGCGCGAGCGCTGAAGGCCGCTGCCGGCCTCGATTGTCGGCACCATGAACACCAACGCTCCCTGCCCCATGATCCAGTGCGCGATCGACTGCTCGAGATATTGAAGCACCTTGTTGCGGAAGCCCAGCTCCAGCGGTGGCGCGTGCATGATGCGGGCCGAAAGCCCGATTTTGAGCGGCGAGTCGCGCCGCGGCGGCGCCGGCGTGCCGGGTGGCGCAGCGCGGTTCACTTCCGCTCGCCCCTCCAGCGCTCGGCTTGCCGCCACACCAGGTCGGGCAGGGAGTGGCTTTTCGCATAAACTTCGCGCATCCAGCGCGCGTCGTTGCCGGAAGTCCTGGCGCAGTGGGAAATGTCGGCCAGTCCTTCCTCGGCATCGAGCTCGCGTGCGTGCACGGCGAGCGCGTCCAGGGTCGCGACAATATCCTCGCGCAGGCTGCGCTTTTGCTGCGTGTGTGGATCCACGAACTCACCTTCCAGGCCGAAGCGGCAGGCCTGGAAGCGATTGTAGGTGTAGACGTGATAGACGTCCTCGCTGAGCGGGTACGGCCGCTCGACCAGAAGGTAGCGCGCGAGCGACTGCGCGTAGGCCGCCAGCGCCGCCGCCCGCTCCACGGTGACGGGCGTGTCGCACACCCGGATCTCGATCGTGCCGTATTCGGGCTTGGGCCGGATGTCCCAGTAGAAATCCTTGATGTTTTCGACGATGCCGAAACCGCACATGCGCGCGAAGTAGGCCTGGAACTCCTCCCAGCGGCGCACGAACGGCGCGCGTCCGCTCAAGGGGAAAGCGAATACCGAGTTCAGGCGTGACGAATCGAATGCCGTGTCCACGCCCTGGTAGTAGGGCGACGCGGCCGACAGCGCGATGAAGTGCGGCACATAGCGCGACATCGAGTGCAGCAGGTAGAGCGCCTCGTCCCCGCTCGGGCAGCCGATGTGCACATGCTGGCCGAAGACGGTGAACTGCTTGGCGAGATAGCCGTAGAGTTCCGAAATGTGCTTGAAGCGCGGGGTCTCGAAAATCTTGCGCTCGCTCCAGTGCTGGAACGGGTGCGCGCCGCCCCCCGCGACGCCGATGTTGAGCCGGTCGGCTGCGGCGAGCACCGCGTCGCGGATTTCCCGCAGCTCGGCCAGCAGTTCGCGGTGGCGCGTGTGGACCGAGGTGCTCATCTCGATCATGCTCTCGGTGATCTCGGGCTTGATTTCGCCCGGATGCGGCCTGCGTTCCACCACCGCCAGCAGATCCGACGCGCCGCGCGTCAGGTCGCAGTCGCGCGTGTTGACCAGTTGCAGCTCCAGCTCCACGCCGAAGGTGAGCGGGGCGGATTGCTTGAACGCGAGGTCGTCCATCTCAGATCTCCTCCGCGGCTTCGCCCGCGCGCACGATCGCGAAATGCGCGAGCAGCGGGCCGAGCAGTTCGAGCATCACGATCGCCGACAGCATCACGCTCACGAGTGCCGGGCCGAGCTCGGGGTAGCTGGCGGAAGTCTCCCGCGCCATTATCAGCGCGACCCCGGACATCGGCATCAGTCCGAGGCTGAGCAGCGACGCCTTGCGCAAGCTCAGCCCCGAGGGGCGCGCGAGCGCGAAAATGCCGAGCGTCTTGCCCGCGTAGCGCGCCGCGATCAGCGCGCCGGCCGCCGCGGCCCCTGCGGGCAGCAGGCCGAGGTCGAGGCCTGCCGCGGTGATGCCGAACAGCAGCATCACCAGGATCTGGCCGGTGCGGCCGAAGTCGAGCGACACGAAGCGCCGGTCGCGGTCGAAGGCGCGCGCCAGCGTGCCGTAGGCGAGCAGGCTCAGCACCAGCGAGAGCTTGAGCAGCGACGCCGCCGAGACCGCAAGCACGACCAGCGCGATCAGGCACACGAACTGGGCGTCGGTGCGCCGCCCGAGGGCGGTGAGCAGCGCGAGCGTCACCGCCGCAAGCAGCGCGGCGAGCGCGAGCGAACCGAAAATGAGGTACAGCGGATGCGCCGCGACCTCGATCCAGCCGCCGCGGTATTCGGCATGCAGCCAGGCTAACAGCACGCTCCACAGCACGAACGCGTAGGCGTTATTGAGCGAGGTGAGCGCGAGCATGCGCTCGCTCACCTGTCCCTGCGAGCGCAGTTGCTTGACCAGCGTGAGGACCACCGCCGGACCGGTTGCAATCCCGATCGCTGCCGCCGTCGCGGCGAGCAGGGGCTTCGCTCCCACCAGAAGCAGCACGGTGAATATCGCCGCGAACGCGAGGCCGCTCTCCAGC
The DNA here is from genome assembly GCA_052172655.1 of Burkholderiales bacterium. Lineage (GTDB taxonomy): Bacteria > Pseudomonadota > Gammaproteobacteria > Burkholderiales > SG8-39 > 2-12-FULL-64-23. Next base: position 3,275 of record JBQMQE010000078.1, read on the forward strand.
ACGCTGGTGGCGAGCAGCCAGGGATTGCGCCGCAGCCAGCGCATGTCGACGCGTTGCCCGAGTTCGAACAGGATCAGCCCCACCGCGATTTCGAGCAGTCCGCGCAGGCCGCCGAGGGCGGCGCGGTCGAGGATGCCGAACCCGCTCGGCCCGAGCGCGATGCCGGCGAGGACCCAGCCCAGAACGCGCGGCAGGCGCACGCGCCAGGCGGCCTCGCCGGCGAGCAGCGCCGCGAGCAGCAGCACCGCGTACCACGGGACCTGATCGGCCTGGACCGGCCAGTTCGGCAGAAAAAACAATTTGGACATGCGAATTTACTCCTGTGGTTGCCTTGTTCCGCGTCGCGTGCGGCAGCGCCGGACTCGGTCAGAGTTGTGCTCTGATGGTATCTGCTTTTGCGGGATCCGGCACGTACGAGTCGATTCCTATGTGGTATGAGCCTCGGCGCGGGTTCGTATTTCCAACGCGGTTTGCGTCTGAAGCATGAGGTCTGGATCGACCGTCCACGGCAGGGTGATCGATACGAACAAGATTCGGCTCGATTCGGCGCTGCGATTGCGCGGCGCTCGGCACCTTTCGCCACGTCGATGCGCTAGCGCCCCTGGCAGAGCTGGTAGAATCTCCACTTCCGCAATCACTTGCGGGCAGACGAGGAGCGAGCATGATTCGGTCGGCGTGGTCGTCATCGAGGGCGTCAAATGAACGCCCCCGTCGCCGGCCTGCCCCTCGTCCAGTCCGTAGTATCGCCATCCGGCATCAATCAAGCAGCAAGCACTCTTTTCATCCGGGCAGCAGCGAAATGACTTTCCCCTCGACCGAAAACCTCAACGTCGCCGCATTCGAGGCGATGCCCTCCCCGCGGGAACTGCACGAACGCATTCCTCTTGCCGATGAAGGCGCGCAATTCGTCGCGGCGGCTCGCGCGACCCTGTGCCGCGTGCTCGACCGGGCCGATCCGCGCCTGCTGGTGATCGTCGGTCCGTGCTCGATTCACGATCCGGCAGCGGGGCTGGACTACGCGCTTCGCCTGCGCGAGCTCGCCGCGCAGGTGCAGGACAGCTTCTATCTGGTGATGCGCGTCTATTTCGAGAAACCCAGGACCGTCACCGGCTGGAAGGGTTTCATCAATGATCCGCAAATGGACGACTCGTTCCATATCGAAGAAGGCATGGAGCGCGCGCGCCGGTTCCTGGTCGAGCTGGCGCAGTTGGGTGTGCCCGCAGCCACCGAGGCGCTGGATCCGGCCTCGCCGCAGTATCTGGGCGACCTGATCGCCTGGTATGCGATCGGCGCGCGCACCAGTGAATCGCAGACGCATCGTGAAATGGCGAGCGGCCTTTCCGCGCCGGTGGGGTTCAAGAACGCAACCGACGGCAACATCGCCGTCGCCATCAATGCCATACGCTCGGCGCGCGGGCCCCACACTTTTCTCGGCATCACTGCGGATGGAACCCAGGCCATCGTGCGCACCCGCGGCAACCGTTACGGGCACATCGTGCTGCGCGGCGGCCAGAGCCCGAACTACGACACGGCGCAGGTGTCGCTGACCGAGCAGGAACTGCTGCAGGCGGGGCTCCATCCCAATCTGATCATCGACTGCGCGCACGCGAATTCGCTGAAGAAGCCGGAGCTGCAGCCCCTGGTTTTCAGGGATTGCGTGCACCAGATCATCGAGGGCAACAGCTCGATCGTCGGCCTGATGCTGGAGAGCAATCTCGTCGCGGGCAACCAGCCGATTCCGGAGGACAAATCCAGGCTGATCTACGGCTGCTCGGTGACCGATCCCTGTATCGGCTGGGACACCACGGCGAAGCTGATACGCGAATCCGCCGCGACCTTGGCCCCGGTGTTGCGCGCGCGCGCGGCCGGCGCGACGGGGCAATGATGGGCAGTCCGCCGCCGGGCGACCTGGACGAACTCGCGGCCCTGATCCGCGCTTTTGCGGCGGAGCGCGACTGGGATCAGTTCCACACCCCGAAGAATCTCGCCATGGGCGTGGCGATCGAGGCCGCCGAGCTGATGGAAGAATTTCATTGGCTCACGCCGGAGCAGTCAGGCCAGCTCCCGCCGCAAACGCTGCAGGCGGTGCGCCATGAGATGGCCGACGTGTTCGTTTACCTGATTCTGCTCGCCGACAAGCTCGGCGTCGACCTCATGGCAGCGGCCGCAGAAAAGATTGCGATCAACGCCGGGAAATATCCCGCCGACACCGTGCGCGGCAAGGCGACGAAATACGACAAGTATTGATGTTTCGAAATGGGGATCGCGTTGACGCACATTAGATGCTGAGCTACCGCCATGGTTTTCACGCAGGCAATCACGCCGACGTACTGAAACACGTCGTCCTCGTGCATCTGTTGCGCTACCTCACACAGAAGGACAAGCCGCTCTGGTTCATCGACACCCACGCAGGTGCGGCGGTCTATGCCCTGGACGAGGGCTATGCCACGAAGAATGCGGAATTCGAGAGCGGCATCGCCCGCCTGTGGGCGCGCGAGGATCTGCCGCAGCCGCTGGCGGATTACGTCGACCAGGTGCGTGCGCTCAATCCGGACGGCGTATTGCGCCGCTATCCGGGTTCGCCGCAACTCGCCATGCAGTTGTTACGCAAGCAGGACCGGCTGCGGATGTTCGAGCTGCACAGCAGCGAGAGCCTGCTGCTGCAGCAATACTTTCGCGACGATGGCCCGCGCGCGATGGTGCAGGCCGGCGACGGTTTTGCCGGCCTGCAGGCCCAGTTGCCGCCGCCGTCGCGCCGCGCGCTGGTGCTGATCGATCCGTCTTACGAAGACAAGTCCGACTACAGGCGCGTGCTGGCGGCCTTGCGCGATGCGCGCAAGCGCTTCGCGGCTGGAGTCTATGCGGTCTGGTATCCGCAGGTGCAACGCCGCGAGTCGCGCCAGTTTCCCGGGCAACTGCAGCAGTTGCAGGAAAAGGACTGGCTGCACGTTACCCTCACCGTGAAGAAACCGGTGGCCGGAGGCTACGGCCTGCACGGATGCGGCATGTTCATTCTGAATCCGCCCTGGTTGCTGCCCAAGGCCCTCGAGCTCGCCATGCCTTATCTCGCCAAAGTTCTGGCGCAGGATGCCGCCGCGGGTTTCAGCCTGGAGAGCGAACTGGCGTAGAGTGGGACGGTCCCCGGCTTACACCACATGGTCCGGCGCGAGCGCGCAGGGGTGGCGTTCGTCGCCGGTTTCGACCTGTATCGTCGCGTGCCCGATGCCGAAGCGCTCGCGCAACTCGTTCGCGAGCTGCGCGATGAAGCGGTCGCTGGGATGTCCCTCAGGCATGACCAGGTGCACCGTCAGTGCGGTTTCGGTCGTGCTCATGCCCCAGATGTGCAAGTCGTGGAATTCGGCGACGCCAGCCAATCCGGAAAAATATCCCCGGATCAGTCCGGTGTCGATGCGTGGCGGCACGGCATGCAGCGAAAGATTCACCGAATCGCGCAGCAGCCCCCAGGTGCTGCCGACGATGACCGCTGCAATGATCAGGCTCATCACCGGATCGAGCCAGGTCCATCCGGTATAGAGCATCCCGACGCCGGCGAGCACCACACCCAGAGAGACGGCTGCATCCGCCGCCATGTGCAGGAATGCGCCTTTCACGTTCAAGTCATGCTCGCGGCCGCGCAGGAACAGCAGCGCCGTGACCGTGTTGACCACGATCCCGCACAGCGCCACCCAGATGACCGTCATGGTGGCGACCGGAACCGGGTTGGCCAGACGCTGAACCGCCTCGACCGCAATGCCGCCGACCACCAGCATCAGCAGCATGGCGTTGACCAGGGCGGCGAGGATGGAAGAACTCCCCAGGCCGTAAGTAAAACGATGAGACGGCCCGCGTCGCCCTAGAACACTCGCTCCCCAGGCGAGTGCCAGCGCCAGCACATCGCTCAGGTTGTGGCCGGCGTCGGCCAGCAATGCCATGGAATGCGAAAGCACCCCATACACGGACTCGATCGCGACAAAGCCGAGATTCAGCGCGATGCCTAGGGCAAACGCGCGGTCGTGCCCCTGATGCTGATGTGAACGGTCGATAGTTTCGTGTGACATGTGCTGCGTTCCAGCGAATTTTTGACAATGTGACATATTTTGCGCCGGCTGTCCGCGCTGCGCGGCATGCGCACGCCGGTCTTGGTTCCAGCATAACGCGCTTCGCGCATTAGCCTCCACTGAAACTTCGTTTTCTTGACCGAGGGCGTCAATCTGCTAAGCTTCGCGGCATGGGCGGGCGCAAGCAAATCGGCATCATCAGCCTGGGTGTGATGGGACAGCGCATGCTGGCGCGCCTGGCCGAGCATCCGCGCGCGCGCGCGCTGCTGGCCTGGGATCCGAATCCGGCGACCGTGGCCGAGGCGAAGAAGCGCCATCCCGACCTTAGCATCGCTGCAACACCGGCGGAGGTAATCGGCGCGCCGGCGCTCGACGGCCTCTACATCGCCTCGCCGCCGGCCAGCCATCTCGCCTACGCCCATCAGGGCTTCGATGCCGGACTTGCGGTGTTCTGCGAAAAGCCGCTCACCGTCGATTTCGCGGAAGGACGCAGGGCGATTGCCCGGATCGAAGCCGGGCGGCTGCGGTCCGGCGTTAATTTCTCGCTCGCGTCCTCTCCCGGACTTGCGGCGATGACTGCGGCGATCAGCGACGGCTCCATTGGCGAGCCCGAGCGGGTGGATATCGAGCTTGCCTTCGACCAATGGCCGCGCACCTGGCAAGCGGCCGCCGGCCGCTGGCTTGCCGAGCGCGCCGAAGGCGGTTTTTCGCGCGAGGTGCTGTCGCATTTCGTGTTCGTGCTGCAGCGTGCGCTGGGTCAGGCGACGGTGGAGCAGGCCAAGCCGGATTATCCCGCCGATGGCGTCGCCTCGGAGCGCGCGCTGCAGGCGCGGCTCAAGGCAGGCGGCGTGCCGGTGACAGTAGATGCGCGGGTCGGCGGCAGCCTTCCCGATTTCAATCGCATGACCCTGGTGGGAAGCGCGGGCGCGATCGAGATACACGATTGGTTCGGCCTGCGCCGCCGCCGCAAGGACGGCGACTGGATTGCAGTAGGCACGCCCCAGAGCAACCGGCAGATCGGCCAGGCCGCGCAACTTGATCAGGTGATGGAAATGATCGAGGGGCGCTCGCATACGCTGCCCAGCTTCGCCGAGGCGCTGGCGGTTCAGGAAACCATCGAAGCCATACTCAAGGGACGATAGAACGGCCCGCCGTTGCCGGCTCGATCGCGGCCGGCGCTAGCTCTGACTGGACGAATCCATGATGACCGGGACGCTGCGCGCCCTCGAACGCTCGAAAGACCACTATGGCAGCGGCAGCGTCGAAGCAAAACTGGCGCTGCTCGGCCCCCTTGCGCGCGCCGATCTGCACTCGGCGCGAGCGGTCTGGCGCCTGCATGAGCTGCTGTGTTTCCTGCGCGCCTACCCGGACGATGCGCGGCTGCTGGCGCAGGTCGAGCGCATGCTCGCGCGTTTCGCCGGGCGGCCCGATCTCAAGCGCGCGCGCGAGGCGCTCGCCGACACGGGGATCGCGGGGACGGTCATCCGCTACCCATTTTTCTGGTCCACCCTGCGCTGGCTCGCGCGGCGCTGGCCGCAGCACCTAGCCATCGAGCGCAGCGAAACCGGGGTCGAGGATAAGGTCGCGCGCGCGCTGCCGTTGCTGCTCACCTGGGCCGAAGCCGCGACGCTAAGACAACTCGATCCGCCGGCGTTTGCGGCGATAGACCGGCTGCGCGCGCGCGGGGAGGGCGATGCCGCGTTTCTCGCGCGCCGCATTGCCGCCCTGCCGGGCGACGGGTTCACGCGCGAAGCTTTCCACGACGCGCTCGAGCCGACTTACGAACTCAAGCCCGGGCCGGACACACCCGCGCGCACAAGCGCCAAACATGCAGCGGCGCCGCTGGTCTATCAAGATGGGCCGCTGCGCCGAACCCGTCCTGCGCTGCGCGAGGAACTCGGACGCCTGTATCGCGGCGTGCGCCTTGCGTCGGCGCGCGAAGGCGAACAGTTGATCGAGCTTGCGCGCAGCGCCATGCTGACGCGCTCGCGCGATCTCGACGCCTTCGCCTACGGCAACGCGCGCGACGTGCGCCTGGTCGACGATGGCGGCGGGCTGGCCTTCGTGTTGATCGGCGCCATCCCCGAGCGCCGGCAACTGATTCCCGCGACCTGCGGTTACCTGATCCTGCACAACGGCGTGCCGATCGGCTACGGCGAGGCGTTTGTGATCGGACGCTCGGCGACGATGACGTTCAACATTTTCGAGAGCTTTCGCGGCGGCGAGGCGGCCTATACCTTTGCCCGAACCCTGGCGACGGTGCGGCAGGTGTTCGGCGCCGAGTCGTTCAGCCTCGACCAGTATCAGCTCGGCCAAGGCAATGACGAGGCAATCGCCTCGGGCGCCTGGTGGTTCTATTACAAACTGGGATTCCGGCCGCTCACCGCGGATGCGCGCCGCTTGCTGCGCGCGGAGCTGGCGCGCATGCGCACGGATCCGGCCCACCGTTCGAGCGCGGCCACCCTGCGCGCGCTGGCCGAGTCGCACCTGCTATTCGATTATGACCGTACGCGCACCCCCAGCCTGCCGCCTCTGGCAGAGCCGGGTTTGCGCATCGGCGCCGCCCTCGCAAGACTGGCGCCGGGCGAGCGCGAGCGCGCGCTAGCGCAATGCAGCCGGGACGCGATGAAGCTCACCGGCCTGCGCTCTTTGCGCGGCTTCAGTGCAGGCGAGCGCCTCGCCTGGCAGCGCTGGAGTCCGGTCGCCGTTTTTGCGCTACCGGGCGTGTCGAGCTGGAGCCTGGCCGAAAGGCGCGCCCTAGCGCGCGTGATCCGCGCCAAGGGCGGCCGCGACGAGGCCGAGTTCCTCGCGCGCTACGCCGCGCACCCGAAACTGGAGCGCGCGCTGTTCGGGAAGCGTTGAGTTATTTCCGAGTTTCTAGATTCGAAACTCGATCAGGAACGGCCCGCGCCGGGCGCAGGCCGACTTGAACACGTCGGCAAAAGACTCGAGCGCGTCCACGCGCGCCGCCTCCATGCCCATGCCCCCGGCGAGCTTCACCCAATCGAGTTCGGGGCGCGCCAGATCGAACAACTCGTTCGAGGCGCGGCCCGGCTTTGCGCCTACCGAGACCAGTTCGCCATAGAGTATTTTGTAGATCCGGTTGGCGAACACCACGTTGACTATATCGAGCTTTTCGCGCGCCTGCGTCCACAGTGATTGCAGCGAGTACATGCCCGCGCCGTCTGCTTGCAGGCACACCACCTTGCGCTCGGGGCAAGCCAGCGCGGCTCCGGTGGCGCAGGGAAACGCATGGCCGATGGCGCCGCCGGTATTTTGCAGCCAGTCCATGGGCGCGGCGTTGAAAGTCGGCGCGAACAGCGCGCGGCCGGAGGTCACTGCGTCCTCGGCGACGATGCAGTTTTCGGGAAGCAGCGCGGCGAGCGTGGTGGCAAAAGCGACGGGTTCGAACTTGCCGCGCACGAGTTGCGGCTTGGTCTCGCCCTCCGGGATGGGCACGGTACGGGGAGCGCCCAATTCGTCGGCCAGCGCATTCAGCGCCGCGATCGCGTCCTGCTCCGGCCGCGCAAGCACGTAGGTATCCGCATCCGGCGGCGCCATCAGGCTGGGCTTGCCCGGATAGCCGAAGAATGCCGTGGGCGGCTTGGCGCCGACGAGGATCACGTGTCTGGTTCCCGTGAGCATCTTGAGCGCGCCCTCGATCGCGTAGGGAATGCGGTCCACCGGCACGCGCCCGCGCCCGCGTGCCATGCGCGACACCTGCGTGGGCGTGCGCAGCTTGGCGCCGCTAACGTGGGCGACGCGGTTGGCCGCGACCAAGCCGGCCTCGGACAAAGCCTGTCCATACAGAACCAGCGTCGCCGGCTCCTTGGTGCGCAGCACCTGCGCGATGGTGCGCAGGGTGTCCGGCGCAACGCTGGCGCGCGCAGGCGCCGGCAGCGGCGCGGCGACCACGCCGCCTTCGTTCCAGGCCGTGTCCGCCGGCAGGATCAGGGTGGCGATCTGCCCGGGCGCGGTGTTCGCCGCCTGCACCGCGGCGGCGGCGTCCGCGCCCACGGTCGCGGACGAGCCGCTGCTGCGCACCCAATGCGATGACGCGCGTGCCAGGCCCTCGGTGTCGGCGGTGAGCGGCGCGTCGAACGGCCGGTGGTAGGTCGCCTGGTCGCCGACGATATTGACCATGGGTGTATGCGCGCGGCGCGCGTTGTGCACGTTGGCGATGCTGTTGGCGTAGCCCGGCCCGCAGTGGAACAGCGTCGCGGCGGGTTTGCCCGCCATGCGCGCATAGCCGTCTGCTGCGCCGCTCACCACGGTTTCGGCCATGCCGAGAATGCAGCGCATGCCCTCGACCTTGTCGAGGGCGGCGACGAAATGCATCTCCGACGTGCCGGGGTTGGCAATACAGGTATCCACGCCGCTGGCGAGCAGCGTGCGAACTAGGCTTTCTGCGCCATTCATGGGGGGGTCCGTTCGAGTGTGAGATTGCGTTCGAATATGCAAGGATACAGGGTTCGACGCTAGGCGGAGTGAGGCTAAGGCCTCAGCTTCGAGCGCTCTGGAATCCGATGATCTGTTCGGCCGCCTCTTCTGCCGACAGCACCGTAGTGTCGACGCGGATTTCCGGATTTTCCGGCGGTTCATAGGGGGAGTCGATTCCGGTGAAATCCTTGAGTTCGCCCCGCCGAGCCTTCTTGTACAGCCCTTTAGGATCACGGGCTTCAGCTACCGAGATAGGCGTGTCGACGAATATTTCGATGAACTCGCCTGCACCCACGAGATTACGCGCCATGGCGCGTTCACGGCGGAAAGGCGAGATGAACGCCACAAGAGCGATCAGTCCCGCGTCGACCATCAATCCCGCGACTTCGGCCACCCGGCGGATGTTCTCCACGCGGTCGGCGTTGGTGAAGCCGAGGTCCCTGCTCAGGCCGAGCCGAACGTTGTCTCCATCGAGCAGGTACGTGTGTTTGCCGAGGGCGTGCAGCCGGACGTCGACGAGATTGGCGATGGTCGACTTTCCTGACGCAGACAAGCCGGTAAACCACAGAATCCGGGCTTGCTGGCCCTTGAGATCGGAGCGGGACTTCTTGCTTATGTCCATGGTCTGCGCGGTTCGAGTTATAGACCGATCTGGTATACGGAATTGAGCGGCGGATTCAAGCTTGAAGCGCAGCGGTGTATTGACGGGAGTGCAGCCGCTTCATAAAGATCTCGCAAGGCGCTTTTAAGTCGAGACACTTCCTGGCACGATCTACTCTGCACTGTTAAGTGGTTGCTATCAACCAACTTGTTTAATTGGTGGGCCCACCTGGACTCGAACCAGGGACCAAAGGATTATGAGTTGTTTGGTTTAAAGTTTTTCTACTGCTAATTTCTTCTAAGTCTGCGCCAAATATACTGAAAATATGAACTAATTATTTTCTCCCTCTGCCAAATTAGTCCAAGAAACACCAAAATGGGTTGCAATGGGGGAGTCAAAAAGGCGTAAAAGCAATACAATGGTCGCCTTCGCATAGGAGGGTGGCCATGCCAGAAAAAATCGCCAGCGCGCAAAAAAAGAAAATCCGTACGCCAGACGACAAACGCAAGCTGATCACCAAGTCCGATGCAGATAAGGCGTTACCCGCATCCGATAATGGTACACCATACTTCATTCTCGAAGAAACGACGCCAGGCTTCGGCCTTCGCGTCGGCGCGCGCACCAAGTCATGGATGGTCCGCCGCAAGTTTATGGGGATGACCCGCCGGCTGACGATCGGATCCTATCCGGTATTGATGCCCGACGAAGCGCGAAAGAAAGCAAAGCAGTTCTTGGGGATGATGGAAAACGCCGTCGATCCCAAGGAGGAAATAGAGAAGCGAAAGCGGGAATACGCCGCCAAGAAAACATTTCATAGCTGGACGCTGGAAACCCTTTGGCCGCTCTATCTCGCAAAGTCGCGTGAAAATCCCCATAGCGAGAACACCAAGAAAAGTTACGTGAACGGCGAGAAGCGGCTGAAAGGTTCGTCATTCTGGAAAGTCCCCATAGCTACCATGACCGCCGATCACGTTCGCGCAGGGTACGACCATCTTCTGAAGACAACGAACAGCAAACGATCAAACAACGGGGGCAAGACGACGGCCGCGCAGGTCATGCGATACGCCCGGGCCGTATTGCGCTTTGGTCTCGAGAAAAAATTGGGTGGCAAATACCCCGATCCCTTCGAGTCGATCGACGACGACGATAGATGGAAACAGCCGGAACCCAAGAGCGGAACGGTCATTGACGCTGAGGGCGATCTGGCGCGCTGGTGGGCGTCGGTCGAATCCCTTCGACAGAAAACGGACCCACGAGCCGCAGATGCTCCCACTCTGGCCGACTACCTGATACTGTCCCTGCTCTGGGGCGGGCGAAAAACCGAAATGCTGACGTTGGAGTGGGCGTCGGTGGATTTCAATGCTGGCAGCGTTGCTTTTGAAGCGGAAAAGACAAAAAGCAAGCGACGCCACCTGATCCCGCTGGCGCCGTTTGCGAGGAGTATCCTCGAACGCCGCTGGCAGGCGCGCGAAACGCTACCCGCCGAAAAGCGAAGCGCGTATCTGTTCCAGGCTTCCCGTATCGGCTTCATGTTCAAGCAGCAACCGGCCTTTGAACGCGGTATTGCTGAACTGAAGGCAACCGATCCGCTGCTGGCAGATTATCTAGAGAAGAGTCGGCAGACGTGGTCAGAGCGGCTTATCAAGAGTCGCATCGACCTGGAGCACAACAACTGGTCCTTGCCACGCGTCACGTACGATACCTCGGGCGCGAACATCGTCGCAGTCGAGCCCTTCGTCGCCGGCCAGCCAGTCACGGAATTTGTGCAAGCGATGCTTGACCGCGTGTGTTGTTTTGTTGAGAACGTAACTGCACATTGCATACAGCAAAAGATGGCGGCGCCGATTACCATCACGGAAGTCCCGTTGGCGAAGCGTCGTTCGGAAGCGCCCGAGCGCTTCCAGCTCACTCTTGCCGTAGGC
>JBQMQE010000078.1:14305-18170 GCA_052172655.1 Burkholderiales bacterium
CGCTGGAATATTTCCTACCAATCCTCTTCGTTCGAAAAGGTGTAAGAGCGGGGAATGCGTTGAAGTCGCATCGCCCATCCACGGGTCGTCAATGTCCGCACTTGGCCTGTTATTCGCTCTGACGCCCGCGGCCAGCGGAAATTCCCGCCAGCGTCAGCTCTCCAAAAATGCGAGCCGTCAGTTTCGACCCTGAGCGGAAGTTGAAGAGTTGGCAAAGCTGACGTTCAACGAGGAAGCAGCTAGGTGGTGCAAGTTCCGGAGCGCCTTGCGATTACGGTGGCAAAGCGCTTCACAGTCGCACCGGGCGCCGGAAACGAGTCAATCTTTGACTCGACGATTTCCCAGTCCTTGAAATACTGTTCAAGTTCAGGCTCACGAAACAGGTAATAGTGGTTTGGCTCAAACATATCGAGGTAGGTTGTTCCTTCGATGAGCGTGTTTATTACTGCAATTCCACCGGGCGTTACCGCAGTCCTGATTTCGCCCAATCGTTCCTTCGCCAAATGGGGAGGAAAGAACATCAGCAACCCGATGGAAACGATACAGTCGTAGGTCTCCTTGATGCGGTACTGCGCGAGGTCGGCAAGCTCTGCCGTTATTGGCAGGGCTAGCGACTGAGCCCGGCGACGCAGGTCTTCTACCCCTGCGGGCGCTGCATCCAGCGCATGGACCACACAGCCGTGGCGCGCGGCCTCCACCGACAGATTGCCCAGCCCGCAACCGAGGTCGAGTACACGGCCGGACAGGTGAGGCAGGGCCATTATTTCAAACGGATTTAGCGCGTAATTTTGCTGCTGCGCCTGGGTGCAAAACTGACTTTCAAAGAAGGCGATTGAGCGATTGGTCATAATTCAGCTTGTACCCGCAGATTCTTCGGCCCCATAGTAACCCCGCCGCCCGCGACGCTGCGAGTCCCGGTTCTTGGCCACCTCTGCTGTTTGTTATGCCGCGGTTAGTCGGTTTCCTCGGATGTTAGGTCGCCGCGGCAAGTTCCGCCCGCGCTGACGCAATAACTCGCATTGCGGAACGCATCAGGAGCAGCACCACGCAAAAGGCCAAGCGCCAAGGCATCTGCTTCACAAGTGGCCGCTTTCTGGCACGGCCTCAACTCGCGCTCATGGCCGGTTCTGCTGAAATTTCCGCCAGCGGCAGTTTTTCCAAAATGCGAACTCACCTTCCCACTGTGCAGCGCCACCTCCGCGTCAGGGCAGGCGTCCTACAACCCTAACATTAGCGGAAATTGAGGCCAATGCCAGAAAGCGGACACCTGTGGAGCGAATGCGCTTACCACCTTGTCCGACAAAGCAACAGCCTCCGGCAATTAGCATGACCAGGGGCTGGAGGCAGGATTTATCAAGAAAAAAGCCGGCAGCAATGGCGCTGCCGACCTTTGTATTGACGCCCCAAGTCTTACGGGATGGGCTGTGTAACCGTATTCGACTGAAGGGCGACCGCAGTCTGTGCCAACAGTCTGCCGTTTATCGACGCCCCGGTCCGCATCGCAATGTTCTTTTGCGCCAATACAATGCCCTCAAAGTGCGAGCCCGTTCCGAGGGTCACAACATCGGCAACCTGCCAGATGACGTTCTTGGCTAGGGCGCCGCCGCTGAGGATAACCCTCATATTGGAGCTCATGTCGAGCGTTCCCGTTATCTGGAAAATCCAGACGTCATTCGCACCGCCATTGAGGGCGAGATCCGTAGTGATGGTCACATTGGAACCCCAAGTGTAAATGCCAGGGACCAGGGTTTGATCGGCGACAGTCCCGGCTCCGACATTCAGCTTAGCACCCACGCCCGCTGGCCGTCCGGCGGCATCGGTGTAGGCGGTTTCCATATTGGCTACAGCCGTAGTCAGTAAAGTCGCGTCGGTCAGCTTGCATGAAGGACCCGCCGCATCGGCTGAGTATATTGTCCCTGCAACTTCTGCGCAGGTCACGCCAATTGCCGCTCCACTAATTGGGCTGGTTCCAATGTTTCCAGTGATAACAGAGGTAGGAACGTCCGTGATTCCCGCCTTTGTCAGAATCGCGAAATGTCCGGCCGCACCAAGACTTGACGGCGAGAGACCGAGCGGGCTAAAGACCTGGCTTACATCCGCTGCGGACAGGTCCTTGACGGCCGACTGGGTTTGGTACCCGGTCGCGGACGCTTCAATCGTGTATACGCCCGCCATATCATTTTGCGCAACCAACGCACTCGGCGCCCAGCCTGCGGCGTATTGGCTGAAGCTAGGCGGGCCAACGGGCAAGGTCAGCGTATAGGCGCCTGACGCAAGCTCATCGGCAGCCATCGACATCACGGTCACGACCGGGGCGGTGCCGAAGGTTTGCTTCGCCGCCACATAGACGACCGTAGTCGAATCCGCCAGATTCAAGCCTGCCGTGCCACTGACTACGTGGGTGGCCGACACCGGCAGCGTAATCGGGGTGGCGCTGCTGCCTAGGGTCACGACGCTGGTGGTGCTCGCGACGGGAACTGCGGCGACGACTGCTGTGGTGTGCTCGTGCGCATGGGCAACGACATCATAATTGCCTGGCGCAAGGCGCGCGAGGAAAAACTTGCCGTTCGCGTTCGGCACGGTGGTTTGAATGACCGTACCGTTCTGCTGCGCCGTAACCATGATGTGACCGCTGAGCAATGCGGTATCGACAAAGCCCTCAATGCCGTTCAGCACGAATGGGACGACCTTGATCACCGGTTTCAACGCATAGGTTCCGTTGCCGCGCTTCACCACGGACTTGCAGGCATCGAAATCCAGTACCAGATCGACACGCTGTCCGGAAGCCACGTCCAACTGATTGATCAGCTTGATCCCGCTTTGAACTGCGCTCGGGGTAACCAGCGCGGTCTCGACGCCGCCCGTAGGGACAACCGAATTGGCCAAGCCCACTGCGGTGTTCGGGTCCAGCACAAGGCGAAGCTGCGTGTAATGGCCCGCCGCCAGCGGTGTCTCGCCCAGGTTGTCGAGCACGCCGTTGGTCAGGCCGAGCAAATTGATTTTCCGCGCAGGGTTCAGCGTAATATCGGCCCAGCCGGCGTCGGTGTCCGCGGCCGAACTGCTTTGGTGCGCGCGCACTTTGACCACAGTCACATTCACCGCGTCAAAGCCGCAGGCTGGCGCATCGGTTAGAGAAACACCGAGCGTACCTGTTGCTGGAGTGGCCGCCGGAGCAGCATCACCCCCACTGCTGCCGCATCCGGCTACAAGTAGGGCCAATAGCGATGCCATCAACCAAGCCAATGGTTTGGACCTGGAAAAATTGTTGAACCTTTTCATGTTCGTTGTCCTTAGAGTGGCCAGCGAAGGCCGTTGGCGGATACTATGTATTGGGACCGGATGTGCAGCGTTGTGAGATTGCAAAATGTCCTCTTTAACGCCGTTTATCTGTTCGGTAAACCACATAATGTGATATTGCGGTGCGTATTCCATGCCCAACTGGACAGTGATTCCACGCCGAGATATTGCGGATCGACCGCTTGTCCAATCTGCTACTTCCGATTTGGGTTGAGAGCGTCGGTTCACGTCTTTCTAAAAACTGACCTTGGCCGGGAATTCAGTAGAGCTTCGGTATCAGGGGCGACAACCGGCCAGGTGCCGAAGTACCTTCACCCGGCGCCAGTGGCCGCAAACGCTTGCGTTGCCGACCTCCAACTTAAGAAACTGAGCGACCTCGATTCAATGGCGGGTTTTGGGTGACTGCACAAGCCCAACGGCAGGTTGGGAGAAGGATCGCGACCGGCCGCTCATGGCCCGACAACACGCTCTGACACCCGCCGCCTACTGAAATTCCGGCGAGCGTCCGTTACCCAAAATTACCGGGGACAGGACGCGACCCCTATGCGGACATCGAAACTATGCGGAG
>JBQMQE010000079.1:0-18156 GCA_052172655.1 Burkholderiales bacterium
TCGATCTTGATCACCTCCGCGCCGAGCTGGCTCAGGATGTGGGTGGCGAACGGCCCCATTACGACCCCGGTGAGATCGAGAATACGGATGCCGGTCAGCGGGCCGTGCTGAAAATCGTTGGTCATATGAGTAGAGATTGAAGTTGTTCCAAAGAAGCATACGCGTTGCTTTGCGCACGGGCAACTATTTTATATATACGATGGGTGGCATCATATATGTGATGGCAAGATTATTTCCGGGAGTTTTCGTCGGCATCCTGCTACCATTGCGTCATGCGAATTGGTCCCCGCGCCGCCAGCAGATCGACGCACGCGCCCCATGCGGTCGCGGGCACCATCATCGATGTCGCGCCCCGCAGCAATGCCGTGGTGAAATCCGCCGGCCGGGTATTGCAAATCCTGGAATTTTTCGACGAAGTGCAGCGCGACGCGCGCGTCGGTGATATCGCCGAGCGGCTGGGGTATCCGCAATCCTCCACTTCTGTGCTGCTGAAGAGTCTGACACAACTGGGCTACATGGACTACGATGCCAAGACGCGCACCTACCTGCCTTCGCCGCGCGTGGCGCTGCTCGGCTCGTGGCTGGCACAGGGACCGGTGCGCGACGGCAGCCTATTTCGGCTGATGGAAGAACTCAACCGCGAGACGGGCGAGACCGTGATCCTGGCGGCGCGCAACGGAATCTATGCGCAATACATCCGCGTGCTGCACGCGACCAACGAGATGCGCATGCATGTGCCGATCGGCTCGCGCCGGCTGCTGGTCTGGTCGGCCACTGGTTTCGCCCTATTAACACGCAGCGCGGAGGACGACGTGCGCGCCTTGGTCCGCCTCACTAACAGCGAGGCGCGGGCGGGGCAGAAACGCATCGACCCGCGCAAGACGCTCGCCGGAATCGCGCAGGCGCGAAAGCGCGGCTACTCTTTCTCGCGCGGTCTGGTAACTCCCGGTGCGGGCCTGATCGGTATGCCCTTGCCCGATGGCGTGGACCGCCGCGACCGCCCTCTGGTTATCGGGATCTCCGGTTGGATCGATGATCTTGATCGCGAAGAAACCCGTATAGTGCGCCTGATGCGCGAAACGATGCAGCGCTATATCGAACCCGCGATGAGGGGCATGCGCCCGGTCCTGACCAAACGCAGGCAAGCCTTGAACACGAACAGGAGAAACAAATGAGTGACAGCCAAGCGGTAATCTACGCGCAGGAAGGCGGCGTCGTGACCCTGACGCTGAATGAGCCCAAGACCCGCAACGCCATCTCGCCCGCGATCGTGGAGGCGCTCACCGCAGCCTGCGACCGCGTCAACAACGACATGAGCGTCGGCTGTGTGGTGATCACCGGCGCCGGCAAATCGTTTTCTTCCGGAGGAAACGTCAAGGACATGCGCGACCGTGTCGGCCTGTTTGGCAATGGTCCGGCGGAGATCCGCCGCGGCTATCAACACGGCATCCAACGCATCCCGATGGCCTTGTACGAGATTGAGGTGCCCACCATTGCGGCTATTAACGGCCACGCCGTGGGCGCCGGTTGCGATCTAGGCCTGATGTGCGACATCCGCTTCGCCGCAGACGATGCCGAATTCGCAGAAAGCTTCCTGCGCGTGGGTCTGGTTTCCGGCGACGGCGGAGCCTGGTTCCTGCCCCGGGTAGTCGGCTTGTCGCGCGCCTACGAGATGACCTTTACCGGCGATTTCATCAAGGCCGAACAGGCGCTGGAATGGGGCCTCGCTTCGTACGTGGTGCCGAAGCTAGAACTGATGGCGGAGTCGATGACGATGGCGCGGCGCATCGCGGCGCATCCGCCGCATTCGCTGCGGCTGTGCAAGAAGCTGATGCGCGAGGGTTATGCGATGTCGCTCTCGGCCAGTCTTGAGATGGCTGCGGGCATGCAGGCGCAGGTGCAACACACCCATGATCAGCATGAGGCGGTGGTGGCGTTCTTCGAGAAGCGCAAGCCGAAATACATCGGCCGCTGACCTCGCCGAATCCTGGCGCTTTGGACTGCCGGCCTTGCACCGGCCGGCCTCTTGGGCGCGAACGCGATCGTCGGCGAGGCGGCGATGCTGTCAGCGAACCTTTGATCACTCGAACGGGGCTCGCATTGACTGGGCGGCGTTGTCTAGGATACATTTCTAGCGCCCGGTTCTGCTTGGCGCCGGGATTAACCCGGGGGCCGCAAGCGTTTTAAGGGGGGGTGGAATGCACGAATTCAGGTTCGATCCGGTTCGAATGCCGGCGAGGGCAGAGGCCCTGCGCGGCGAAGTGCGCGCATTCATCGCGGCGGAGGTGGCCAAGGGGGCGTTCACGCCCAGCCGCAAATCCTGGATTTCCTTCGATGCGGACTTCAGCCGCAGATGCGGCGAGCGCGGCTATATCGGTATGCGCTGGGCGAAAGAGTACGGCGGCCACGAGCGTTCGGATCTGGAGCGTTACGTTGTGACCGAGGAAATGCTTGCCGGGGGTGCGCCCGTCGGTGCGCATTGGATAGCCGACCGGCAAAGCGGCCCACAGATCCTGCGCTACGGCAGCGAGCGAGCGAAGCGAACCATCCTGCCTAAGATCGCAGCGGGGGAGTGTTTTTTCAGCATCGGCATGAGCGAGCCCGACTCCGGCTCCGACCTGGCCGCGGTGCGCACGCGCGCTGCAAGAGTCGAAGGCGGCTGGAACATCAGCGGCACAAAAGTCTGGACCAGCAATGCCCACCGGACGAATTACCTGATCGCGCTTGCCCGCACCGCGCCGAAAGAGGAAAACCGCCACGCCGGCATGACCCAGTTCATTGTCGATCTTTTGCGGCCTGGCGTCAGCGTGCGGCCGATCTACAATCTCTACGGCGGCCACGATTTCAACGAAGTGGTGTTCGACGAGTATTTCGTCGCCGACGACATGGTCCTGGGCGAAGTCGGCGCGGGCTGGACGCTGGTGACGAGTGAGCTGGCATTCGAGCGCTCGGGTCCGGATCGCTTCCTCAGCACCTACCAATTGCTGCTCGAATCGATCCGCACGATCGGATCGGATCCGGATGAGCGCGCGGCCAACGAAATCGGCCGCTTTGTCGCGCATCTGGCGACCTTGCGGCGCATGTCGAGCTCGGTCGCCGGCATGCTCGAGCGCGGCGCGCAGCCGATCGTCGAGGCGGCATTGGTGAAAGACATAGGCACCGCATTCGAGCGCGAAATTCCAGAATCCTTTCGCCATCTGATCGCCACCGAGCCGACGCTGGGCGATGGCGCCAGCTACCCGGAGCTGCTGGGGATGACCATCCTGCGGGCGCCGGGGTTCACCATACGCGGCGGCACGCGCGAAATTCTGCGCGGCATGATTGCGCGCGGGTTGGGGCTGCGATGAGTGACATACGCGATGATCTGCTGAAAACCGTCGACCGGATTTTCGACGAGCATTGCCCGAAGCCGGTGCGCGAATCCGCCGAAGCGGGAGAATGGCCGGCCGCCTTGTGGCGGGCGCTGGAGGAGGTGGGCCTGGATCGGGCCGCGCTGCCGGAAGAGGCGGGCGGCTCGGGTCTGGATTTCGAGGATGCGATGCTGGCGCTGCGCCGCAGCGCCTATCACGCGGCGCCGCTGCCGCTGGCGGAGACCATGCTGGCCGCACGGCTGCTTGCTGCAGCGGGGCTGGCGGTGCCGCAAGGCGCGCTGAGCGTTGCGCCGGTTCGGAGCGGCGACCGGCTCCGGTTCGCGCACAGCGTTGCGGGAATGACGGTATCGGGCGCGGCGCAGCGTGTGCCCTGGGGCAATCTGTGCGGGCATGCCGTGGTGGCGGGCGAACTCGAGGGCAAGGGCATGGTGGGGCTGGTTTCGGCAGCCGGCGTGGCGCGCGGCGTAGAGAAGAATCTGGCGGGCGAGCCGCGCGCGCTGCTCGAGTTCGATGCGGCGCCGCTGATTGCGTGCGCGGCGCTGGAGCATGCGTGCGCGCGCCTCGAAACCGAGGGTGCGCTAGTGCGCAGCGTGCAGATGGCCGGCGCGCTGGAGCGAACGCTGGAATACTCGTTGCAGTACGCGAACGAGCGCGTTCAGTTCGGCCGCCCGATCGCCAAGTTTCAGGCGATTCAGCACATGCTGGCGGTGCTTGCCGGGCAGGTGGCCGCCGCCAGCGCCGCGGCCGACGCGGCGGTCGAGGCGTCGGGCCTCGCGCCGGACGAATTTGCGGTTGCGGTGGCGAAGTCGCGCGCGGGGGAGGCGGCCGGCAAGGGCGCCGAAATCGCGCATCAGGTGCACGGCGCGATGGGTTACACGCGCGAGCACAATCTGCATTACAGCACGCGCCGGCTGTGGTCGTGGCGGGACGAATTCGGCAACGAAACCTACTGGCAAAGCCGCCTGGGCCGCATCGTCGCGGCGCGGGGCGCCGATGCGCTCTGGCCCATGCTCACCGGGATTTAGCTTTGTAACAAAACGACTGTTTGTTACGGGCTCTTGACTCCTGCCTCATGCAGGTGGCAGGCGACCAGATTACCGGGAGCAAGCTCGATGAGCCGCGGCGCTTCCTGCTTGCAGCGCGCCATCACGTGCGGACAGCGCGTATGAAAGGCGCAGCCGGACGGCGGATTCACCGGGCTTGGGACGTCGCCCTGCAGGATGCGCTTCTGCCGCTTGATTTTCGGATCCGGGATCGGCACCGCCGACAGCAGCGCCTCGGTATAGGGGTGGAGCGGGCGGCTGAACAGGGTTTCCTTGTCGGCGTATTCGACAATGCGGCCGAGGTACATCACCGCGATGCGATGGCTGATATGTTCGACCACGGCAAGGTCGTGGGCAATGAACAGGTAGGACAGGCGCTTTTCCTGCTGCAGGTCCACCATCAGATTGATCACCTGCGCCTGGATCGAAACGTCCAGCGCCGACACCGGCTCGTCGCCGACGATCAGCTTGGGATTCAGGGCAAGCGCGCGAGCGATGCAAATGCGCTGGCGCTGGCCGCCGGAAAATTCATGCGGGTAAGCGCGCATTTGCGCAGGCCGCAAACCCACCTGCTGGAACAGCGCGGCGACGCGCTCGGCCAGATCCTTGCCCTTCGCCACGCGATGCACCAGCAATGGCTCGCCGACGATGTCGCCGGCCGACATGCGCGGATCGAGCGAGGCGAACGGATCCTGGAAAATGATCTGCATCTCGCGCCGATGCGGCCGCATTTCGGCCTTCCCCAGATGCGTGATGTCGCAGCCATTGAGCCTGATGGAACCCGCCGTCGGCTCGATCAGCCGCATGACGGTTCTGGCCACGGTGGATTTGCCGCAGCCGGATTCGCCGACCAGCCCCAGGGTTTCACCCTCCGCAATGGAAAAGCCGACGCCATCGACGGCAAATACATGACCGGCGGTGCGCCGCAGCAGGCCTTTCCTTATCGGGAAATGATTCTTCAAACCGGCGACTTCGAGCACCGGCGCTTGCATAGCGGCGGACGTTTGCGCCGTCCGGCTTTCCTGCGTCTGCGGCTCAGCCATCGCCGCTGCCGTCCAGCTGGTCCGAACGCCAGCAGGCGGCCCAATGGTTTGGCCGCTTTTCCTCGTAGGCCGGATACGCGTCGCGGCAGCGTTGGTCGGCCAGGGCGCAGCGCGGCGCGAACAGGCAGCCCGGGGGCAGATCTGTCAGTGCCGGCACCATGCCGGGGATTTCTGTCAGCCGCGCGCCGGCGACGGCGGGTTTGCCGCGCATGGAAGGCAGGCAGGGAATCGATTCGATCAGGCCGCGGCTGTACGGATGCAGCGGCAGTTCGAATAGCGCCTCCACATCCGCCTCCTCTACCTTGCGGCCGGCGTACATCACGATCACGCGTTGCGCCGTTTCCGCCACGATGCCCAGATCGTGGGTGATGAGGATCAGTGCCGTGCCGAGCTCGTGCTGCAATTCCAGAATCAGATCGAGGATTTGCGCCTGTATCGTGACATCGAGCGCGGTGGTCGGTTCGTCGGCCAATAACACCTTTGGATTGCAGGCGAGCGCCATGGCGATCATCGCCCGTTGGCGCATGCCGCCCGAGAGCTGGTGCGGATATTCCGCAGCGCGCTGGGCCGGTTCCGGGATGCGCACCAGGCGCAGCATCTCCACCGCCTTGTCCGCGATCGCGGATTGAGGCAGATCCTGGTGCAGCCGGATCGCCTCTCCGATCTGGTCGCCTATGGTCATCACCGGGTTGAGCGAGGTCATCGGCTCCTGAAAGATCATCGAGATTTCGTTGCCGCGCACGTCGCGCATCGCATCTTCGTCAAGCTGCAGCAGATCGCGTCCGTCGAGCATGACGCTGCCGCCGACGATGCGCCCCGGAGGGGTCGGCACCAGCCGCATGATCGACAGCGCGGTCATGCTCTTGCCGCAGCCGGATTCGCCGACCAGCGCCAGCGTCTCGCCGCGCTTGAGAGTGAAGGAGACGTCGTCCACCGCCTTGACAATGCCGGCGCGCGTGAAGAAGTAGGTCTTCAGCCCTGCAACCTCGAGGATGTTGCCGGAGATGTCGCCCGCCGCCGTCAAGTGCGCTGCCTCGGGTCGAGCAGATCGCGCACCGCGTCGCCGAGCAGATTGGTGCCGAACACCACCAGGCTGATCGCGATTCCAGGAAAGATCACCAGCCAGGGCGCGGTGCGCACATATTCCGCGGCCGATTCCGACAGCATGCGCCCCCACGAAGGGAACGGCTCGGGGATGCCGAGCCCGAGGAACGACAGCGCCGCCTCGGTCAGGATCGCCGAACCGAGTTGCGCAGTGGCCAGCACGATCAGCGGCGCCAGGGTATTGGGCAGGACGTGGCGCAGGGCGATGCGCAGATCGCTCATGCCGGTCGCCCTGGCCGCCTCGACGAAGGGCAGCTCGCGCAGCGCCAGCGTGTTGGCACGGATTACCCGCGCCACATAGGGGATCAGCGGGATGGCGATGGCGATGATGGTGTTTTGCAGCGAGGGCCCGAGCGCCGCCGCCATCACCAGCGCCAGCACCAGCAACGGCAGGGCCTGCAGGATGTCTATGATGCGCTGGATCAGCAGGTCGACCCAGCCCGACAGGTAGCCGGACAACAGGCCCAGCGCCACGCCAAACAGGCAACCCAGCGCGGTCGAGCCTATGCCTACCGCCAGCGAAATGCGCGCGCCGTACACGATCCGGCTGTACACGTCGCGGCCGAAGTTGTCGGCGCCCATCCAGTACCCGGCGCCCGGCGGCGCCAGGGACATGGCAGAATTGGTGGAGAGCGGATCATTGAGGGTGAGAAATTCGGCGAACAGCGCCGCGAACACGAACACCGCCATGATCGCCGCGCCGATCGCGCCCAGCGGGTAGCGGCGCGCCAGAAACAGCGCCGCGCTCCAGCGCCCGCCGACATTGGCGCCCGCCCGGGACAGTTCTGCGGCGTATTCGTTGCTGTGCATGCTAGTCCGCATACCTGATGCGCGGATCGAGCGCCGCGTACAGCATGTCCACGGCGAAATTCACCACCACCACAATCACCGCGACGAACATCACCAGGTTCTGCACGATCGGATAGTCGCGCCAGCGTATCGCCTCGACCAGGAAACGCGCGATGCCCGGAATGTTGAACACGGTCTCGGTGACGATCAGCCCGCCGATCAGGAAAGCCGCCTCGATGCCGATCACGGTGACCACCGGCAGCATCGCGTTGCGCAGCGCATGCCGGTAATTGACCGAATTCTCGGTGGCGCCCTTGGAGCGCGCCGTGCGGATGAAATCCTGGCGCAGCACCTCGAGCATGGAGGATCGCGTCAGCCGCATGATCAGCGCCGAACTGCGGAAACCGACGGCGGCCGCCGGCACGCTGTACATGACGAGCGAATCCAAGAAAGACTTCGGCGCATCGCTGTAGATCGGGATCGTCCCGGTGGCGGCGACGAAGGCCATCAGGATCAACAGGCCGAGCCAGAATGAGGGCATCGACAGCCCGGAAAGACTGATCAGCCGCAAGGCGTAGTCGAACCCGGTGTTCTGTTTCACCGCGCTGATCACGCCGAGGGGCAAGCCGAACAGGATGGAGAACAGCAGCGCCAGGCCCGCCAGACGCGCAGTGATCGGAATGCGCGGCAGGATCTCGTCTAGGGTCGGCTTCTCCGAGACATAGGAGTAGCCGAGATCGCCTTTCGCCAGTCCGCCGATCCAGGCCGCGTACTGCATGGGGATGGACTTATCGAGGCCGAGATCGGCCTCGATTTTTGCCTTATCGGCCGGATCGACGAAACCGGCCGCATCGAACAGGATGTCGACGACGTTGCCCGGGACGATGCGCAGCAAAGTGAAAATGATGACCGAGATGCCGAACAGGGTCAACAGCATCAGCAGCAAGCGCCGCACGAGATAGGTCAACATGGAACCTTTCCCAGTCCCTCGGACTCACCCGCCATGCATCGATACGCCCGGCCCGCCTACTTGTCCAGCCACACATCCTCGTAGCGATAACCGTTGTACGAACTGTTGACCATGACAGTCACGCCCTTGACATAGGGCTGCCAGCAGTTGCCTTGCCGCGCATGGAAAATGATCGGCCGCGCCCCGTCTTCTTGCAGCGTCTTGTCGATCTGCCACACCAGTTTCTTGCGCTTCTCCAGGTTCGATTCCATGGACTGCTGGTCGAACAGCTTTTCCAGGTCCTTGTTGCAGTACTTGGTGTAGTTGCGTTCCGAATTGCAGGTGTAGTTCTCGTAGAAATTCTGGTCTGGATCGTCCACCGCGCTGCCGGTGAGATTCAATCCCACCGCGTAATCCTTGCGCGCCACCTTGGAGTGCCAGTTGGCGGTCTCGACCACCTCGAGCTCGCCGTCGATGTAGATCTCCTTCAGCTGGTCGATCAAAATCACCGCCGGGTCGCGATAGACCGGGATGTTACGCGTCGAGACCTTCACCTTGAGACGCTTGTCAGGGCCGTAGCCGGCCTTTTGCATCAGCTTGCGCGCCTCTTCGCGGTTTTTCTTGATATCCGGCCCGTAGCCCGGGATGGTCTGCAGGATCTCCGAGGGCAAGCCCCAGACACCTTCCGGCGGCGGCTGCATGGCGCCGCCGATATCGGCATGCCCCTCGTACAGGATGTCGATGAAGGCTTTGCGATCCAGCGTCAACGCCATCGCCTTGCGGATGTCGGCGTCGTCGAACGGCGGCGCGTCGCGATTGACGATCAGATTAGTGCTGACGTTGGTCGGCGCGATTACGCAGACTGCCTGCGGCGCCTGGCTTTTCACATCCTTCACCAGCGCAATCGTCAAATTCGTCGGGAAGGTCATGTCCAGCTTGCCGGCGATGAACGCCAGGACCGCGGTTGAACGGTTGCGGATGATGGTGTATTCGATCCCGTCCAGATAAGGCCGGCCTTTCTTCCAGTAATCCTTGTTGCGCGTGAGCTTGATCGATTCATTGGTCTTGAATTCCACGAACTTGAACGGCCCGGTGCCGATAGGGTGGGTGCGCATGTCGGCTGGGGCAACGTGGCAGGGGTAGATCGGCGTGTAGCCCGAGGCCAGCAGCGCGATGAATGCGGGCTGCGTCCTTCCCAAGACGAACGTCGCCTCCAAATCGCCGCTGGTAGTGACGTCTTTCAGGTTCGCGTACCAGGCCTTGCGCGGATTCTTGCGGAATTTGGCCGTCCCTTTGCCCTGCAGCAGGTCGAAGGTGCACTTCACGTCCTTGGCCGTAAACGGCTTGCCGTCATGCCACTTGACGCCTTCGCGCAGCTTGAACGTGAGCTTGGTATGGTCCCCATTCCAGGACCAACTGGTGGCGAGATCGGGGACGATGGAATCCAGGCTGTTCTGCGCGACGTCCTGCTTGTACATCACCAGGTTGTTGAACACGCCCATGAACGGGATGTTGACCGAGAAAGTCGCTTCCTCGTGGATCGAGGCGCTCGCCGGACTGTCGCGGTGGTACACCTTGAGGATGCCGCCCTGCTTCTGCGCGTATGCCGCGCCGGTGGCGGATATCCCGAGCAACAGCGCCGCTGCCGTTGCAGCCCATCTATAGTTTCTGTTCATTGCAGTTCTCCTCCTTTGCAAACGATGGAAAAAAATGCGTGGTTCTTTGGACTTCTGGCCACTTTCCCACGGCCGAACTCGGCCGGCACGGAAACAATGTATAGGACATTTGGGTCTTCTGTAAAGATTAGTCTAATATGGTACGAGCCTGAACGGGGCTGTACATGCGCAATATTGTGCTGGATTGGTTAGCATTCACCCACGCAGACAAGAGGAGGCAAAATGAACGCGGCAGCCGCGGGCGCCGGGTCGGCGTCGACGCCAGTGGGGCCGCCGTGCTGGGCAGACGCGGTGCAAGCCA
Source organism: Burkholderiales bacterium (assembly GCA_052172655.1). Lineage (GTDB taxonomy): Bacteria > Pseudomonadota > Gammaproteobacteria > Burkholderiales > SG8-39 > 2-12-FULL-64-23. Next base: position 10,277 of record JBQMQE010000079.1, read on the forward strand.
TGCTCAAGGCGGCGAACATCCGCCAGGTCGGCATGGTTCCCGCCGCCGGCCGCTCGCGCCTGATCAAGCTGTGCGAGGCGGACAAGTCGATGCGCATCGTCAGGCTGACCACCGAGGAGGAGGGCGTGGCGCTCGCCGCCGGCGCGCGGCTGGGCGGCGAGAAGGGCGTGCTGCTCAGCCAGAAAGTGCCGGGCGCGAAGGACTTTCGCACACTCACCAAGGGGGCATGATGAAAAAATCAATGCATCGCAGGGACGTCGTGGCGCAGTTGCTCAAGGACCGGGGCGAGTTGCTGGTGATCGGCAGCCTGTCGTCGGTATCGGACATCACCAGCGCGGGCGACCACGAGCTGAATTTTCCCATGTGGGGCGCAATGGGCGGGGGGGCGATGATGGGCCTCGGCCTTGCGCTGGCGCAGCCGAAACGCAAGACCCTGGTGGTGACCGGTGATGGCGAGATGCTGATGGGCATAGGGGCGCTCGCCACCATCGCCGTCATGCAGCCGAAAAACCTCTACGTGGTGGTCCTAGACAACGAACACTATGCGGAGACCGGCATGCAGCAGTCGCACACCGGCCATGGCGTGGATCTCGCGGGGATGGCCAAGGCCGCGGGCTTCAAGCACGCGCTCAACATCGACGCTCAGGCGGGCGTGGCGAGGTTGCGCGAGATGATCTACAAGGGCGACGGCCCGCTGTTTGCCCAGGTGAAGATCGTTGCGGAGAGAATGCCCATGGTGTTGCCGCCGCGCGACGGGTCCTTCATCAAGAACCGCTTTCGCATCGCCTTGCTCGGACCCGGCGCGCTCTACGATGAATAGCGTGCCGACGCGCATCGAACTTTGGACCATGGAGGACGGACGATGAAGAAATCCCGGCATGCCAGCGAAAGTGCGCGCATCGGCACTACCGCGGAAGAGGGGGGCGCGTGCCCGGACCCGAACGCCGGCGCGCACGGCCCACTCGCCGGAGTCCGCATCCTGGACCTGACGTCCGTGGTACTGGGCCCGCTGGCGACGCAGATACTCGGCGATTACGGCGCCGATATCATCAAGGTGGAAAACCTGGAGGGCGACCTGGTGCGCGCCACTGGCGTCCACCTGCATCCGGGCATGGGCTCCGTTTTTCTTGCCATCAACCGCAATAAACGTTCGATCGCCGTCGATCTCAAGTCCGCCGAAGGCAAACAGGTGTTGCGGCGCCTGCTTGCCGGCGCCGATGTGTTGGTACACAACATGCGTGTGGCCGCGATCGAAAGGCTGGGATTCGGCTACGCTGCCGTGGCCGAACTCAAGCCGGACATTGTCTATTGCGCCGCGACCGGTTTCGGTCAGGACGGTCCGGATCGGGACAAACCTGCTTTCGACGACATCATCCAGGCGGCCTGCGGGCTCGCCAGCCTGAACGGCATCGGACGCGGGCAGCCGGATTACGCGCCGACGCTGGTCGCCGACAAGACTACCGGCATGGCGCTGGCGAATGCGGTGCTGGCCGCGCTGTTTTTTCGCGAGCGCAGCGGCCGCGGCCAGTACGTCGAGGTGCCGATGTTCGAAACCATGGTGGCATTCCTCTTGTCCGAGCATCTGGGCGGGCTCACTTTCGACCCGGCGCCGGCCAAGGCCGGCTATGCGCGCCTGCTCGCCGGCGGGCGCAAGCCGGCGCCCACCAAGGACGGTTATGTCGCTGTCCTGCCGTACACGGCCGATCACTGGTCTGCATTCTTCTCTGCGGCGGGTCGCGCCGATCTGGCGCAGAAATACGGCGACTGCGACAGGCAGGCACGCAACGACAATGTCGTCGAAATGTACCGGGACATGGAGGAGGCGACGCGGCAGCGCACTACGGCCGAGTGGCTGGAGATCTGCGCCGCGCTGGACATTCCGGCGACACCCATCTACGCAATCGATGATCTGCCGGCGCATCCTCATCTAAAGTCGGTCGGCCTGTTTGGACATGGCGAGCACCCGAGCGAGGGCAGCATCCGCTACGTTAATCCGCCCACGCGATTTGCCGCCTCCCCGGCCGCAGTGAGATTGCCGGCGCCGCTGCTTGGGCAGCATAGCGAGGAGATACTGCGCGAGGCGGGCTATGGCGAGCAGGAAATCGCTGCTCTCGTGACGCGGCGCATCGTGTCTCAGAGCGCCGGCCGAACCTGAACCCGGTGCTCGACGGCCTGCTTTGGCGCAGCGTAGAGTTCGCCGGCCTAGTGGCGCACCCCGATCGCATCCATGAAACGCTGCTTGATCGCCGTGGGGCTGGGCAGGCCACCACCCATGACGGGCTTCTCTTCGACCAGACAGTGGATGAACCAGGGGCCCGGCTCAGTGAGTGCGCGATCGGCCGCATTCTGAAACGCCGCCAGCGTTTCCACGCGCTCCACCTTGGGGTAGCCGGCCCCCTTGGCCATCGTGGCGAGGTCCGTGTGGAACGCGGTCGCGCTGGGCTGTCCGCCGGTCATGGCATAACTGCGGTTGTCCCAGACGATGTGGATCAGGTTCTTCGGTTCGCGCAAGGCTATGGTCGCCAGCGCGCCCAGGTTCATCAGCAGGGAGCCATCGCCATCGTACACGATCACCTTCAGCTCCGGCCGCGCCATGGCCAGCCCCAGCCCCATCGACGAAGCCATTCCCATGGCGTTCCAGTTGTAGAAATTGCGCTCGCGGTCACCCCCCGAGCGCAGATCGTACTTCTCGTTGCCGAGCGAGGTCACCACCAGCTCGTCCTTCAGCTTGCCGACGAGGTACTTGGAGGCTTCGGTGCGGTCTATCATGATTTGGCCTTTCCTTCCTTCCAGCCCGCCAGTTCGTTGGTGACGAGTATGGCGACGGGCCCCTCGCTGGCGTAGCAGATGCGCAGGGCGCCGTCGGTCATCTTCTCCGCCTCGTCCTCGCGGGTGATGCGGTAGCTCGGGATGCGCAGGGCATTGAGGATATCCTGCGTCGCCTGACCCATCGCCACCTGGGCCGGATTGAACTCGCCCAGGTCGCCGCGCACCCCGATGATGATCGGACAGGGGATGCGGTAGGGGATGGCCAGCGACGCCAGGGCGTTGATCGAATTGCCCAGTCCCGCCGTGGGGCAGAGCATCACGCCGCGTCCGCCGCCGATGGCCTGCCCGCACACCACCCCTATTCCCTCTTCCTCGCGGGTGAGGGGCAGCGCTTCGAAGCCGCCGAGCTGTCGCGCCGCTTCCAGGATCCTCTCGATCTTGGTGTCCGGCACGTAGTTGAGGAAGCGCACCTTGTTCCTCTTGAGTACGCTGACGATGGTTTCCGCCCAAGCCATGGTTTCCCTTTCAGTAATCGGATAACGCGCAGGAATGCAGTCTTAAGCCGGTGCGCCCGTTGTTGCCATCACCTGCTTCGATGATTCTTGCGTTCCCGCACAGCCTCGGCCCTCACCGCCCCTTGAACTCCGGCGCGCGCTTCTCGACGAAGGCGCGCGCCGCCTCCTGATGATCCTCGGTGCGGGCGGTCTGGACTTGGTGCAAGGCCTCCAGATGCAGGAGTTCGGACAAGCTGCCCGTTTCGGCGGCATTGAAGTTTTGCTTCATCAGGCCGAGCGCAATGCCCGGCCCGCGGGCAAGGCGCTGCGCCAGCGCCGTGGTCGCCTCCACCAGCTCGAACTCGGGCACCACGGTGTTCACCATGCCGAGCGCGAGCGCCTGGGCGGCATCCAGAGGTTCGCCGATGTAGTACAGCTCGCGCGCTCTTCCGCTGCCGACCAGCTTGGACAGGAAGTAGCTGCCGCCGAAATCGCCGGAGAAACCCACTTTGGCAAAGGCGGTGATGAAGCGTGCGGATTCCGACGCGACGCGCAGGTCGCAGGCGAGCGCCATCGCCAGGCCGGCACCGGCAGCGGGCCCGTTCACCATGGCGATGGTCGGCTTCGGAATCTCGTGCAGCAAGCGCGAGACTTCCATCCTGCCGCGCAGGCGCTGCACCGCGTCTTCCAATCCCAATTGGCTCGAGCCTTCGGCCATGCCCTTGACGTCGCCGCCGGCACAGAAGCCACGGCCGGCGCCGGTCAATACGACGACGGCGACCTGCGGATCGGCCGCGAGCCGCGGCAGGGCTTCGAGCAGGCCGTCGAGCATCGCGGAGGAGAGGGCATTGAGCCGGTCGGGACGATTGAGCGTAAGCGTGGCGACGCGGTCGGTCACGCTCTCGAGCAGTTCATGCGGCATGCGGGGCTCCTTGGGTATTGGACAGGGCGGGCGAAACGGCTGGTCGGCTCCATTCTATACGTGGCGGCTGAAACCGTCGCCCGTTGTTGCAGAATTGCGGGGTTGTATGAAACATCAGCGCCGTGTCTGACGTTGTGCAGAACCGTGGATGCGGATGGTTTTCATCGGTACCAAAAACACGGCTGGCGCGCGCCGCGCGCAAGTCCGTGTCTGGCATCAGGCGAGGCGGGCGAGCATCTCCCGCGTGACCAGCGTGATGCCTTTGTCGGTGCGCTCGAACCGCCTGGCGTCTTCGGCCGGGTCCTCGCCGATCACCATCCCCTGCGGAATCTGACAGCCGTGGTCGATCACCACGCGCGTGAGGCGGGCGTGGCGGCCGACGCTGACTTCGGGCAGCAGCACGGCTTCCTGCAACCTGCAGTAGGAGTTGACGCGACACCTGGAGAACAGCAAGGATTTCTCCACCGTGGCGCCGGAGATGATGCAGCCGCCGGACACCAGGGATTCGAGGGCCATGCCGCGGCGGCCTTCCACATTGAATACAAACTTGGCGGGAGGCAGTTGTTCCTGATAGGTCAGGATGGGCCAGGCACTGTCGTACATGTCCAGCAGGGGCTGGACCGCCGTCAGGTCGATATTGGCTTCCCAGTAGGCGTCGATCGTGCCCACGTCGCGCCAGTAGGGTTCCTGGTTGAGGTCGCTCATGACACAACTGTCGCCAAACGGGTGCGCCACCGCCTCGCCGTTGCGCACCACACGGGGTACGATATCCCTGCCGAAATCATGGTTGGAAGCGGGGTCGGCGAGGTCCTGCGCCAGCGCGTCGTACAGATACTGGGCGTTGAACACGTAGACGCCCATGCTGGCGAGAGCGCGCTCGGGCTTGCCATGCATCGCGGGCGGGTTGGCGGGCTTTTCGACAAAATCGGTGATGCGGCGCGAGCGGTCGGCCGCCATCACGCCAAAGCTGCTCGCATCGGCGATGGGCACTTCGATGCACGCGACGGTGCATGGCGCGCCGCGTTCGACGTGATCGGTCAGCAGCAGCGAATAGTCCATCTTGTACACATGGTCGCCCGCCAGCACCACGACGAATTGCGGTCTCCTGCTGCGGATGATGTGCAGATTCTGGAATACCGCGTCCGCCGTGCCGCGGTACCAGGTTTCATCACCGACGCGCTGTTGCGCCGGCAGCAGGTCGATGAATTCGTTCATCTCCGTCTTCAGAAACGACCAGCCCCGTTGCAGGTGGCGCAACAGGCTGTGCGACTGGTATTGGGTTGCGACGCCGATCTGCCTGATGCCGGAATTCAGGCAGTTGGACAGCGTAAAATCGATAATGCGGAATTTGCCGCCGAAATACACGGCGGGTTTCGCCCTGTGGTCGGTGAGTTGTTTCAGGCGGGTGCCGCGGCCGCCGGCGAGCACGACGGCGAACGCGCGCTTGGGAAGCTGCAGTCGGGCAAGTGCATCGGTTGCCATGGCTATTCTCCTTTTGCATCCCGACAGGGCGTTGAAATATCTGGTATGCCCCTATGTTACTACTGCCGCCTGCATAGGGAAAACCGCCGGTCGATTCGGCGCGATTCGACCGCGGAATATGAAAACAGTAAACGAAACAGTCAGCGCCGGAAAAGGATAAAATACCTGGATATGAAAACGTTGGAGTACCGCGCGATACGCGGAAACAGGTTCCATCGTGCTCCCCTGAATCAGCCGCCCAAGGGCAATAGCGTCAGGCGGCCCGTAGTCGACGCATCGGGGCGCAGCGATGGGTAAGGACCCCTCGAAAATCAAGGTGTGCCCGGAGTGCCGGCGCCTGGTCGAGGCTGCGACCATGCGCCCGCTATCGCGCAACCAGCTCGGCAGCGGCATCCGCTATGTCTGTCCGGACTGTTTCAAGCGCGTTCTCGCCCTGAGAAAAGTCGTGCGGGATGCCCGCGGCAAGTAGTTTGCTTCCCACGCCGGCGCCGACTCCCGGCGCGTCCCCGCAGCGCCGGACTCAAGATCAGCTCATTTCACCGGAGAAACATCATGCCCATATTCGAGTATCAGTGCGCTTCCTGCGGCAAGGACTTTGAACTGCTGGTGCGCAATTCATCCACCGTGCTTGCGTGTCCGGACTGCAACGGCACGCAGTTGCGCAAGAAGCTGTCGGCATTCGCCGCGATCAGGGGCTCGGCGTCGGCCAGTGCGGAGCTGCCCGCATCGTGCCAAAGCTGCGGCAACCCGGGCGGTCCCGGCGCTTGCGCATTCGGCGCGAATCAATAATGAGCGCAGGCACAAGACTGCCGGGAACGCCCGAGCCGATGCACTTCTGGACGGGCGTCGGCGGCGTCAGGATAGCCGGGGATGCATGGGGCGACCCGAACGGGCCGCTGGTATTGCTGCAACACGGTGGCGGTCAGACGCGTCATGCCTGGAAGGGCGCCGGTGAACTGCTGGGGGCGAGGGGCTATTACGCCATCGCCTTCGATGCGCGCGGCCATGGAGATTCGGACTGGGCTCCGGACGGGCTCTACGGCCAGGATGTGATGGTCGAGGATCTCAAATGCGTGGTTGCCGCGCTGGGGAACCGGCGTCCGGTCCTGGTCGGCGCGTCCATGGGAGGCGGGACCAGCCTGGTCGCCATAGGCGAGGACCATGTGGATGCGACCGCCTTTGTCATGGTCGATATCGCGCCGCGCATCGAAATCGTGGGTATCGACAAGATTCAGGCGTTCATGAGCCAGAAGCCCGAAGGATTCAGTTCCCTCGAGGAGGTGGCTGAGGCGATCGGCAATTACCAGCCCCACCGCAAACGCCCGAGAAATCTCGACGGCCTGGCGAAGAACGTGCGCCTCGGCGCGGACGGCAAATACCGCTGGCACTGGGATCCGCGCTTTCGTCCCGCGAAACGGGATCTGGAAAAACGCCACGCGCGCCTGGAAGCCTGTTCGCGCAAGCTGGCTTTGCCCACGCTGCTGGTGCGCGGCGGCCTCTCGGACGTGTTGAGCGAAGAGGGCGCGCAGGAGTTCCTGCGCTTGTGTCCTCACGCCGAATACGTCAATGTCACCGGCGCGGCGCACATGGTCGCGGGGGACCGCAACGACATCTTCGGCAATGCCGTGATCGAGTTCCTGTCGCGCGCGGTGCCTGTAGGCGGCGAGCCGGTGCAGCCGGCGCACCAGCCCCACCCGCACCACGAGGGGCCCGAGGGGGATGTCGTCGACGTGCCGTGAGCGCGTTTGCGCAAGGGTTGCAGAACTCCCGGTGCTTGGATCTCAGGCAGGCGGCTGGGCGATCACATCCTCGTATCTGTGACGCTTGGTGATCAATCCCGAGTATTCAAACACATCCAGCGTGACCTCGAACGCCGGACGCGTGATTTCCACGTGCGGCGTCCAGTTGCCCAGCTTCTGGTAGGTCGCAATGGTCTGCGTCAGCACCGCGCGATCGATATTGGGAAAGAAGACGGCCTCGACCTCGGCGACTTTTGCCGCCGGCGTGGCGATCAGCCAGGCGCGCGCCTTGCGGTAGGCGCGCGTGAAGCGCTGCGCTGCATCGGTGGCCAGCCACTCGCGCGTCGCCGCCAGACTCGAAAATGCGAGCGGGCCGATCGCATCGCCCAGCGACGCGACCACATGACCGACGCCGTCGTGCTCGAGCTGCTGCGGCGCCGGCCCCTGCTGGTGGATGTAGTCGCCCGTGCCGTC
>JBQMQE010000080.1:0-2822 GCA_052172655.1 Burkholderiales bacterium
CATGCCGTCGTAATGTGAGCGCACGTAGAGCGCATCCTTGCAGTTCATCGGCACATCGATCGCCGTTCCGGCCATGGCGACCTTGGTCATCGAGGAAATCCAGGCCTTGCCGCCGGCCAGCGCCGCGCGCAGCGGCTCGGCGAACGCGGTCGTGAGCAGCGCGTTCGCGTGTTCTTGTTCGCCGGAAATGCCGACCAGCGCCGCCTTGCCCACCGCCTGCGCCGTGTAAGGCGCGAGCGCCGCGACCGCGATTGCGGCGAGCTCGCGCCCGAGCGCGGCGCTTGCGTCTATCAGCGGGTTCAGGTTCTTTGCGTAGCGGCCCGCGTAAGGATTTTCCACCACCAGCACCGCCGCCACCTTGCGCAAGGGGATGTCCGCCGCCTTGCCCGCCTCGGACCTGCGGTTTTCGACAAAGGTATAGCTGCGCCTGATCTTCAGTTTCATCGTTCTTCCTCTACGCTTCGACAGCCATCGCCGCGCCGGTTCGCGAAATCACGCGATCATTATATCGACATGTGATCGATGGGTACTGAGCGGGAATTGGCGCAAGCGGGCGCGACAAGCACGATAAAATAGTCGCCACGAAATTCGCCCCAGGACGCAAAGACTACACCGAAATCGACGAACTGCTGCGCAGCGCCCTAGGCTGCGCCCTGGATAATGCCGATTTCAAGTCCGCCCTGAACAGCTTTCGCAGACTCCTGCCCGAAGTCGCGCCGTCCCTGGTCGCGCAAATGCCGCCGGGCGAGGGAGCGCAGCGGCGCGCTCGATTGGCTGAGACAGGCGACTGGCGGCAAGACCTGATGTGAATGCAATGCTTGCGCATTCGCGATCGACCGCTATCTTCGCAATCATTTTCCGGGCGATCGATCATGGCGCCCGCCGGACAGACGCAGCCCGCGGATCGCCGACATTGCGCTCGCGCGGAACGCCGCGCGCGCTAGCGGAAACGCGCAGCGCTGAAGGTGGTCCGTGTGCGGCGAATAGTCGGGTGCGGATCTTAACCTGGACCCTGACCAAGTGGCTCGCGGTCGGAGTAGGGCCGAAGAAGTCCTCCGGTCCCGCCGTTGCGCCTAGCGCTTGGGCATTGCATCCGTTCCCTTAGGATCTTCGGGCAGATCGACATCGAGCCACTCGCCGGCCTTCTCGTAGTCCTCAAATGCCTTAAGCTGCAAGCCTCGATTTGCGCAACACATCTGCAGAAACTTGGCGTGATCGAACGCACGCTGGCCGGTCACCAGCACCGCAATTTTCTTGCGCATGGGAAGTGCGGGATCGGGCCGCGCGAGATAGGTCGCGATCTCGAAAACGTCCGTTATCGACAATTCGCACTCGCTGTCTCTTAGATCCAACAATATCTCGTCGTTCGCTTCGAACTCTGCATCGGCGATGAGACTTTTCAGGGCTGCTTTCGATGCAACGAGGTCGATCGACCCTGAAGAAGTCATGATGATCAGATCCTTGAGCGGAAATGCCTTTCGCGTGGTTCTCACCCTTGGCTCCTGCGTCCGCAACGCCCATTCGCGATCACCGGGCCCGGTTGCAGTAACGTGAGGCTGCGGATACTTTGTCGAAGCGATATTATGCCAATCTGGAAGTTCAGGGCGAAAAGTGACACTGGGTCTATCTCCATCTTTGTACTATAGTGATTGACGCCAAATCAGGCCGCCGAAAAGCGCAAGCAGCTTTCAATCGACACCGTGTGTTGCACCGTGGGCGCAAGGACTATCGAGCAATCCGGCAGCGCGAAGCGCAGGAAAGGAGACAGCCGTATGATAACACCCGAACTCGTCGTAGCGCCGCTCACGCCGTTCACCGGCGATCTCAAGATCGACGCCGCCGCGCTGAAGCGGGAAATAGACTACGTGATCACGGATTGCGGCGCCACCATGGTAGTTGCCGCGGGCGTCGAGGCGCAGGAATACACCTACCTCGGCCTGGAACAGCGCAAGGACCTGATCCGCCTGACGCTGGAGTACGTTGCGCGACGCTGCCCGGTGATGGTCGGGATTTCGCACCCGTCGTTCAAGACCGCGATTGAACTCGCGCACTTCGCCCACGGCCTGGGCGCGCATGCGGTGCAGATGCTGGCGCCGCTGCGGCCGTTCGGCGGGCCGCCGACCGAGCGCGATCTGGTGGCGTATTTCGAAGCCGTCGCAAGCGCATCGCCGCTGCCGCTGACGCTATATCTGAACTCCGGTCCGGGCGCGGACGTGTCCATCCCGGCCACCGTCGCCATCGCCCGCATCGACAAGGTGCGCTATATAAAGGAAAGCTCGCGCGATCTCGCCCGGGTTTCGCGCCTGATCGTCGAAATCGACCACGCCGGGCACGCGCGCTATTTCACCACGGTGCAGATGCTGCTCGCGACCCTGGAGTTGGGCGGTTCGGGCGCGACCATGCCGCCGCCGGCCGCTGAAATCGCGCGCCAAGTCATGGATGCTTTCGTCGCCGGCGACTACCGGCGCGCGGCGCAGATACAATTACAATTCGCCCTGTTCCCGTCGAAATGGATGCACCGCGGCCTGACGGCGACGATGAAGACCGCCATGCGCCTGATCGGGCTGCCGCTGGGCGATCTGTATCCGCCCTATGTGTCGCTCGATGCCGGCGAAACCGCGGCGCTGGCGGATTTTCTCAAGACCACAATTCTGGCAAAAAGGCTGATTCAACATGCTGAGCATTAAACGGCTGGATAGTGACGAAGCGCAGATTCTGATCGAAGGCGCCGCGGCCAAGGCGCGCGAGATCGGCATCCCGATGTGCATGGCGGTCACCGACGAATCCGGCCGCTACCGCATCGTCGACCTGCGGGCCGGGAC
>JBQMQE010000080.1:2832-17519 GCA_052172655.1 Burkholderiales bacterium
AATTTGATCGTATGAACGGCGGCAAGATCAGCAGCATCGCGATCGCGATCGACAAGGCCGCCACCGGCGCCGTCGCGCGCCATGGGACACACGTGTACAACCAGTTGTGCGTGCCCGGCAGCCCGACTTTCGGCATTCATATCTCCAACGGCGGGCACTTCAGCATCATCGGCGGCGGCCTGCCGGTATTCGTCGACGGCGAGATCGTCGGCGGCATCGGCGTGAGCTCGGGTACGGCGGAACAGGACCGCATTTGCGCCGAAGCTGCGATCCAGCATTTCTATGCCAAGAGCGGGAGAACAGCCTGAACGGGCAGGTCTACGGCAGCGCGTGTGTCGGCAAGGGATTGCCGGCCTGCATTTGTCACCGGCTTGTGCAAGAGTTCAATAGTCCAGACGGCAAACAGCAAACGAGGAGAAAAACATGCAGCGCATGACAGGCGGCCAGGCCGTCGTATCGGCACTCAAGGCCGAAGGCGTCGAGCACGTCTTCGGCATCATCGGCACGCACAACACGCCGATGTTCGACGGGGCGTTCGGCGAGCCGGCGATCCATGTGGTGACGGTGCGCCATGAGCAGGGCGCCTCGATGATGGCGGCGGGGTACGCCCGCGCTTCCGGCAAGATCGCGGCCTGCTTCGTGGTGCCGGGGCCGGGCCTCACCAACGCGCTCACCGGGATGGGCATGGCCTACTCGGAATCGACGCCGCTGCTGATGTTCGCCGGGCAGAACGCCCTGGCTCAGCTAGGACGCGAGGGGGAGCACTTTCACGAACTGCCCAACTCGCTGGCCGTGGCCGGGTCCTTGTGCGGCTACGCCGAGCGGGTGTCGACGCCAGGCGCCATACCGAGGGCGGTGCGCGAGGCGATGCGCGCCATGCGCTGCCGGCGTCCGCGGCCGGCGTACATCGAGGTTCCGCTGGATGTTCAGAGCGGCGAGGCAGAGGTGGAGGTGCTTGCACGCGAAGCGTTCAGCCGGCCGGCCGGCGATCCCGCGAGCATCGCCCGTGCGGCCGCAGCGCTCAGCTCCGCCCAGCGCCCGTTCATCTTCGCCGGCGGCGGCGTGGCGAGCGCAGAGGGTTCGCCCGCGCTCGCGCGCCTGGCGCAGTTGCTCGGCGCCCCGGTCGTGACCAGCGTGTTCGGCCGGGGCGTGATCTCCGATCGGCATCCGCTTGCGCTCGGTGACGGCTGGGGCCGCTTCAATGTATACGATGAACTGCTCGAGCAGGCTGATATGGTGCTGGTCGTGGGTTCCAGGATCGACATCGTCTCCGACGTGAATCTCGGCGCGCGTTTCCCCAAGCGCATGGTGCAGGTGGACCTGGATCCGCTCGTCGTCGGACAGCGCCGGCCGGTTGAGGTCGGCATCGTCGGCGACGCGGCGAAGGTCCTCAAGGCGCTCACCGAAGAGCTTGCGCCCGGCAAGGATCGGGAATGCTGGTTCGACGTGGCCGGCTTTCGGCAGCGCAGGCGCGCCTGGATGGCGGAGCGCACCGGCCCGGTGCTGCAACTGGTCGAGGATCTGCGCGCGGCGCTGCCGGATGACACCATCTTCGTGGACGATCTCACGCTCGTCGGCTACTGGATGCCGCTGCTGCTTGAGACCTACCAGCCGCGCACGCTGATCCATCCCGGGACCTTCGGCACGCTCGGCTATGCCTTGCCGGCGGCAATCGGCGCCAAGCTCGCCTGTCCGAAGCAGCCGGTGGTGGCGATCTCGGGCGATGGCGGATTCCTGTTCACGCTGCAGGAGCTGGCGACCGCGGTCGCACAGAAGCTTGACCTGATCGTGCTGCTGTTCAACGACAATGCCTACGGCGCGATCAGGACTTACCAGGACCGGATGTACCGCGGGCGGCACATCGGCTCCGACCTGGTGAATCCGGATTTTGTAAAGCTCGGCGAAGCGTTCGGCGTCCATAGCGCACGGGTCGAGCCGAGGGTGCTAGCGGCGACGGTGCGCCGCGCGCTCGAAACCGGCGGCGTCTGGCTGATCGAGATCCCTCTCGCGCTGGCGGGGCCGCCGACGATGGTGCCGTGGATGCCGTGAGAGACAGGCGGCGGCTCTGCCTGAGCGCCCGGTTCTCGCGCTCAGGCGGCGAGCCGGCCGCGCGCGGAAGGAAAGCCTGAACGGCGCTTAGCGGCCGTGTCTCAGGCAGCGCTGAGCATCAGCGCAGCAGCCGTTCGTCGCGCGGGGCGATCTCGGTGACCAGATCCTGCACCAGCGCCTTGTTGGCCAGCGGCGCGAGATGCATGTCGCCTTCCCTTAGCCGCTGGGTGCAGGCATAGACGACCTCGCCTTCGAGCTCCAGCATGCATTCCTTGCACGCGTTTGCATTGATGCAGGAAAAGCGGATGGCGAGCGTAGGGTCCAATGTCGCGCGTATCCAGCGCAGGCCGTCGAGCACCGAATTGCCGGGCTCGAACGGGACCTCGAAGATAGCAGTGCGCGGCGCGGTGCCGGGCGCGCCGCGCTGGATATGCAGCCTGGCGGTCTTTTGCGTCATTGCGCCGCCCGTGCAACCTGCTTGGCGGGCGAGCGCGCAAGGCTCAGCTTGCCGTCCTGCCAGCTCAGGCGCTGATTCAGATCCCACTGCGGCAACATGCCGGGAAAATCCTCGCGCTGATGCGCGCCGCGGCTTTCCTTGCGCTCGATCGCGGCGAGCACCACGCATTGCGCCACCAGCAGCATATTGCGCAGATCGAGCCAGTCCAGGCGCACCATGTTGTAGTGCTCGCTGCCGCCGGCAGGAAGGACGCCAAGCTCGCGCTGCATTTGCTGCAGCTTCAGCTCGGCCTGCCTCAATTTGTCTTCGGTGCGGAACGGGCCGACATGGTCGGCCATCAGCGCCTGCAGTTCGATCAGCAGCGCCGCCGTGTTCGGCACCGCGACAGGCTGACGCTGCTCGCCGAACAGATCCAGCGCCTTGGCAGCGGCTGCTGCGTTCCAGCCGGAAGCGGCGCGGGCTTTGGCACGCGCCGCTGCGCTGGTGCCGGCGCGCTCGCCGAACACGAAGGCCTCGGTGATCGCATTGCCCGAAAGCCGGTTCGCGCCGCTGGCGCCGCCCACCGACTCGCCTGCCGCAAACAGGTTGGGCACGCGCGTTTCCATAGCGGCGTTCACGCGCACTCCGCCCATGTGGTAATGCGCGATCGGCGCCACTTCGACCGGCATCCTGGTGAGGTCGATGCCATTCTTGGCCAGGCGGTCGATCACCGGGCCGAAGGCTTTGCGCAGTTCCGCTTCCGGCACGTGAGTGAAGCTCAGGTAGGCTCCGCCCGCGGGGCTTCCTCTGCCTGCCTCGACTTCCTTGTAAATGGCGTAAGTGGCGACATCGCGCGTCAGCACGTAGTTGCCCGACTCGGCCTGGCCGTAGCGGTCGGCGAATTCCTCGCCCTCGGCGTTGAGCAGGCGTCCACCCAGCTTGTAGCGGAACGGGTCCCACATGATCGGGTCCATGCCTATCATGCGCGGCGCAAGGTGGCCGATCGGAAAGAACTGCACGAACTCCATGTCGACCAGTTCGGCGCCGGCGCGCAGCGCAAGAGCGTAGCCGTCCCCGCCCATGTTGAGCGAGCCGCTGTTGCGCCGGTAGAGGCGGGTCAGGCCGCCGGTGGCGATGATGACGCTCTTCGCTTGCAGCGCTACCGCCTCGCCCGAGACCAGGTGCAGTCCCACCGCGCCCACCGCTTCGCCCCCGTGCACGACGATGTCGGTGACCAGCACATCACCGATGCGGCGGATGGCGTCGATTCGGTTCAGCCGCGCGCGCAGCGTGCGCGATACCGCAGGCCCGGTGTTGAGAAAATCGACGTAGACGCAGCGCGCCCGGTCGTGTCCCGGCGCATGTACCTGCTTGAGATGGCCGTCTTCGCGCGCCCAGCCGACTTTCCAGGCATCCATCTCGCGTATGCGCGCCGGCGCGTTTTCGCACAGCAACTGCGCCAGATCCGGATCGCACAGGCCGCGGCCGGCGGCCAGGGTGTCGGCCAGATGGTGCTCCCAGCGATCGGGGCATTGTTCGCCCAGCGCGACGGCGACCGTCATCTGCGCCATCACCGTGGCCCCGCCGCGTCCGATCAGGCTGCGATCGATCAGGTGCACGCGGCAGCCGTCGCGCGCCGCGGCAATGGCGGCATACATGCCGGCGCCGCCGGCGCCTATCACCAGCACATCGCTTTCAAGTTGGATCATTGCGCGAATTTATCCCCGGGACCGGCAAGCGCGCCTCAAGGGGGCGCCATGCATGACTGATTGCGCAGCACTCTACCCCGATCCGCGCCGTGCAACAACGCCCGGCGGGCAGGATGTCGCGGGCAGGAGCGCGCGCACTGTTTGCTCTCGGTAAGTTGCGCAGCGCTTGCTTGACCACGGGCTGCATTTAATGCAGTATTGTTTTGCCAAGAAACCAATAAGAACGTGCCGGCTCGGTTCGCGATCGATACGAACATCCCACAAACAGCAAAGAGGAGAAATCATGCGAAATCTCAAGAAATTGACGACGACGATTGCCGTAGCGCTGGCATTGGCGCCTATCCCGGTCCTTGCGCAGGACGCGGCGCCGGTGAAGATCGGGGTCATCATGTTCCTGTCTGGCCCTGCGGCCTCACCTTTCGGCGTGCCGGCGCGGAACGCGGCGGAGTTGGTCATCGAGATGGTCAACGGGGGCAAGGCGCCCGCGCCTTATGCGACCAAGGGCTTTGGCGGTTCGAAGATTGAGACCGTGATCATCGACGAAGCGGGCAGCAGCACCACCCAGGTCACTGAATACCGCAACCTGGTGCAGCGCCACAACGTCGACGTCGTGATCGGCTATGTCTCCAGCGGCAACTGCCTGGCGATCGCGCCGGTGGCCGAAGAACTCAAGAAACTGACCAATTTCTTCGATTGCGGCACGCCGCGCATCTTCGAGGACGGCAGCTACAAGTATGTCTTCCGCACGTCGCCGACTGCGACCATGGATAGCGTAGGCGCGGCACTCTACATCTTGGATGCCAAACCGAAACTGAAATCGATCGCGGGCCTCAACCAGAACTACGCCTGGGGACAGGATTCCTGGGGTGATTTCGAAGCCTCGATGAAAAAATTGCTGCCCAAAGTCGAAGTTAAGACTTCGCAGATGCCCAAGCTGTTCGCGGGGCAGTACAACGCTGAGATTTCGACTTTGCTCGGCGCCAAGGCGGATGTGATCCATTCCAGCTTTTACGACGGCGACCTCGAGGCCTTGTTGCTGCAGGCGGCACCGCGCGGCTTGTTCAAGAAGAGCACCGGAATTCTGACCACGGGCGAGACTGCCATGTGGAAACTCGCCGCCCAGATCCCCGACGGCACCGTGCTCGGCGCCCGCGGCCCGTTCGGCCCGTACGCACCGAAGAACGAGTTGAACAAGTGGTTCGACAAGGAGTTCCGCGATCGTTACCAGGTCCCGCCGACCTACCCGTCCTATCAGATGGCGCAGGCGATTCTGGGCGTCAAGGCGGCAT
This sequence comes from Burkholderiales bacterium, assembly GCA_052172655.1. Lineage (GTDB taxonomy): Bacteria > Pseudomonadota > Gammaproteobacteria > Burkholderiales > SG8-39 > 2-12-FULL-64-23. The sequence continues at coordinate 8,316 of JBQMQE010000080.1, forward strand.
GGGAAAAGGCACAGGCTGCGAACGGCGGCAAGCGCCCGAGCAACGAACAAGTGGCTGCGGCGCTGGAGAACTCCACCTTTGAAGGTCCGGGCGGCACGGTCAAGATGGCCATAGGCAAAGGCCACCAGGCGATCATGGAAACCGTGTACGGCATGTCCAAGGTCGTGGGCGGCAAGATGACGGTCATCAACGTCAAGCGCTATCCCGCCGAAAAAGTGAACCCGCCGGACGGCGTCAAGAGCGGCGACTGGATTGCGGGCGGCTTCAAGTAGTCGATCGATCTGATAAACGGCTGTCCGTTCAGGGCAGCCGTTTATTTTTCCGGCTCCCCCCATGGATCAAATCCCGGCCGTCATCGTAGACGGCATCTTCTATTCGGCTTGGCTGTTCGTCGCCGCAGTCGGCATGACGCTGATCTATGGCGTGATGAAAATCGTCAACTTGACGCACGGCAGTTTCTACGCGCTCGGCGCCTATGCGGCCGCCTCGCTGACCGGCGCCTGGCTGGCCAAGGGCTATCCGCCGATGCTGTCCTATGCAGTGCTGCTCGGCTCCGCGGTGCTGGTCAGTGTGGTGGTGGCACCGCTGATCGAACGCGGCATCCTGCGCTTCATGTACGCCAAAGACGAGGTGGTGATCCTGCTCATCACCTATGCGCTGTTCCTGATACTCGAGGACGTGATCAAACTGATCTGGGGCGTCGATCCCTATTTCATCGCCGAGCCCTACGGGCTGCTGGGCAGCTTCGATGTGGGCGATCTCTCCTACCCGACCTATAACCTGATCCTGGTCGGGATTGCGATCATCGCGGGCGTCGGCCTGACGCTGCTCCTGCGTGGCACGCGCACAGGGAAATTGCTGCTTACCGTGATCCACGATCCCGAGGTGAGCCGGGCGATGGGAATCAACGTCGACCGTTTCTACCTGGTCACGTTCACTTTCGGCTCGATGCTGGCGGCGGTGGGCGGGGCGTTTACCGCGCCTACCGTCTCGGTAGTGCCGGGCTTGGGGGTCGAGGTCGTGGTGCTGTCCTTCGCCGTGGTCGTGATCGGCGGTCTGGGCAGCCTGCCCGGTGCCGCGCTGGGCGCCGTCATCGTCGGCCTGGTGCGCTCGGCTGCGATCCACTATGCCCCGGAAGTCGAACTGTTCGTGATCTACTTTGTCATGGCCCTAGTACTCGCATTCCGGCCGCGCGGCCTGTTCAGCCTCGCCGAGCCCAGAAGAATATGAGCCGCGACCATACCCTGCGAGTTATCGGCACGATCCTGCTTGCGGTGGTCCTGGGCGGCCTGCTAATGCCGAAGTGGGCGCTGTTTCTCCTCACCATCGCGATCGCCAAAGGGCTGGTGGCGCTGGGCCTGATGCTGCTGCTGCGGGCGGGGCTGGTGTCGTTTGGCCAGGCCCTGTACTACTGCATCGGTGCGTATGCCGCCGGCAGCGTCGGGCGATTTTTCGATGTAGGCGACATGTTGGTGCAGATGATCGCAGGCGCGGCTGCCGCCGCTTTTGTTGCTTTCATTCTGGGATTCCTGCTGGCGCGCTATCGAGGCATCTTCTTCGGCCTGCTCAGCCTGGCGCTGTCGATGATTCTCTACGGGCTGCTGGTCAAGAACGAGGCACTGGGGTCCACCGACGGGTTCAATGTCCTTCCCTCGACTGTGTTCGGCATCCGCCCCACGCAGGATTGGTTGCGCTACGTCGTGGCGGTGACAGGCTGCGGCGTAGCTTTGTTCGCCACCGTCCTGGTGCATCGCTATCTCAAAACCCCGCGCGGGCAACTGGCGCCGGCGATCAAGGACAACGAAATTCGCGTGGAGTACATGGGGACCTCGGTGCGCAGCGCGATTCACGTGCTGTACGTGATCGCTGCGGCGCTGTCCGGCATAGGCGGTGCGCTCGCGGCCACCACGGTCGGGCACATCGATCCGGATATGGCCTACTGGACCACCTCGGGCGAGTTCATTTTCATTACCATCCTCGCCGGCACCGGAAGCGTGGTCGCGCCCTTTCTCGGTGCGGCGATTTTCGGCATTATCCACACGGTTGCTTACGACCTGTCGCCGAATACCTGGCAAATGACCCTCGGGACGTCGCTGCTGCTGGTGATCGTTTTCCTGCCCGACGGGCTGTGGTCGCTGTTCAGCCGGCGCAAGGCGGCCTGAGATGGCGGTCATACTCGATGCCAGGGACCTGAACAAACGATTCGGCGCTGTCATCGCGGCGACGAACATCAATGCCGCGATCGAGCAGGACTCGGTGGTCGGCCTGATCGGCACCAACGGTGCCGGTAAGACCACGTTCATCAACATGATCACGGGTTATATCAAGCCAGATACCGGCAGCATCCTGTATCAGGGGCGCGATATCACCGCACTTTCGCCGCGCCAAATCACCCGCATCGGCATCTGCCGCTCGTTTCAAATTCCGCAACTCTACAGCTCGCTCAGCGTATTCGAGCACATGATGATGGGTCTGGGCGTGGTGTTGCATAACGCCCGGCTAGGCGGATACTTTTCGCGCGGCTGGCCAAATGTCCCCGGACACGACGCGCCGGCACAGGAAGTGGCGGAGCGAATACTCGAGCGTTTCGGCCTCGCTGACTACCGCGACAAGAATGCGCAGGTTCTGCCAGGCGGGGTGCGCAAGTTGCTCGACATTGCTCTTACCATGGTCGCCAAGCCGACGATCCTGCTGCTCGACGAGCCGACCAGCGGCATCTCTGCCGAGGAGAAGTTCGGCATCATGGAGATGGTGATGACGGCGGTGAAGGCGGAGGGGGCGACCGTGCTGTTCGTTGAGCACGATATGGAGGTGGTCAGCCGTTTTGCGCAGCGCGTGCTCGCCTTCTATGACGGCCGCATCATCGCCGATGCCGCGCCCGAGATTGCGCTGACCGACCCCGAGGTCAAGCGCTATGTGGTCGGCGGCGAGTTGCATAGGCTGGACGAGGAGCAAGGCGCGACAAATGCTTAGCATTGCGAAGCTCGACGTCGCCATCCAGTCGGTGCAAATCCTGCGCGAGGTGTCGCTGCAATTGCCCACCGGGACCATGGCCGGGCTGATCGGACGCAACGGCGCCGGCAAGACGACGCTGATGAAAAGCATCATGGGGCTGCTCAAGGTGACGAACGGCGCGATTAGCTTCGACAGCACCGACCTGGTTGCGGCCAAGACCCACGCACGCACGCGCCTTGGCATCGGCTACATGCCGGAAGACCGCCGCCTGATCCCGGATCTCACGGTGGAGGAGAACGTGCTGGTGCCGGCGTGGGCGGCGCATGTCGCGGATGCGGCGGCGCGGCTGGAAAAAGTCTACGGACTGATACCCGAGCTGCGCGAATTCGCGCTGCGCAAGGGCTCGCAGCTTTCCGGCGGCCAGCAAAAACTGGTGGCACTCGGCCGCGCGCTGATGTGTGGAACCAGGCTGCTGCTGCTCGACGAGCCGTTCGAAGGCGTGGCGCCGGCGCTCGCGCACCGGCTGGTGGAGGTGGTCGCGGACCTGAAGCGCGAGGGCATGTCGGTCATTGTTTCCGAATCCGATCTGCAGCATTCCGAGCGCATGGTCGATCAGATCATAGTCATCGACCGCGGCGCCATCACCTCGATCAAATGACAGGCCGCTGCTCGAGCCCCTGATCGCAGCATGCCCGCCCGGTTGCCTTTGCGCGAAGCCGAGGAGCGGGCCGGCTGAACCAGTCCGGCCGGCGCGGCGCCCCGCGGCGGCGGTGTAGATCTGACCAGCGCCGGCCGCGGTCCAGGCAGGGCGCGATGCGCGTTGGCTACGCCTTGCCGGGACGCCGCAAGATCCCTGGTCCTGAATCGCGTTTCACGGCCATTTCGCGCACAGCGCAATCGTCATGCCGCCTTTAAGCCTGTTTTAATTCTGCGCACCTAGCATGGGGGCGTATGGAGCAATGGCTCCATTCCTCATTCATTCAAGACTAGGAGCGAATCATGAAACAGAAAATAGTCGTACGAAGCCTGATTGCGGCCGGCATCATCGCGGCCGGAACGGGTGTCCTCGCAAAATACGATTTGTCGGCTTTTTCCCCCGCGCTCGCCGCAAGTGCCCCGAACGCCGCAGTGGTGGCGCGCGCGCAGCCCGCGGCGGTCGCGGCGCTGCCGGATTTTACCGGAATCGTCGCGCAAAACGGGCGGGCGGTGGTGAACATCAGTGTCACCAACGACATGAAGCAGGTGGCGAATGTCCCCGACATGCCACAGATGGACCCGAACAACCCGTTCTTCCAGTTCTTCCAGTTCTTCCGTCAATTCCAGGTGCCGACCCCGCAAGGACAAATGCCCACGCATGGGCTCGGATCCGGCTTCATCGTGACCCCGGACGGGGTCATCCTGACCAACGCCCACGTGGTGGACGGCGCGTCGAACGTGACTGTCAAGCTCACCGACAAACGCGAGTACAAGGCCAAGGTGATAGGCGTCGACAAGCCCAGTGACGTCGCGGTGTTGAAAATCGACGCCAAGAATTTGCCTACGGTGAAGCTCGATCCGGCCGATGACGTCAAGGTCGGGGAATGGGTGGTGGCGATCGGCTCGCCGTTCGGCTTCGACAATACCGTGACCGCCGGCATCGTCAGCGGCAAATCGCGCACCCTGCCGGACGAATCCTATGTGCCGTTCATCCAGACCGATGTCGCCGTGAACCCGGGCAACTCGGGCGGCCCGTTGTTCAACACCAAGGGCGAAGTCGTAGGCATCAACTCGCAGATCTATACCCGCAGCGGCGGTTATCAGGGGCTCTCGTTCGCGATCCCGATCAACGTGGTGCTGCACGTCAAGGACCAGTTGCTGCAGCATGGCAGCGTCACGCGCGGGCGGCTGGGCGTAACGATACAGGACGTGAACCAGGCGCTCGCGGATTCCTTCGGACTGAAGAAGCCGGCCGGCGCGCTGGTCAGCTCGGTTCAAAAGGATGGCGCCGCGGCCAGGGCCGGACTCGAACCCGGCGACGTGATCCTCAGCTACAACCAGAAGGACATCACGAACTCGTCGCAGCTTCCGGTGCTGGTTGCCGATACCGCGCCCGGGACCACGGCTGCACTCGAAGTGATGCGCAATGGCGAGACGCGGCACATCGATGTGACCGTCGGCGCGAGCAAGAACGCCAAGATCGCTTCGGCAGATGTCGCCGCTAGCGATCATGGGCGGCTGGGCGTCGTGGTGCGGCCGCTGAATCCCGACGAGCGCAAGCAGGCCGAGGTCAGCGGCGGCGTCATGGTAGAGGATTCCGCCGGCGCGGCCGCGGACGCCGGTATCCAGCCCGGCGACATGATCCTGTCCTTCAACGGCACGCCGGTGAAGAGTCCCGCGCAGTTGAAGCAACTACTGTCCAAGGCCGGCAAGCATGTCGCGCTGCTGGTGCAGCGCGACGCGGGCAAGATATTCGTTCCCGTGGATCTGGGCTGAGAGCCGGATCGAGCGGCGAATCCAGGGGCAACGCGCAATCGTCGCGTCGCTTCTGCGTTTTCATCAACCAAATTTAAAGGAGCAAATCCATGAAATCCAAAACATCCGTAATTGCCGCTGCAATTGCAGCATCCGGTTTGGCGTTTGCAGGAACTGCGATTGGCGCAGCTGCGAGTCGTCTGCCGGCGACGCATATGCAAGGCGAAGTAAGCTACCTCAGCGGCGGCATAGGCCAGACCGAGGCGAGCGCAATCAAGCACGCCGCCAAGCGCTATCCGCTGGAGCTTGAATTCGTGCTCAAGGCAAAGCCGAAAGACGAGTATCTCGCAAACGTCAAGGTGAAAATCGAGGACGCGCACGACAAGGTGGTGCTCGATGCCACAGCCGACGGCCCGTTCCTGCTGGCGAAAATGCCCGCGGGCAAGTATACGGTGACCGCGGATCGTGACGGAAAAATCGAGCAGCGCCAGGTCGAAATAGCGGCGAAGGAGCACCGGCGCGTCGTATTCGAGTGGAAGTCGTAGCCTGCGTGTGCCGTAACGCTGTGTAATTGCGGAATTTCGCTATAAGCGCATCGAACATGCCGGGCATGAATCCTGGGTTGTGGAAAACGCTAATTGGACTGGGCCGAAGCCGAACAGTTCATCCGGAAAGCCGCGCGCGCGATATCGTCGTAAGTTCGACTTAAGATAGATTTGCGAAACTGCATACACTGCACACTACTGAGTAAAGACGGAATCGGATTCATGAAAGAATTGAACATTCACCTGCGCTCCTGGTCGGGCATGTGGCTGGCCTTCGCCGCGCTGCTTGCCGGTGCGGTTTTCCTGTGGGTCGGATTCGCGCTGGCGATAGTGTTGGCCGTCCTCGCCGGTGTTGCGCTGCTGCCCTCGTGGATGCGCAGCTTGTGGACGCGCAAGCACGCCCGCCGCGGACCGATAACCATCGAGGGCCATTGCAGCAAAGGCGAACAATGAGAAAAGCAGGCCGATCGCCGCGCACTGTTGCCGGCATGCCGCTTGCGCTAGCCGGAACGCTTTGGTGCACGCATGGGATGGCGCTGAGCGCGCCTGTGTATTTTACGGGGGCCAGCGTCGCCGCGCCCCGGGTTGTCGCGCAGCGAGTGCAAATGCGAACGGCGCCCGCCTATGATGCGATTCTAGTCGTGCAGCCGGCGAACGATGCGACCGTCTTCGACAATGGCGGCAATGTCGATGTGACGGTCGCGATCTCGCCCGCACTGCGCACTGACGCCGGGGACCGGATAACGCTGCTGCTCGACCGCCGCCCGACGTTGGTGCACAGCGCAACGCAGTTCAAGCTGAACGGGGTTGCGCGCGGAGAGCACACGCTCGAGGCGCGGGTGACAGACGGCCGCGGCAACACCCTGCTAGCGTCCAAGCCGGTGAAATTCCATATGTGGCAGGCGTCGCGGCTTTTCCCGAGTCGCCGCGACAGGTAGGCGCAGCATCATGTCGGGGCCGCCGCTGCAATCGCAGGTCGCGACGCCGGCAAAAAGTGCGTGCGCAGCCTTGCGAGAAGCAGCAGGCGTTAGCAGATGATTCGGCGGCGCGAGCGCGCCAGGTGCGCAGGCAATCAAGTGCTCGGCCGCGATGCGGGAACTGCGAGATGGATCGCTAATTTCGCGATTCTGAAATGTAACGGCCTGAGAATTAAGCTAAAATACTGTCTCAGTGCCTTTGGTGCCCAGGAAGGGACTCGAACCCCCACAGTGTCTCCACCGCATGGACCTGAACCATGTGCGTCTACCAATTCCGCCACCTGGGCACGAGGTGCGCAATTCTATAGGAAACAAGAATTTTGTCAACGAAGAAGCCGCCCAAACCTAAGCCCGGCGTGCGGTCTGCGAGCGATCCACACTATGCGCGCGAAGCCGAGCGTTACGAACATCCGCTGCCCAGCCGCGAACTGATACTCGACACCCTGGCCAAGGAAGGCATACCGGTGCAGGAGGAATCCCTGTGCCAGCTTCTGCGCATAGAACCGGACGAGGTCGACAGTTTCCGCCGGCGGCTGCGCGCGATGGAGCGCGAAGGCCAGATCATGCGCAACCGCAAGAATGCGATCCTGGTGGCGGGCAAGCTCGATCTGGTCGCGGGCCGCGTCGAGGGGCATGCGGACGGCTACGGCTTTCTCGTGCCCGACGAAGGCGGGCCCGACATGTTCCTCTCCGAAAAGGAGATGCGCAAGGTGCTGCATGGCGACCGCGTGATGGCGCGCGCGAGCGGCGTCGACCGGCGCGGGCGCGCGGAAGGCGCGATCGTGGAAATCATCTCGCGCGCCAACACGCGCCTGGTGGGCCGTCTGCACAAGCCCCACGGCGTCGCCTTCGTCGCCGCGGAGAATCGGCGCATCAGCCAGGACATTTTGATCCCGCCGGGCGCGGACATGGGGGCGAAGCCGGGCCAGGTGGTGACGGTGGAAATCGTGGCGCAGCCGGACAAGAACGCGCGGCCCGCGGGGCGCATCGTCGAAGTGCTGGGCAATTACGCCGACCCGGGCATGGAAATCGAAATCGCGCTGCGCAAACACGAATTGCCTTACGAATTCGCGGGCGTGGTGATGCGTCTGGCGGAAAAGCTCCCGGACGAGGTGCGCCCGAACGACAGCAAAGGGCGGGAGGACCTGCGCGCGCTGCCGTTGGTGACCATAGATGGCGAGACGGCAAAGGATTTCGACGATGCCGTGCACTGCAAGCGCGAGGGCAAGGGATTCCGGCTGTGGGTGGCGATCGCTGATGTAAGCCACTACGTGCGTCCCGGCGACGCGCTCGATACCGCCTCGCGCGAGCGCGGTAATTCGGTGTATTTTCCGCGCCGCGTGATCCCGATGCTGCCGGAGAAGCTTTCCAACGGCCTGTGCTCGCTCAATGCGGACGTGGACCGCCTGTGCATGGTGTGCGAGATGAGCGTGGACGCGGCAGGCGAGATCGGCCCCTACCGTTTCTACGCCGCAGTGATGCGCTCGCAGGCGCGCCTGACCTACAACCGGGTGGCGGCCGCGCTAGGCCTGCAGCCTTCGATGAGCGAGCCGGTATCGGCTCACCTGGTGCCGCATCTGCAGGATCTCTATGCCCTGTATCACGTTCTGGCCAAGGCGCGGGAGAAGCGCGGCGCCATCGATTTCGAGACCATAGAGACGCAGATGTTGTTCGACGAGCAGGGCAAGATCGAGAACATCGTGGCGACGCAGCGCAATGACGCGCACCGCCTGATCGAGGAATGCATGCTGGCGGCCAACGTCTGCGCTTCCGATTTCCTGCAGAGCCGCAAGCACCCGGCGCTGTATCGCGTGCATCAGGGGCCGACGCCGGAGAAGCTGGAAGCGCTGCGCATCTTTCTCAAGCAGTTCGGTCTGGATCTCACCGGCGGCGAAACGCCGCACGCGAAGGACTACGCCAAGCTGCTCGCGCGGATCAAGGGCCGTCCCGATATTCAGCTTTTGCAGACGGTGCTGCTCAGATCGCTGAAACAGGCGCAGTACAGCCCGGAGAACGTCGGTCATTTCGGCCTCGCCTACGAGGCCTATACCCATTTCACTTCGCCCATCCGGCGCTATCCGGACCTGGTGGTGCATCGGGCGATCAACGCGGCGCTCGCGGGAAAAAGCTACAGCCCGGGCAACTGGGAGGAACTGGGGGCGCACTGCTCCATGACCGAGCGCCGCGCCGACGACGCCACGCGCGATGTCGAGTCCTGGCTCAAGTGCTATTACATGCAGGACCGCATCGGCGAGGAGTTTCCGGGTTCCATCAGC
>JBQMQE010000080.1:17529-17957 GCA_052172655.1 Burkholderiales bacterium
ACCCCAACATCTTCGCCGTCGCCACCGGCATCGAAGAGCACAACAACTACGCCGTCGATTTCATCGAGGCCACCCGCATCATCCGCCGCACGCTCGAAGCGATCGGCGAGGAGTTTCCGGGCTCGATCAGCGCCGTCACCGGTTTCGGCATATTCGTGGCGCTGGACGACGTCTACGTCGAAGGCCTGGTGCATATCTCCGAACTGGGCGAGGATTATTATCATTTCGACGCCGCCAGGCACCAGTTGCTGGGCGAGCGCACCGCGCGGCGTTTTCGTCTCGCCGACCGGGTGCGGGTGAAGCTCACGCGCGTGGATCTGGATTCGAGCAAGATCGATTTCCGGCTGGCCGAAGACAGCGCGTCAAAAAAGAAAAAGGCCTAAGGCGAATGGCACTTACTTAAGCCTCAACGGCATAGGCGTATGAGG
>JBQMQE010000081.1:0-17375 GCA_052172655.1 Burkholderiales bacterium
GCCGCCACGCAAGACAAGGCGCCGCAGCAGCTACCGCGGCAGTTCGGACGTCCCCATCAGGAACTCGTCCACCGCGCGCGCGCACTGGCGCCCTTCGCGTATCGCCCAGACCACCAGTGATTGGCCGCGGCGCATGTCGCCGGCGGCGAACACCTTGGGGTTGGAAGTCTGATAGCAGCCGGCTCCATCGGTCGTCGCCTTGACGTTGCCGCGCGCATCCTGCTCCAAGCCGAGTTCTTCGATCAATCCTGTTTGCACCGGGCCGAGGAAGCCCATGGCGAGCAGCACCAGATCCGCCTCGAGCTCGAATTCGCTGCCCGCAACCTCCACCATCTTGCCGTCCTTCCACTCGATGCGCGCCGCGACCAGCTTGCTTACTTTGCCCCCCGCGCCCTCGAAACGCTTGGTCGCCACGGACCAGTCGCGCGCGCAGCCTTCCTCGTGCGAACTGGACGTACGCAGCTTGATCGGCCAGTCGGGCCAGACCAGGGGCTTATTCTCCTGCGCCGGCGGTTGCGGCAGCAGTTCGAACTGGGTCACCGAGGCCGCGCCCTGGCGATTGGAAGTGCCGACGCAGTCCGACCCGGTGTCGCCGCCGCCGATGACCACCACATGCTTGCCGGCCGCGGTGATCTGCCCCGCGATCTTTGCGCCGGCCACCACCTTGTTCTGCTGCGGCAGGAAGTCCATGGCGAAATGCACGCCATCTAATTCGCGCCCCGGAACCGGCAGGTCGCGCGGACGCTCCGCGCCGCCTGTCACGACCACCGCGTCGAATTCCCGCAGGAGTTTTGTCGCCGGCAGCGCGTCGCCACCGCTGCCGCCGACCGCCCGGTTCACCCTGAACTCCACGCCCTCGGCGCGCATCTGCTCCACGCGCCGGTCGATCAACTGCTTTTCCAGTTTGAAGTCGGGGATGCCATAGCGCAGCAAGCCGCCGATGCGGTCGCTCTTCTCGTACAGCACCACATCGTGCCCGGCGCGCGCAAGCTGCTGCGCGCAAGCCATGCCCGCCGGACCCGAACCGACCACCGCCACTTTCTTGCCGCTCTTGCGCGCAGGCGGCTGCGGCAGCACCCAGCCCATTTCCCAGCCCTTGTCGACAATGGCATGCTCGATCGACTTGATGCCCACCGGGTCGTTGTTGATGTTGAGCGTGCACGCCGCCTCGCACGGCGCCGGACAGACGCGGCCGGTGAATTCCGGGAAGTTATTGGTCGAATGCAGCGTCTGCAGCGCCTCGCGCCAGTTCTGCTTGTACACCAGGTCGTTCCAGTCGGGAATGATGTTGTTGATGGGGCAACCGCTCATGCAGAAGGGCGTGCCGCAGTCCATGCAGCGCGCGCCTTGCACGGCGGCGTCCTGATCGGACAGATGCCGCACGAACTCGTGGTAATGTTTCCTGCGCGCCTCGGGGGCTTCGCTCGCCTCCTGCAGCCGACGGAACTCCATGAAACCGGTTATCTTGCCCATTTACATTGATCCAAAGTCCAACTGCGTTTTGCCGCGAAACACGGCGGCAGCGCGTTGCGACCGCAATAGGTTTCGAAAGCGCTTCGCGTCCTCTGCGGTCGATGCCGATTCAGTTCAGGCCGCGATCTTGCCGTTCTTGGCGGCGAGATCGCCGAGCGCGCGCCGGTATTCGTGCGGGAATATTTTGACGAACTTGCTGCGGCTTCGGGCCCAGGCATCGAGCACCCTTTTCGCCTGCGCGCTGCCGGTGTATCTGGCGTGGTTCTCCAGCAGGCGCTTGAGTACGACTTCGTCGGCCTGCCCCAGATGCCACATGCCGCGCGCGAGCTTGCCCTCCTGCTCGGCTTCGGCGAGCAGCGGTTCCAGTTGCACCATGGACGCGTTGCAGCGCTGGGCGAAGGTCCCGTCCTCGTCGAGCACGTAGGCGATACCGCCGGACATGCCGGCGGCGAAATTGCGCCCGGTCATCCCCAATACCACCACCGTGCCGCCGGTCATGTATTCGCAGCCGTGGTCGCCGGTGCCCTCGACCACCGCGCCAGCACCGGAGTTGCGCACCGCAAAGCGTTCGCCGGCGACGCCGCGGAAATAGGCTTCGCCCGCAATCGCGCCATACAGCACCGTGTTGCCGACGATGATGTTCTGCGACGGCTCGCCGCGAAACTTGGGCGAGGGCTGCACCACGATGCGCCCGCCGGAGAGCCCCTTGCCGCAGTAATCGTTGGTATCGCCGATCAGGTCGAGCGTGATTCCCTTGGCCAGAAACGCGCCGAAGCTCTGTCCGGCGCTGCCCGCGAATCTGATGTGTATGCTGTCCTCGGGCAGGCCGGCATGGCCATGGCGCCGCGCGATTTCCCACGACAACATGGTGCCGACGGTGCGGTTGACGTTGCGTATCGGCATGTCTATCGTGACCTTCTGACCGCGTTCCAGCGCGGGCATCGCGAGTTCGATCAAGCGGTGATCGAGCGCGCCCGCGAGGCCATGGTCCTGCGCCTCGCACTGGTGGCGCGCCACTTCGGCGCCGACCTGCGGCTGCCGGAAAATGCGCGAGAAGTCCAGCCCCTTGGCCTTCCAGTGCTCGATTCCCTGTTTCATTTCGAGCAGATCGCTGCGGCCGATCAGCTCGTTCATGCTGCGCACGCCGAGCCTGGCCATGATTTCGCGCGCCTCTTCTGCAACGAAGAAGAAGAAGTTGACCACGTGCTCGGGCTTGCCCTGGAATTTCCGGCGCAGCAGCGGATCCTGCGTCGCCACACCAACCGGACAGGTGTTGAGGTGGCATTTGCGCATCATGATGCAGCCTTGCGCCACCAGCGGCGCAGTGGCGAAACCGAATTCATCGGCGCCGAGCATGGCGCCGATGACCACGTCGCGCCCGGTTTTAATCTGGCCGTCGACCTGCACCGCGATGCGGCCGCGCAGCCGGTTCAGCACCAGGGTCTGTTGTGTTTCGGCCAAGCCCAGCTCCCACGGCGTGCCGGCGTGCTTGATCGATGACCAGGGCGACGCGCCAGTGCCGCCGTCGTGGCCGGAAATGGTGACATGGTCGGACTTGGCCTTGGCCACGCCCGCGGCCACCGTGCCGACGCCGATCTCGGACACGAGCTTGACGCTGATCGAGGCCTTGGGATTGGCGTTCTTCAGGTCGTGGATCAACTGCGCCAGATCCTCGATCGAATAAATGTCGTGATGCGGCGGCGGCGAAATCAGGCCCACGCCCGGCACCGAGAAACGAATTTGCGCGATGTACTCGGACACCTTGTGGCCGGGCAGTTGGCCGCCCTCGCCGGGCTTTGCGCCCTGGGCCATCTTGATCTGGATCTGGTCCGCGTTCGCCAGATACTCCGCGGTAACGCCGAAGCGCCCGGAGGCAACCTGCTTGATTCTGGAGCGCAAGGAATCACCTTCATTGAGCGCGAGGTCGCGCTCGACGTTGTGCCGGCCCAGACGCGAGACTAGCGTTTCGCCGGCCTTCGCCGGCGCATAGCGGTTGGGATCCTCGCCGCCCTCGCCGGTATTGGACTTGCCGCCGATGCGGTTCATCGCGAGCGCGAGCGTGGTATGCGCCTCGATCGAGATCGAACCGTGGGACATGGCGCCGGTGGCGAAGCGCTTGACGATCTCCTTCGCCGGCTCGACTTCCTCGATCGGGACCGGCTGCGTCTGCCCGAATTTGAACTCGAACAGGCCGCGCAAGGTCATGTGGCGCCTGGACTGGTCGTTGATGATGCGCGCGTATTCCTTGTAGGTGTCGAAACTCGACTGCCTGGTCGCGTGCTGCAGCTTGGCGATCGCCTCGGGCGTCCACATGTGTTCTTCGCCGCGAATACGGAACGCATATTCGCCGCCCGCATCGAGCGCATTGGCCAGCACCGGGTCGGCGCCGAATGCCTGCCGGTGAAGGCGTATCTTCTCTTCGGCCGCCTCGAACAGACCGATGCCCTCAACGTTGGAAGCGGTGCCGGTGAAATATTTGTCGACGAGTTCGCGCGACAAGCCTACCGCCTCGAATATCTGCGCGCCGGTGTAAGACATGTAGGTGGAAATGCCCATCTTGGACATTACTTTCAGCAAGCCCTTGCCGATGGCCTTGACGAAATTCCTGATCGCCTTGCCGCCGTCGATCCCGGCAGGCAGCAGCTGTTGCATGTGCAGCAGCGTCTCCAGCGCGAGATAGGGGTGGATCGCTTCCGCGCCGTAACCCGCGAGCAGCGCAAAATGATGCACCTCGCGCGCCGAGCCGGTTTCCACGACCAGCCCCGCGCTGGTGCGTAGCCCCTTGGCCACCAAGTGCTGGTGCACCGCCGAGAGCGCCAGCAGCGCGGGAATAGCGACGTTGTCGCGGTCGAGGCGCCGGTCGGAGATGATAATGATGCTGTAGCCGGCGCGAACCGCGTCCTCGGCCTGGGCGGCGAGGCTGGCCAGGCGCGCCTCGATCGCCTCGTGGCCCCAGGCCACCGGATAGGTGATGTCGAGTTCGAACGACTTGAATTTGCCTTCGGTGTTGCGATCGATGTGCCGGATCTTGTCCATCTCAAAAAAATCCAGTACCGGCTGGCTCACCTCGAGCCGGATCGGCGGATTGATCTCGTCGATGCCGAGCAGGTTCGGCTTGGGCCCGATAAAACTCACCAGGCTCATCACCAGGTCCTCGCGGATCGGGTCGATCGGCGGGTTGGTCACCTGGGCGAACAACTGCTTGAAGTAGTGGTACAGGGTCTTGTTCTTGTCCGACAGCACCGCCAGCGGCGAGTCGTTGCCCATGGAGCCGATGGCCTCTTCCCCGGCCGCGGCCATCGGCAACATCAGGAACTTGATTTCCTCCTGCGTATAGCCGAAAGCCTGCTGGCGGTCAAGCAGCGACACCTCCGAGCGTGGCGGCCGCTGTTTGTTGCTTTCCACTTCGTCGAGCCGGATGCGGATGCGCTCTATCCACTCGCGATAAGGCTTCGCCGCGGCAAGTGTCTCCTTCAACTCATTGTCGTCGATGATGCGCCCGCGCTCGACGTCGATGAGGAACATCCTGCCCGGCTGCAGGCGCCATTTTTTGACGATTTTTTCCTCGGGTATCGGCAGTACACCCGCCTCGGAAGCCATGATTACCAGATCGTCGCTGGTGACGATATAGCGCGCCGGCCGCAGGCCGTTGCGGTCCAGCGTGGCGCCGATCTGGCGACCATCACTGAAAGCGACCGCCGCGGGGCCGTCCCATGGCTCCATCATCGCCGCATGATACTCGTAGAAAGCGCGCCGGTTGTCGTCCATCGTGTTGTGCTTCTCCCAGGCCTCGGGGATCAGCATCATCATGGCGTGCGCGAGTGAGTAGCCCGACATTACCAGGAGTTCGAGCGCGTTGTCGAACGAGGCCGAGTCCGACTGCCCGGCATAGATCAGCGGCCAGACCTTGTTCAGGTCCGCGCCGAGGATGGGGCTGGAAATAGACTGCTGTCGCGCGCGTATCCAGTTGACGTTGCCGCGCAGGGTGTTGATCTCGCCGTTATGCGCAATCAGACGGAACGGGTGCGCCAGATCCCAGGTCGGGAAGGTATTGGTGGAGAAGCGCTGGTGCACCAGCGCCAGGGCCGACACCAGGCGCGGGTCCTGCAGATCCTTGTAGTACTTACCCACCTGGTCGGCCAGCAGCAAACCCTTGTAGACCAGAGTGCGCGCCGACATCGACGGCACGTAAAACTCCTTGCCATGCTTTAGGCCCAGCGCCTGGATGGCGTGGCCGGACACCTTGCGGATGATGTAGAGCTTGCGCTCCAGCGCGTCGGTCACCATCACGTCGCCGCCACGGCCGATGAACACCTGGCGGATCACCGGCTCTATGCTTTTTCCCGATTCCGCCAGCCCCGAATTGTCGCGCGGCACGTCGCGCCAGCCTAGCAACACCTGCTGCTCGTCCTTGATCGCGCGCTCGATCTCGTATTCGCAGGCAAGGCGTGATGCCGGTTCCTGGGGCAGGAACACCATGCCCACGCCGTATTGACCCACCGGCGGAAGCTGCACGCCCTGCGCCGCCATTTCCTCGCGCAGGAACCGGTCCGGGATCTGGATCAGGATGCCGGCGCCGTCGCTCTCCAGCGGGTCGGCCCCGACCGCGCCGCGGTGGGCGAGATTCTTGAGAATCAGCAGCCCCTGGTCGATGATGCTGTGGCTCCTGGCGCCCTTGATGTTGGCGACAAAGCCGACGCCGCAGGCGTCGTGCTCGTTGGCGGGGTCGTACAACCCCTGGTCGTCCAACCTCGGGACCGCGGGGCGATTGATGGGTAGGGCCGGCTGGGTCACGCGCGCACCTTTAGCTGCAAATTGGCTCCGGAAGGTCGCGCGCAAGCCTGCGACTTGTTCCGGCGGGACCTGTAATTTTACCTGCGGACCTTTGTCACTTCAAGCGCTTACGCAGGTAGCTGATGCCCCATTGCGGTGCAGCGCAGTGGGCTCAGCCGACGTCGGAACTGGCCAATACCTCCTGCAGCAGACCCGCTGGCACGTCGGTGCGGATCGAAGCGGCGCCGATCCGGTCCAACAGGACGAAGCGCAGCTTGCCCGCCTCGGTCTTCTTGTCCACCGCCATCGACTCCAGCAGGCGAGCGGGCGCGATGCCGGGCTGGGCCACAGGCAACCTCGCGCGCTTGAGCAAGGCGATGACGCGGTCCACGTCAGCCTGCGCGATGAAGCCCATGCGGCGCGACAGATCAGCAGCCGTCGCCATGCCCGCGGCCACCGCCTCGCCGTGCAGCCACTTGCCGTAACCCAGGGCGGACTCGATCGCGTGGCCGAAGGTATGGCCGAAATTGAGCAGCGCGCGCACGCCGGCCTCGCGCTCGTCCTCGGCCACCACCGCGGCCTTGATCTCGCAACAGCGGCGCACCGCGTGTGCCAGCGCCTGCGGATCGCAGGCGAGCAACTTCTCCACGTTCTGCTCCAGCCAGGCGACGAACCCCTCGTCGCGCACGAGACCGTGCTTGATCACCTCCGCCAGGCCCGCCGAGAGTTCGCGCGGTGGCAAGGATGCCAGTACCGCCGTATCGGCCAGCACCAGACGCGGCTGGTAGAACGCGCCTATCATGTTCTTGGCTAGCGGGTGATTGATCCCGGTCTTGCCGCCGACGGAGGAGTCCACCTGAGCGAGCAGCGTTGTCGGAACCTGGATAAAGGGTATGCCGCGCATGTAGGTCGCCGCGGCAAAACCGGCGAGGTCGCCGACGACACCGCCGCCCAAGGCGATGAGCGTGGTCTTGCGCTCGCAGCGGCCCTCGATCAGTGCGTCGTAGATGCGGTTGAGGGTAGCCCAGTCCTTGTAGCGCTCGCCGTCCGCGAGGACGATGCTGATCGGCGCCACCCCCAGCGGCCGCAACGCCTCGCTCAGTCGCTGCAGATATAGGGGCGCCACCGTGGTGTTGGTGACGATGGCGACGCGGGGCAGGTCCAGGTGCGGCGCGATCAGCCCGGCGTCGGAGAGCAGACCCTCGCCGATGTGGATGGGGTAGGCGCGCGCGCCCAGTTCTACGCGGAGAGTTTGCATCGTTCCCGCAATTGGGGCAGCAACTGCTGAAGCAGGGCGCGCGCGCTCTGGCGGCCGGTATCGATCACGACGTCGGCGATCTCGCGGTACAGCGGATCGCGCTGCAGGTAAAGGAATTGCAGTTTTTCCAGCGGATCGGTGTCTTGCAGCAAGGGTCGCGACTTGTCGTGTCGGGTGCGGTGCCACAGATCCTTCGGCTGGCCGTGCAGATACACCACCAAGCCGCGCTCGGCGAGGTGCCTGCGGTTATCTGCATCGAGCACCGCGCCGCCGCCCGTGGCCAGCACCACGTTTGCGAGTTGCGTCAGTTGGTCGACCACCTGCTTCTCGCGCGCGCGAAAGCCGGCCTCGCCCTCGATCTCGAATATGAGGGCGATCTTTACGCCGGTGCGGCGTTCGACCTCATGGTCGGTATCGTGGAAGGTCTTGCCAAGCTCGGCGGCGAGTTGCCTGCCCGCCGTGGTTTTTCCCGCTCCCATCAGGCCGACAAGAAATATGTTATCCGAGATTTTCACGCAGCCATTCTAGCAGCACGCGCCTGCCTCGGGGCCCACAACGGGGTTGTCGGCGCACGCCAATAGACGAAGCGCCTTACGCCGGAACCAAGAAAACAAGAGCCGGAAGCCCGGCTCTTTTACGGCGCGGAAACTTTTCAGCGTACGCTAAGACGATCGTCCACGATGCGCGGCGTGATGAATACCAGCAGCTCGGTCTTGTTGTCCGCCTTGCCGGTGTTCTTGAACAGATTGCCCAGCACCGGTATGTCGCCAAAGAACGGTACTTTGGTGATGTTCGTGCGCTCCTCCTGGCTGAAGATGCCGCCGATCACCACCGTGCCGCCGTTTTCGACCAGCACCTCGGTCTTGACATGCTTGGTATCGATGGCGAAGCCCGCTGTGGTTACCTGACCCACTGAATCCTTGTTGATGTCCAGCGCCATGATGATGTTGCCGTCCGGGGTGATCTGCGGCTTCACCTTCAGGCTCAGGTTGGCTTTGCGAAACGACACGCTGGTCGCCCCGCTCGAAGTCGCTTGTTGATACGGCAGCTCGGTACCCTGCTCGATCAGCGCCTCGACCTTGTCCCCGGTCAGCACCCTCGGGCTGGATATGATCTTGCCCTTGCCGTCGGCTTCCAGCGCGCTCAGCTCCAGGGTGATAAAGCGGGTGAAATTCCGGTTGAACAGAATCGTGGATATCACGCCGGCGTTGAGGCCGTTCAGGCCGGCAGCCGGCAGGTTGACGTTCTGGCTGGTTGCAAAGTCCGGCTCGCCGGTCAGCAGCTGCGTGGTATTCGTGGCGTTTACCGTGTTTTGCGCGGTGTTGGTCAGACTCGGCCCATACGAGGTGCGCAGCCCTTGCCCCACCAGCCAGTTCCCGCCCGGAACCCGCTCGTTGTAGCCGAGCTTCGCGCCGAGGTTCTTGCTGAAAGTATCACTTGCCTCGACGATGCGCGCCTCTATCATCACCTGGCGCACCGCCACGTCGATCTGCGCGATCAGCTTGCGCACTTCCTCCAGCCGGGCGGGCACGTCCTGCACGAACACGGTGTTGGTGCGCGCGTCGACCACCGCGCTGCCGCGCTTGGACAGAATCTTCTGCGTGCTGGAGGACAGCAGCGTCTGCACTTCCGCCGCCTTCTGGTAATTGAGCACGAAACTCTCGGTGCGCAGCGCCTCCAGTTCACCTATTTGCTGCTGCGACTCCAGCGCCAGTTTTTCCTTCGTCGCCAGCTCGTCGCGCGGCGCGATCCACACCACGTTGCCGTTCTTGCGCATGTCCAAGCCGCGCGTGTCGAGGATGATCTGCAGCGCCTGGTCCCAGGGCACGTCCTTCAGCCGCAGAGTCAAGCTGCCGCCGACCGCGTCGCTGGTGATGATATTGAGGTCGGTAAAATCGGCGATCACGTTGAGTACGCTGCGCACTTCGACGTTCTGAAAGTTTAGCGATAACTTCTCGCCGCTGAAGCCGCCCTTGCCGCCCTGCGTCAACTTGTTGGGGTCGGGGATGACTTGCTTGACCTCGACCACGAACTGGGTGTCGGTCTGGTAGGCGCTGTGCTCCCACAGACCCTTGGGCGTGATCACCATGCGCACATTCTCGCCCTGGCCGAAGGTGTTGATCGACTGTACCGGGGTGCCGAAATCGGTCACGTCCAGGCGCCGGCGCAGCTTGTCCGGCAGCGCAGTCTTGAAGAAATCGATTACCAGGTTCTGTCCCTGCGCACGGATGTCTATGCCGGTCGAGCTGTCGGAGAGATCGACCACGATGCGGCCTTCGCCGGCCTTGCCGCGGCGGAAATCGATATCGCGCACCGTGTGCGTATCGACCTGTCTGGCTTCGACGAAATGGGTGACTGCTACGCCGGCGTTTTCGCTGGCCGCCGGCGCACTGGCGAGTACGACCACCAGGTTCTTGCCGTCGATCTGGCTGTCATAGCCGACCAACTGGCGCAGGTTCAGCACCATGCGCGTGCGCCCCCCCGCCTGCACCATGTTCATGCTCACCAGCTCGCCTTCGCCTATGCGCTGGCTGTTGCGCCCGAGGTTATTCACGGTGTTTGGCAGATCGAACGCGATGCGCGCCGGGTTGGCGACGGTGAAGCTCCCCGGCTGTGACTTGAGCGCTTCCTTCAGCGTCAGCTTGATGATGACCCTGCCGCTTTGCTGTGACACGTTGAAGGCTTCGACGCTGTTTGGCGGCGTCTGCGCCAGCGCCGCAACAGCCCAAAGGGTTGCGGTAAAGAAGCCGAGTACGCCGAGAATTTTAGCCATAGATATCCTCACCTTCTTTTTGCCACTTCCGCCTCGATTAACTGCAGCGCGGTCTTGCGCTCAGTCCAGTCGCCAGATGCATCCTGCACCAACTCTTTGAGGTTAATCTGATTGTCGGTGATTTCGGTAATGACGCCGAACTCCTGCCCCATGTAGTTGCCAGCCTTTACGCGGTAGAGGCTGCTGTCCGCGCGCACCAATGCATAATTGACGCCTTTCTGCGAGAGCGTGCCGACCATTTTCAGCGATTCCAGCGGATATGCCTCCAGCGGCTCTTTCGGCCGCGTGGCGTCGGGCGCGTTCGCACCGCTCTTGCTCTTCGCAGCCGCCCCGATCACGAGCTCGATCTTGGCCGGACCGAAGGGATCGGGCAAATCAAATGCCTGATACGGCACCGGTTCGTAAGGTTTCACCACAGGCAGCGGAGGGATGCGGGGGCTCAGATTCTTGGTGATGCTTTTCAGCTCTGCCTTCAGATCCTGATGCTCGTCGCCGCCGCAAGCGGCGAGAAACAACACTGCTGTGATGATCGCCAGGCTTCTCATTTCTTCTTGCCGGGTGCCGGTTTCTTGGCGGCCTTCTTCTGTTTCGCCACCTCTTCCTCGTCGAGATAGCGGAACGTCTTGGCGCTGGTGTCCATCGCCAGCACGCTGCCGTCCTTGCTTGTCGGGGCCGGGCTGATGCGGATATCGTTGAGCGTGACGATGCGCGAGAGCTGCGCAATGTCACTCGCGAACTGACCCATGTCGTGGTAGCTGCCCGTTACCCGGACACTAACCGGGAGCTCGGCATAGAAATCCTTTATCGTCTCCTGCGGCGCCGGCCTGAACAGTTCGAATTGCAGCCCCCGGCCCAGACCCGCCTGGTTGATGTCCACCAGCAGCGCGTCCATCTGCGACTTGTTGGGCAACTGTTTCAGCAGCGCGCCGAAAGAGCTGTCGATTTCACGCAACTGCTGGCGGTACAAATCGAGATTGACCGCCAACTGCTTCTTGGCCTTGTAATCGTCCTTGAGCTTTGCCTCCCGCTCGGCGCCGGCCGCGATCTCCTCGACCTGTCCCTGCCAATCTGCCACATAGCCGACCGCAACCAGGGCCGCCAGGGTCGCAAGCAGGGCGAGCAGCTTGGGCAGGGCCGGCCACATCCCCGGATCCTTCGGATTGAGAGACTTGAACTGATCGAGCAGCTTATTCATCGGCCATTCCTACTTCTTCGCGGCTGGCTTGCCCGCCGCGCCTTTGCCGGCGTCGGACTCCGCTTGCTGCGGCTTGATGCTGACATTCATGACGAATTCCGACAGGCGCCTTTTGTTGACGTTGGCCGCCTTGATCTCGACCAGTACCGGATTTTCCAGAAAATGCGAAGCCTCGAGGTTGCGCATCAGGGTAGATACGCGGGCGTTGGATTGCGCATAGCCCGTCAAGTTGACATTGGAACCGGTCTGCTTGATCGAGCTCAGATATACGCCATCCGGGGTCTGCCGCACCAGCTGTTCGAGCAGATGCACCGTCTGGGCACGATTGTCCTGCAGGGTTTCGATCACCTGCTTGCGCGACAACAGCGCCTGGATCTCTTCCTTCAGTTTCGTTATTTCAGCGATTTCCTTGTCGAGATTGGTGTTCTCGCTCTTAAGGAAACGGTTGCGCTCCGTCTGGGTCGAAATGCGCGTGGCGTAATATCCGTGCACCAGCAGGACGATCGAACCGGCCAGGCCGGCGACCATCCCCATCAGAATGTAAAACTGCAGATTGTGGGCCTTGCGCCGCGCTTCGCGCCAAGGTAACAGGTTTATGCGGATCACGGATCGAACCTCCGCATCGCCAAGCCGCATGCGACCATCAGCGAGGGTGCATCGACGAGCAGTTTCTTCGGCTGAATGCGCGGCGACACCTGCATGCCCGCGAACGGATTGGCGACCCTGGTATTGACCTGGGAGCGGGAGCCGACGATGTCCTCCAGCCCGGGGATGACAGCCGAGCCGCCGGTGAGCAGGATGTGTTCGATGCTGGTGTACTGGGTGGAGGTGAAGAAGAATTGCATCGCGCGCTGTACTTCGAGCGCCAGATTTTCCAGGAACGGGCGCAAAATTTCGGCTTCGTACGAATCGGGCAGGCCCCCGGTGCGCTTGGCATTCTCGGCCTCCTCCTGGCTCATGCCATACTGGCGCATGATGTCCTGGGTGAGTTGGCCGCCGCCGAAGGCCTGTTCACGCGTGTACACCGTCTGATCGTTTCGAAGCACGGTAACGTTCATGACGTTGGCGCCGATATCGACCAAAGCGATGTTCTGTTCCTTGCCGTCGTCGGGAAACTGCTTCTTGGTCAGGTCGAAGGCGGTCTGCACCGCATAGGATTCCACATCCATGACCAGGGACTTCAGGCCAGCGGCCTCGGCTACTGCCACGCGGTCCTCCACTTTTTCCTTGCGCGAGGCGGCGATCAGCACCTCCACCTCCTCGGCGTTGGATGGGGCGGGGCCGATTACTTGATAGTCTAGATTGACCTCTTCCAGGGCGAAGGGAATGTACTGGTTCGCCTCCGTCTCGACCTGGATACCCAACTCCTCGTCGCGCAAACCGGCCTGCACTACGATTTTCTTGGTGATCACCGCCGCGGTGGGCAGCGCCATGGCCACGTTCTTGGTGCGCGTGGCCAGTTTCTTCCATCCGCGCGTGACCGTTTCCACCACGGCCTCGAGGTTGGTGATATTACCGTCCACCACCGAGTCCTTGGGCAGGGGTTCAATCACATAGCGCTCCACCCGCAGCGACCCTTTGCCCGCGTCGACAATTTCGACCATCTTCACGGCGGACGAACTGATGTCCATCCCGAAAAGCGGCGGCGCTTTAGGCTTGAATATATCAAGGTCCAAGCAGAATTTCCCTTTGAACTATCGCCGGTTAGGCGCGATACATATAATTTACGTTAAATGCTAGCAACAAGTCTTGAAGATGTAAAGTAAATAATACGTGGCAAGATTGGCCTGTCACCAGCGCGGCCAATACGCCTTGCCGCCAGGGATACTCTATAATGCCTGCCTTTTGAGAAGCTTCGCGCGCGCTTGGCGGCGCCTAGACCAAAGGGCCTGCTTTGCCCCCTTTGGCTAAGCCCGCGCCCGGCGTGGGGAAACCGACTCTTGGCCGTTAGATCTTTCATGTGGTTGCGTCTATTAGCCTTCCCGGTGCTGCTCCTTGCCGGACTGGGCGTCATCGCCGGCGCGCTCCTGAGCCTGATGGTTCTGCTCGCTTACCCCAATCTGCCCTCGCTCGATGTGCTTACTGATTATCGGCCCAAGGTACCGCTGCGGGTGTACAGCGCGGAGGGCATCCTCATCGGCGAGTTCGGCGAGGAGCGCCGCTCCATCGTCGCCATCGGCGAAGTCCCCGAGGTCCTGAAACAGGCGATCCTGGCGGCCGAAGACGAGCGCTTTTACCAGCATACCGGGGTGGACTACCAGGGCGTCATCAGGGCAGCCTACTCCAACCTAAGCTCGGGCGGGAGGCGTCAGGGAGCTTCCACCATCACCATGCAGGTCGCAAGGAATTTTTTCCTGTCGAGCGAAAAGACGCTTACGCGCAAGCTGTACGAGGCGCTGCTTGCGTTCAAGATCGAAGCGAGCCTGACCAAGGACGAGATCCTGCAAATCTACATCAACCAGATCTACCTGGGACAGCGCGCTTACGGCTTCGCCTCGGCGGCGCAGATTTACTTTGGCAAGGCGCTGAAGGATGTCAATGTAGCCGAGGCGGCGATGCTGGCCGGGTTGCCCAAAGCCCCTTCCAGCTTCAATCCGGTGGTCAACCCCAAGCGCGCCAAGCAACGGCAGCTATACGTGCTGCGACGCATGCACGAACTGGGCCACCTCACGGACGCCCAGTTCGCCGAAGCGCGGATGGCGCCGGTTGCGGTCAAGCACCAAGCGAACGAGTTCGGCCTGCGCGCCGAGTACGTAGCCGAAATGGTGCGGCAGATGCTGTACCAGCGTTTCGCTGACGACGTGTACACCAAGGGTTATCGCATCTATACCACCATCACCAAGGCCGACCAGGGCGCAGCCTACGCCGCGCTGCGCCGCGGTGTGCTGGACTATGACAAACGCCACGGCTACCGCGGCCCCGAGGGCTATATCGAGCTGCCGCCGGAGGGCCAGCCGGACGAGATCATCGAGGAGGCGCTGGCGGAGGAATCCGACAGCGATGACCTCCTCGCCGCGGTGGTGCTGGAGGCCAGCACCAAGCAGGTACGGGCCTACCTCCGCGGGGGGGAGGTAGCGACCATAACGGACGAGGGCCTCAAATTCGCGCGAAAAATGCTCGACGACAAGGCTGTCCCGAATAAAAGGATCAGGCGCGGCGCCCTGATCCGTATCCAGAAAGGCGAAAAGCGCAATTGGCAGATCCTGCAACTGCCGGAGGCAGAGGCCGCGCTGATCGCCGTCAGTCCAAGCGACGGCAGGGTGCGCGCGCTGGTGGGCGGATTCGACTTCAACCGCAACAAGTACAACCACGTCACTCAGGCCTGGCGCCAGCCCGGCTCCAGCTTCAAGCCTTTTATCTATTCGGCGGCACTGGAGAAAGGCTTCAATCCCGCCACCATCGTCGATGACGCCCCGATAGTGGTCGACGCCGCCCAGACCGGCGGACAAATCTGGGAGCCGCACAATTACGACGGCAAGTACGATGGCCCGATGCGTCTGCGCATGGGTCTGGCAAAGTCGAAAAACATGGTTTCGATCCACGTACTGCAGGCAATCGGCCCACAATACGCGCAGGACTATATCACCCGCTTCGGCTTCGACGCGGACAAGCACCCGCCTTACCTAACGATGGCGCTGGGCGCCGGCTCGGTCACGCTCTGGCAGATGGCGCGCGGATACTCGGTATTCGCCAATGGCGGTTACCGCATCGAACCTTACGTGGTGCAGCGCATAGTTGACGACCGCGGGAACGTCCTCGCCCAGGCGCAGCCGCCGCGCGCCGGCGACGAAAGCCTGCGCGTGATCGACGCGCGCAACGCCTTTGTCATGGACAGCATGCTGCACGATGTGGTGCGCTACGGCACGGCCGCGCGCGCGATGTCGCTCGGGCGCAAGGACTTGGCGGGCAAGACCGGCACCACCAACGACCTGGTCGATGCCTGGTTCACCGGTTATCAACCAACCCTGACGGCGATCGCCTGGATCGGTTTCGACCAGCCGCGCAAGCTGGGCAATCACGAAACCGGCTCGGCAGCCGCGCTACCGATCTGGATGGACTACATGAGCAAGGCGCTCAAGGGCGTGCCCGAGATGTTCCAGCCGGTTCCGGACGGTGTGGTCAGCGTCAGGGTCAACCCCGACACCGGCCAGGCGGCCAGCGACGGCACGCTAAGCGATTACTTCTATAGGGAGAACGTCCCGCCGGTGCAAAAACCGGATGCGCTCGAAGACGGCACGCGCACCCCAGCGGGGGTCCCAACCCGTACTTGGCCCCTCATGGCCCCCTAAGAGTTCATTTCAAAATGAGAGGACACGTCCCCTCATACTCCCCTATATCAGCCGCTGCAAAATTCATTTTGCAACGGATTCAAAGGCAGAGGCCGTTTCGGCAATTCCAAAACGGCCTCTGGATAATCGCCAAGTCCGGTGCCCGTTACGATTGGCGGTCCCTTACTCCGCAGCCGTTGCCAGATTCACCATCTCCCCCGACTGCTGGCTGACATAGGCCGACAGCGCCGCAAACAACTCGCTGCCGTCGCGGGTATTGACCCAGCGCCGACCGTCGCTGCGGAAGTGGTAGCCGCCTGACTTCGCGGCCACCCAGATTTCCCGTGCCGCCGCCTGGCTGTTGACTATGATCTTGCTGCCGTCGCCGAATTCGATCTCGAGCACGCCCGTGCCCTTGAACTCGCAGTCGGCGTCGATAGCGCTCGCCTCGATGCGCCGATCGAGTTCCTGCAGCGTCCGCTCGGCCACGCGGATGAATTCGCTCTCGTCCATCGGTCTCGTCTCTAATGCTAAACTCCATGCATGCGTGTCATTGTCACCGCCATCCTGCTTTGTGTGCTGCTTCAGGCCTGCGGCTCCAAGGGCGCACTCGTTCTGCCGCCGGAAAAAAGCAGCGCGCAGCAGTCCAATAGTAGCAAACAAAAATAGGCGCCATGTTCGAGTTTCGCAACGGCTCGCTGCACGCCGAGTCGGTCGCGCTGGAAGCCATCGCGCGCGAGTTCGGCACGCCCTGCTACGTCTATTCCCGCCCCGCCCTGGCCGCAGCGCTGGCGCAGTTCCAGTCCGCCTGCGGCGGACGCGAGGCGCTGGTGTGTTATGCGATGAAGGCGAATTCCAATCTCGCCATCCTCAACCTGTTCGCCGGCATGGGTGCCGGCTTCGACATCGTTTCGGGCGGCGAGCTTGCGCGCGTCATTGCCGCCGGCGGCGATCCGGGCAAGGTGATTTTCTCCGGGGTGGGCAAAAGCGCTGCGGAGATGCGTTACGCGCTGGAGAACGCCATCCTGTGCTTCAACGTAGAGTCGGCCGCGGAGCTTGCGCGGCTCGCCGCCGTCGCGGCCGAAACGGGAAGGCGCGCGCCGGTCTCGTTCCGGGTCAATCCCGACGTCGACGCGCGCACCCACCCCTATATCTCCACCGGCCTGAAGGAGAGCAAATTCGGCGTCGAATTCGATGCCGCGCTCGATCTGTACCGCGCTGCGACCAGCCTGCCCCAAATCGAAGTAATCGGCATCGACTGCCACATCGGCTCCAACCTGATCGAGTACGCGCCGCTGATCGAAGCGCTGGACAAAATGCTCGGGCTCGTCGACCGGCTCGCGGCCGACGGAATCCGCCTGCGCCATCTCGATCTGGGCGGCGGGCTGGGTATTCGTTACCAGGATGAATCGCCGCCGGACGTCGACGCCTACATGCGCGAGGTGTTCGAGCGCGTAGGCGAGCGCAAGCTGAAGCTCCTGTTTGAGCCGGGGCGCAGCCTGGTCGGCAACGCCGGCCTGCTGCTCACCCGTATCGAATACCTCAAGCCCGGGGCGGCGCGCAATTTCGCCGTGGTCGACGCCGCCATGAACGACCTGATCCGCCCGGCCCTGTATGAAGCCTGGCACGACATCG
>JBQMQE010000082.1:0-10364 GCA_052172655.1 Burkholderiales bacterium
AATTTACCACTAAACTCGCTCCGATCGACCCTCTGCCAGGGGTCCGTAGCGGCGCGAAATTGACATAATGCGCATGTACGCGGTTTGGGGCGCGTTGACACGCTGAATTGCGCCGCGGCGGCAAACCGTTCAGACTTCGCGGCCGGATCGATTCGCCTGTTCCTCTTGAAGAACTCGAACAAACGACCGAGGCGCTCGCACTCCGGCACGACACTCTGGCAGCCAACACCCGCAACCAGTTGAAGCAGGTGTTCGAAGCCATCCGCAAATTGATGAGCCCGCCCGAGAGCAAGCGCCGGCCGATCGGATTGATCACACCGGAAGAGAAGAAACGCGGCTAAAATCACACAAGCAACAGCGCCCGCGCGATGGCGGGCGTTGGCAGGGGGTTTTTCTTCAAAAGTAAATCGAGCACGACGCCTTCAAATTTTGTGCAGCAGGTGAGCTAACAGACTCAAGGAGACGACCATGGCCGCAATCGAACCGGCGTTAATCGAGAAGCTGCAGAAGCTGCCGCCGCAGCGTCTGGCGGAGGTAAAGGATTTCGTGGAGTTTCTCGCGGCCCGGGAGGAACGCGCCGCCGCCGGCGCGCGTCTGGGGGAATCGCTCACGAGGCTCGATGCCTTGAATTTGCCGCCGCTCTCCGATGAGGAGATCGCGGCGGAGATTCAGGCGGCACGCCAGGACCGCGCGGCACGGCGCACCTGAATCGTGCGGGTGGTGCTCGATACGAATACGCTGGTGTCAGGGGTGATCTCGCCAGCTGGCCCGCCGCGCCGCCTGCTCGATGGGGCCAGGGTGCAAGCATTCGAGTTGTGCAGCAGCGCGACGCTGCTCGCGGAGTTGCTCGATGTATTGTCGCGCGGGAAGTTCGCCGCACGCCTCACGCAGGCCGGCTTGATTCGCCTATTCCTTCTTACAGCCCGAGCCGTTGCCATATGGTCGAAACCAGCCCGGCCTGGTTCATGGTGTAGAAATGCAGGCCCGGCGCGCCTTCGGACAGCAGCCGGTCGCACAGCTCGGTCACCACGTCCAGGCCGAAGCTGCGGATCGAAGCAACATCGTCGCCGTAGCTTTGCAGCCGCAGCCTGAGCCAGCGCGGAATTTCCGCGCCGCAGGCATCCGAAAACCGCGCGAGCTGCGTGAAATTCGCGATGGGCATGATGCCCGGCACGATGGGCACGTCGATGCGCAGCGCCTCGCAGTCGTCGATGAAGCGGAAGTAAGCGTCGGCGTTGAAAAAATACTGGGTGATCGCCGCGTTCGCGCCTGCGTCCACCTTGCGCTTGAACGCCTGTAGATCATCCAGCGCCGAGCGTGCCTGCGGGTGGAACTCAGGATAGCCGGCGACTTCGATGTGGAAATGATCGCCGGTGGTCTGGCGGATGAATTGCACCAGCTCGTTGGCATAGCGTAATTCGCCCGCGCCGGCCGAGCCCGAGGGCAGGTCGCCGCGCAGCGCGACGATATGGCGCAGGCCGTGAGACTGATACAGCGCGAGCGTGGCGGCAAGGTCGGCGCGGGAGGAGCCGACACAGGACAGGTGCGGCGCCGCCGCGCCGCCGTCTTTCTGGATTTCGAGCACCGCCTCGAGCGTGCGGTCGCGCGTCGAGCCGCCGGCGCCGTAGGTGACGGAGAAGAACCTGGGTTTGAGCTGGATCAATTGCCTCCAGGTGGCGCGCAGCTTGTCCATGCCCTCCGGCGTTTTCGGCGGGAAGAACTCGAAGCTGAACGTCGGCGGGTATTTCTTCTGCGATTCCATGGCAGGGAGAAGGGAGGAGACGTACTCCTCCCGCTCGTCCTCAGTAGCGGTACGCGTCCGCCTTGTACGGGCCGTCCCTGCTTACGCCGATATAGGCCGCCTGCTCGTCGCTAAGCTCGGTCAGCATGGCGTTGAGCTTTCTCAGTTGCAGGCGCGCCACTTTCTCATCCAGATGTTTAGGCAGCACGTAGACGCCGATCGGGTATTTGCCCGAGCCCTTCTGCGCTTCGGTCCAGAGCTCGATCTGCGCCAGCACCTGGTTGGCGAAGGAGGAGGACATCACGTAGGAGGGATGCCCGGTGCCGCAGCCGAGGTTCACCAGGCGGCCTTTCGCCAGGATGATGATGCGTTTGCCCGGTCGTCCTTCCATCGGGGGGAAAATTACATGGTCCACCTGCGGCTTGATCTCTTCCCACTTGTACTGGTGCAGGCTGGCGACATCGATTTCGGAATCGAAGTGGCCGATGTTGCACACGATCGCCTGGTCCTTCATTTTCTGCATGTGCGGCAGCGCGATCACGTTGACGTTGCCGGTAGCGGAGACGAAAATGTCGGCCTTGTCCGCGGCGTAGTCCATGGTCACCACGCGATAGCCCTCCATCGCCGCCTGCAGCGCGCAGATCGGATCGATCTCGGTCACCCATACCTGCGCCGAGAGCGCGCGCATTGCCTGCGCGCAACCCTTGCCGACGTCGCCGTAGCCGCATACCAGCGCGATCTTGCCGGCAATCATCACGTCGGTGGCGCGCTTGATGCCGTCGACCAGCGATTCGCGGCAACCGTACAGATTGTCGAATTTCGACTTGGTGACCGAATCGTTGACGTTGATCGCCGGGAACGCGAGCTTGCCCTCCTTCGCCATCTGATACAGGCGGTGCACGCCGGTGGTCGTTTCCTCGGTCACGCCCTTGATTGCGGCGATGTGCTTCGAATACCAGCCCGGCTGCGCGGCGAGGCGCCGCTTGATCGCGGCATACAGCGCCGTCTCTTCCTCGTTGGCCGGCTTGGCGACGAGCGCAGCATCCGTCTCGGCGCGGGCGCCGAGGTGCAGCAGCAGGGTGGCGTCGCCGCCGTCGTCGAGGATCATGTTGGGCGTGCCGCCGTCCGACCATTCGAATATGCGATGGGTGAATTCCCAGTACTCGTCCAGGGATTCCCCCTTGTAGGCGAACACCGGCGTGCCGCCGGCGGCGATGGCGGCGGCGGCATGGTCCTGGGTAGAGTAGATATTGCACGAAGCCCAGCGCACTTGCGCGCCCAGCGCCTCGAGGGTTTCGATCAGCACCGCCGTCTGTATGGTCATGTGCAGCGAACCGGCGATGCGCGCGCCCTTGAGCGGCTGTTGCGCGGCGTATTCCTCGCGGATCGCCATCAGACCCGGCATTTCGGTCTCGGCGATGCGGATTTCCTTGCGCCCCCAGTCGGCCAGCGACAGGTCGGCTACTTTGCAGTCGGTGAAGCTCTTGCTTTGCGGTACGGCGCTCATCACGCGCTCCTTTCGTTTGAGAAAAAAGTTCGTGAGCGCCGTTGCGGTTGTGGACACCTCGAGCCTGGCGGGGAGTGAAACCCGTCGCAACGCTCCTCGAGGGAGGCGCATTTTACCGCAAATTGCACGCTCGGCGCCAGCGCTTTCAGGCGCGAAACGGGTGGGCGAGGCAGCGCCTTAGCCCATATGCATGGTGTGGGGCAGCCAGAGGACGATTTCCGGGAAGGCGAGGAACAACGACAGCGTGATCACGTCGGCGACAAAGAAAGGCGCGATGCCGCGGAACACGTCACTCAGCGGTATATCGGGCCGCACGCCGTTCACCACGAAACAGTTCAGCCCGATCGGCGGCGTGATCAGGCAGATCTCGCACATTTTCACCACCACGATGCCGAACCAGATCGAGTCGTAGCCGAGCGCGATTACCGCGGGATACACCACCGGCAGTGTCAGCAGCATCATCCCGATCGCGTCCATGAACATGCCCAGCAAGGTGTAGAACAGCAGGATGCAGATCATGATCAAGAGCGGCGACAGCGGCAGCGTTACCACCCATTTGGCGAAGGCTTCGGGCAGTCCGGCAAAGCCGAGGAAGCGCACGAACATCAGCACGCCCCAGATGATGGAGAAGATCATCACGGTCAGCTTGGCCGTCTCCAGCAGCGCCTCGCGCAGGCTTTTCCAGCGCATACCGTGGGCGAGCGCAAGCAGGAACACCACACCTGCACCCAGCGCGCCGGCTTCCGTCGGCGTGGCCCAGCCGAAATACATGGCGCTGAAAATGATGATCACGACGGCGAAGATCGGCAGCGTCCCGGGCAGCGAGCGCCAGCGTTGTACCCAGGTGAAACCGGTGAGCGGCCGCCCCAGCTTCGGATTGATGGTGCACATGATGACGATGATCGTCATATAGACTAGCGCCGAGACGATGCCCGGCAGAAAACCGGCGACCAGCAGCGCGCCCACGGATTCCTCGACGATGATGGCGTAGATGACCAGCAGCGCGCTCGGCGGAATGAGCGAGGCGAGCGTGCCGCCGGCCGCCACCACGCCCGCGGCGAGGCGCCGGTCGTAGCCGAACTTGAGCATGTCGGGGATGGCCACGCGGGCAAACACCGCCGCAGTGGCCGTGCTCGCTCCGGACACCGCGGCGAAACCTGTCGCGGCCATGACCGTCGCGACCGCGAGCCCGCCCGGCACCCAGCCCAGCCATTTGCGCCCGGCGTCGAACAGCGACTCGGTGATGCCGGCGTGAAAGGCGAGATATCCGATGAGAATGAACATCGGCAGCACGCTCAGCGTGTAGGTGACCACCTTCGAGTGCGGAATCGTGCCCGCCATGCCGGCGCCGGCCTCCCAGCCGACCATGCTGACCAGGCCGAGCATGCCGACCAGCGCGGCGGCGTAGAACACGCGCACGCCGAGGAAAACCAGCACCACGAGAGCGACGGTACCGATGATGCCGATGGTGAACGGATCCAATTCAGCCCCTTTGCGCGCTTTCTTCGATTTCCTGGGCGGCAATATCCTCGGCCGTCATCACCCGGGGCACCGCCACGGATTCAGCCAGCGGGTCCAGCCACAAGCGCGTGTAGCCCAGGAGTTGCACCAGCAGGCGCAGCCACAGCAGCGCGAACGAGACCGGCACCACCAGTTTCGACGGCCACACCGGCAGTTCTGCATCGATGGTGCTGTCGCCGAGCTGGTAGGCGCGCAGGAAATGCTCGAAGCTGTACCAGACGAGCACGCCGATGACGAACATGCCAACGAGTGTGCCCGCGACCTCCATGGCGAATTGCAGGCGGCCTTTCGCCATGTCCAGGAACAGGTCCATGCGCACGTGACCGCCCACGCGCTGGCAATAGGCCACGCCGAGGAAGGCGAAGGTAGAGATCGAGATCTCGACGAAATCGATGTAGCCGGATATCGGCATATTGAACAGGGTCCGTCCCAGCACCTGCGCCACGCCGAGCAGCATCAGGCCGAAAATGAACAGCGCCGCGACGAGATTGAACCAGGTCTCCACCCGCCCGAGGAGCAGGTGGAAGCGGCTGAGTTTCGGTGCCGCCGCACTCGGCGCGTCGTCGTGGTCCGGATTCATGGTGATGAGGATGTTCCGGGGGCATCGCGCCCCCGGAGGGCGCGGGATCGGACTACTTGCCCGCGGTCTTGAAGACTAGATCGAGCACGCTCTGCGCGTCGAACTTGTCTTTGTTTTCCGCCACCCACTTGTCCCATACCGGCTTGCCGGCGACTTTGCGGAATTCGTCCAGCTGCGCGTCGGTGTAGGTCACCGCCTTGAGCTTCGCGTGCAGCATCGGCAGGTTCTTCTTGTCGATGTCTACGTAAGCCTGGATCTGCGTCTTG
This sequence comes from Burkholderiales bacterium, assembly GCA_052172655.1. GTDB lineage: Bacteria > Pseudomonadota > Gammaproteobacteria > Burkholderiales > SG8-39 > 2-12-FULL-64-23. The sequence goes on from JBQMQE010000082.1 coordinate 5,616, forward strand.
TTGACTTCATCCTTGGCGTCCATCACCAGCTTCTTGTACTGCTCGGGCAGTTTGGCCCACGAGGTCTTGTTGAACACAATCGGGCAATCCGAGGTGCCGGGCGACATATTGGTGGTGAACCAGTCGGCAACCTCGGGGATCTTGTATGCCACCTGCGCGTAAGTGTAGGGGAGCGAGACCGCGTCCATGGTGCCGCGCTGCATCGAGGTGTAGGTTTCGGTCGCGGTGGTGGTGGTCTTGATCGCGCCCAGCACCTCCATCGCGTCGCCCAGCCCGCCGCCCGCCCGCACCCGCAGCCCCTTCCAGTCGGCGAGTTTGTACGGGGGCTTGCCCCTGCCCAGGAACTCGTACTGTGGCAGCAAGGTCGACGCGTAGACCATGGCGTTCCAGTTATCCATGTCGGCCACCAGTGCGGGATGCTTGTACAGGGTTTCGCGCACCTTGAGCGACACGTTCCAGTCGCCCAGCGGCAGGAATGGCAGCGAGAACACCATGAACGCAGGATTCTTGCCCGGGTGGTAGAAGTTGCAGAAGTGCGCCCCGTCGATGGCGTTGATCTTGATGCTGTCTAGGTTTTCTTTCGCCTTCGACAGTGCCTCGCCGTAGGCCACGCGGATGGTGAAGTTGCCGCCGGTTTTTTTGTCGACAATCGCGGCGAGGGTCTCGATGCCCGCGTCGAAGGCGCGCGCATTGCCCCAGGTCGAGAATTTCCACTGGAGTTTAGGGCCGTTCACTTCTGCGGCCAGCGCCGCACCGGAAACGGTTGCAAACACGGCCAGAATTGCCGTGGCGACAATGCGCTGTACATGGTTTTGCATGGTTTACTCCTCTTTCGGTAGAAACTCGGCGGGGGATCGTGTCCCCTCTTTGATGATTGTCTGCGCTGCGACCGCGCGGTCGGATCGCCGGCTAGGGACTGCCGTAGCTTAAGCCGCTGCCTGCCGCCATTCGACCATAGCACAGCGACCAATGACTGACAACCGAGAGCCTGGCTGTCTTACGACAGGGCCAAGGGGGTGAGCGCAGGCAGGCGCTAAACGAGCTGCGTGGCGACCTAAGATGTGGCACGCGAAGGCAGGTCCCGCTTGGGTTCCGGGGCGCTTGGCGCCCGTCGCCGCCGGGCCTGCATCGCAAATAAAACGGGCGGCCGGAAGCCGCCCGTTGGCGCTGCTGCTGGTGCACGACCGCTCAGGCGGGAACAGCCTCCATCTTAATTCCGGCATCGGCAGCGAGGGCTGGTGCCTTGTCCGTCGCTTCCCAGGTGAACTCCGGCTCGTCGCGGCCGAAGTGGCCGTAGGCCGCGGTCTTTTCGTAGATCGGGCGCAGCAGGTCGAGCATTTGCACTATCCCCTTCGGGCGCAGGTCGAAATGTTCGCGCACCAGTTCCGACAGTTTTTCATCGGAAATCTTGCCGGTGCCGAAGGTCGTGACCATGACGCTGGTGGGCCGGGCCACGCCGATCGCGTAGGAAATTTGAATCTGGCATCTGCTCGCCAGACCGGCGGCGACCACGTTCTTGGCGACGTAGCGCGCGGCGTAGGCAGCGGAGCGGTCCACTTTGGAGGGATCCTTGCCGGAGAATGCGCCGCCGCCGTGCGGCGCCGATCCGCCATAGGTGTCGACGATGATCTTGCGCCCGGTGAGGCCGCAGTCGCCCTTGGGGCCGCCGATCTCGAAGGCGCCGGTCGGGTTGACGAGGTACTTGATCTGGCCTTTGACGAGATGCTTGGGCAGTACCGGCTTGATGATCTGCTCGATCACCGCCTCTTCGATCTGTTTGTGCGTCAGGCCGGGGGCATGCTGCGTGGACAGCACCACGGTGTCGATCATGTCCGCCGTGCCGTCGGCGTAGCGCACGGTGACCTGCGACTTGGCATCGGGGCGCAGCCAGGGCATGCGGCCATCGCGGCGCAGCTCGGATTGGCGTTCGACCAGACGATGCGAAAGAAAAATGGGCAGCGGCATCATTTGCGGCGTTTCGCTGCAGGCGTAGCCAAACATCAGGCCCTGGTCGCCCGCGCCCTGATCGAGGTCCAGCCCCTTGCCTTCATCCACCCCCTGGGCGATGTCCCTGGACTGTTCGCCATAGGCGACGATCACGGTGCAGGTGTGCGTGTCGAAACCGATCGCCGGATCGTCGTAACCGATGCGCTTGATGGTCTTGCGCGCCACGTCGTTGTAGTTGACCCGCGCACCGGTGGTGATTTCGCCGGCGAGCACCACCAGGTTGTCCTTGACCAGCGTCTCGGCCGCGACTCTGGAGGTTTTGTCCTGCGCTAGAATAGCGTCCAGAACCGCATCGGAAATCTGATCGGCAACTTTGTCCGGATGGCCTTCAGAGACCGATTCCGAGGTGAACAGGAAAGAGCTCATGGTTGGGTTCTAATTGGTTGGAAAAGGGCCGTAAGGATAGCATGTCTTGATGCAATGCCAAAGTGATGCGCTGTGGTTCTAGGCCTGGCACGTCTGCTCGCCTTCTTGCCGCTTTCCGCTTTGCACCGTTTGGGGGCGCTGTGCGGATGGATGGTCTATCTCGCCTCGCCGCACTATCGCCGTTGTCTGTCGGCCAATCTGCGCGCGGCGGGTTTTACGCAGCCCGCGCTTCGGCGCCGGGCGATTGCCGAAGCCGGTAAAGGACTGCTGGAGCTGCCCGCGATCTGGCTGCGTCCCCATGCGGCGGTCGCCGGCTTGGTGGCCGAGGTCACGGGCTGGGACCTGGTCGAGGCGGCGCTGGCGCGGCGGCGCGGCATCATTTTCCTTACGCCGCATTTGGGCTGCTTCGAAATCACCGCCCAGTACTATGCCTGCCGCGCACCCGCCGGCACCCCGCTCACCGCGCTCTACCGGCCACCGAAGAAGAAAGCGGCGGAACCGCTGATGCTGGCCGGGCGCAACCGGCCCAATTTGCGTCTGGCCAGCGCCGATCTGAAGGGCGTGCGCCTGCTGCTGCGCGCGCTCAAGCGGGGTGAAGCGATCGGTATCCTGCCCGACCAGGCGCCAGGCGTAGGCGAGGGCGAGTGGGCGGAATTTTTCGGTCGTCCGGCCTACACCATGACTCTGGCCGGGCGGCTGGCCGAGGCCGCGGGCGCGCAGACCATTCTGGCCTATGCCGAGCGCCTGCCCCGCGGCCGGGGTTATCACCTGCATCTCGAACCCATGCCGGCGCCGCTTGCCGGCGAATCGCCGGCGCGCACGCTGAACCGTGCGCTGGAGGGGCTGATCCGGCTATGCCCGGCGCAGTACGGCTGGGGATACAACCGTTACAAGGTGCCGGCCGGGGCGCAGGCGCCAAAATGAACCCGGAATGCAGAACCGAAGCGCATCGATGTGAATCCCGCGGCTGTCGCGGCGATACGCGCGGCGCTTCGCCTATTGTGCCGACAGGCTCATGCTGACCCGCGTCGGCCTCGCGCTCATGTGGCTGCTGCGGCTGCTGCCGCTGCCGCTGCTCGCCGCAATCGGCAACGGTTTCGGCAGGCTGCTCTATGCGCTCGGCCGTGAGCGCCGCCGCGTGTGCCTGATCAACCTCGAGCACTGCCTGCCCGAGCTTCCAGCCGCAGAGCGCGAGGCGCTGGCGCGGCGCCATTTCCGGGCCTTCGCCCGCACGTTCCTCGAGCGCGCCATCCTCTGGTGGGGATCGCCCGCGCGCATCCGCCGGCTGGTGCGCATCGAGGGCATGGAGCATTTCGAAGCGGTGCGCGGCGGACCGCTGATCCTGCTCGCGCCGCATTTCGTCGGCCTGGACACGGGGGCGGCGCGCCTGATGCAGGAATTCGACCTGGTGTCGATCTACTCCAGGCAGAAAAACGAGGTATTCGACGCGGTGCTGTACGCCGGGCGCATGCGCTTCGGCAGGCTGACGCTGCTGTCGCGCCAGGATGGCGTGCGCCCGGCGCTGCGCGCGATGCAGGCAGGACGGCCGTTTTACTATCTGCCGGACATGGACTACGGCCAGCGCGATACCATTTTCGTGCCTTTTTTCGGTGTCGCCGCCGCTACCATCACGGGCGTGTCGCGCCTGGCGCGGCTCGCCGGAGCGCGCGTGCTGCCGTGCATCACGCGCATGCTGCCCGGAGGCGAAGGCTACGTGGTGCGCTTCCTCCCCGCCTGGGAAAATTATCCCGGCGCGAGCGTCGAGGCCGACACGCGGCGCATGAACGCCTTCATCGAAGAACAGGTGCGGCAAATGCCGGAGCAGTATCTATGGGTGCACAAGCGCTTCAAGACCCGCCCGCCGGGGGAGGCTTCGTGGTATTGATGTCATTTGTGTAGCGCGAATTAGCATGGTTGCGCGCATTGCGTCGAATTGCGCGCTGCGCGCGCCAACCAGCCGGTTCGCAGTTAAAATCAGGCCATGCCTTTCACCAACCCCGAACCCGAACAGATCAAGGCGCTGTTGCGCAGCGTGAAGACCATCGCCGTGGTCGGTTTCTCGCCCAAGCCCGGCCGCGCCAGCCACAATGTCGCGCGGCGGATGCAGCAGTTCGGTTTTCGCATCATCCCGGTGCGGCCTGGAATCAGCGAGGGTCTGGGCGAGAAGGCCTACCCTGATCTCGCCGCGGTGCCGGATACTGTCGATCTCGCCAATGTGTTCCGCTCGGGCAAGCACGTGCCCGAAGTGCTGGACCAGTGCCTGCGCCTGGGCATCAACAATATCTGGATGCAGGAGGGAGCGGAGCATGAGGCCTCGGCCGAGCGCGCGCGCGCCGCGGGCATGACCGTGGTCATGGGGCGCTGCATCATGCGCGA
>JBQMQE010000082.1:10464-17370 GCA_052172655.1 Burkholderiales bacterium
TGTCCACCCGCGGCGGCGATAGCGATTTGACGATACGCAGGGAAGGCGCGGACAATCCGGTGTGGCTGAGCGGTCCTGCGCTCGCCGTGTTCGAGGGGGAAATAGAAATCGATGAAAGCTGAAGAAGTCGTACGCTACCTGCAGGACCATCCCGGTTTCTTCGAGGACTATGCCGAATTGCTGGCGCAGATCTACATTCCGCATCCGCACGGCGGCCGCGCCATTCCGATCGCCGAGCGCCAGATCCTCACGTTGCGCGAAAAAAGCAAAATGCTGGAGGGCAAGCTCGCGGAACTGATCCAGTTCGGCGAGGAGAACGACGCCATCGGCGAAAAAATGCACCGCCTGTGCCTCGCGCTGTTTCCCGCCGGCGACCCACAGGCCATGCTGCAGGCGCTGTATTACAACCTGCGCGAGGACTTCGCCGTGCCGCATGCGGCGCTGCGAGTCTGGCGGCCCGATCCAGGCGCGCCAGCCGGAAGCGGTCTCGAATTCGCGGCGGTGAGCGAGGAGTTGCGCCAGTACGCGGGGAATATGGAACATCCTTTTTGCGGTCCGGGCGCAAACCCCGAGGTCGCGTCCTGGTTCGGCGAGGCGGCGGCGCAACTGCGCTCGTACGCCTGCATGCCGCTGCGCGACGACGGCAAGGCCTGCATCGGCATGCTGGCGCTCGCAAGCGAGGAGCCTGCGCGCTTTTACCCGGAGATGGGCACGCTCTATCTCGAGCGCCTGGGCGCGCTCGCGAGCGCGGCGCTGCAGCGGTACTGGTAGCCATGCCGGCGGATCAGGCGAGCGCGACCCAATCCGATCCCCGCCGCGAGCTGCTAGCGGCCTACCTCGAGCATTTGTCGCACCAGCGCCACCTCGCCGCCGGCACGCGCCGCAATTACCTCAAGGACATCGAAGCCCTGTTCGAACTTAATCCGGGAGTGGAGCTGGCACGCATGCAGCCGCAGCATATCCGCCGCAGCGTGGCGCAACTGCACGCGCGCGGCCTAGCCGGCCGCACCATCGCGCACATGCTGTCGGCCTGGCGCGGGCTGTTCACCTGGCTCGCGCGTCACCGCGGCTACAGCGCCAATCCTTGTCTCGGCCTGCGCGCGCCCAGGGCGGCCAGGGGGCTGCCCAAGGCGCTCTCGCCCGAGGCGGCGGGGCAACTCTTGGATGCGCCGGCCGAGACGCCGCCAGAGCTGCGCGACAAGGCGATGTTCGAGCTCGCCTACTCTTCCGGGCTGCGCCTGGCCGAACTGGTCAGCCTCGATCTGGCGCACGCCGACGCGATCCGCCGCGACGCCGAATTGACGGTGACCGGCAAGGGCGGCAAGACGCGCAGCGTGCCGGTGGGCGCGAAGGCGCGGCAGGCGATCGAAGCCTGGCTGCGCTCGCGCGCTCTGCTCGCCCGTGGCGGGGCGCCGGCGCTGTTCGTCGGCGCGCGCGGCGAGCGCATCGCCGCCGGCGTGGTGCGCGCGCGCCTCGCGCAATGGGCCCGGCGCGCCGGGCTGCCGATGCACGTGCACCCGCATGTGCTGCGCCATTCGTTCGCGACGCATGTGCTGCAATCCTCGGGCGACCTGCGTGCGGTGCAGGAGATGCTGGGGCATTCGAGCATTTCGACGACCCAGGTATATACGCATCTGGACTTCCAATACCTGGCCAAGGCCTACGACGCCGCGCATCCGCGGGCGAAGAAGAAATAACGGATTTCGGCCTTATGGAAAGCTTTGCAAAAGGCCGAGAACCGGCGGCTCAAGAGGTGTTTGCCATACGGCCGCTCGGTCGTCTGCGGCCGATTGCCAGGTGAAGTGCGCGATGACCGCTTTGGGCGCCGTATCCACCTGCCCGGCGGTCAAAGCCTGGACATATCCACGAGCATAGGCGTCGCCGTCTACCCCGATCACGGCGCGGACGAATCGCAGCTCCTGAGTAACGCCGACCGCGCCCTCTACATGGCCAAGGCACAGGGACGAAACAGGGTGCAGCTTTTCCAACCCGCGTAGGCGAGCGGCCCGGCGCCGGCCGGAATCGGGCAAAGCCGGAGACCGGATTGCGCGCGGCGCTAGCGCAATGACGCGTTAAGCTTCTCCAGCATCCCCGCCCCTGGACACAACTCCTTCACGCCAAGCTTGTTGAACGGCGTGTCGACGGTGTTCAGATGCGCGTGCAGGTCGTCGGCCTCGGGATGGACGTACAGCAGCCCGGTGACGAGTTCGCCCCTGGCCTGGTGCTCGGCGATGTAGTTGAGCGCCCTGACGCGGTCGAGCGGATCGTACTCGGGATGGGTCTTCCTGAGGCGCAGGATGGAGCCGTCGTGCTGCGGCACGTCGATCACCGCGCCCTCCTGGTAATCGACGCTGATCGCCTCGCGCGTCGGCCAGAAGTCGAGCCGGTTGACGCTCTCGTTGTGCTCGCGCACGTAGTCGTAGCTCTTGGTGCTGCCCTCGTGGTTGTTGAACGCGACGCAGGGGCTGACGATGTCGATAAACGCCGCTCCCTGGTGGGCGATCGCGCCCTTGATCAGCGGCACCAGTTGTTTCTTGTCGCCGGAGAAGCTGCGCGCGACGTAGGTGGCGCCGAGCTGCAGCGCGAGCGAAACTGTGTCCACGGGCGCGTCGCGGTTGATGACGCCGCGCTTGGATTTCGAGCCCGCATCGGCGGTGGCGGAAAACTGGCCCTTGGTCAGGCCGTAGACGCCGTTGTTCTCGAGGATGTAGGTGAGGTTGACGCCGCGGCGCATGATGTGCGCGAACTGGCCGATGCCGATCGAGGCGGAGTCGCCGTCGCCGGAGACGCCGAGGTAGATCAGCTCGCGGTTGGCGAGGTTGGCGCCGGTCAGCACCGAGGGCATCCTGCCGTGCACGCTGTTGAAGCCGTGTGAATTGCCGAGGAAGTAGTCGGGCGTTTTGGAGCTGCAGCCGATGCCGGAGAGTTTGGCCACGCGGTGCGGCTGGATGTCGAGTTCCCAGCAGGCCTGGATGACGGCAGCCGAAATCGAGTCGTGGCCGCAGCCGGCGCAAAGCGTCGAAATCTTGCCCTCGTAGTCGCGGCGCGTGTAGCCGACCTTGTTCTTCTGCAGCGTCGGGTGATGAAGCTTGGGTTTGGTCAGGTAGGTCATCTTTTACCTTTGTACCGTCCAATATAGGGGAGTTCGAGGGGATGTATCCCCTCGAATTGTTCAATCTATGCCGCCTTGTCTTTCTTCAGCGGGCGCACGTTCAGCGCTGCGCTCACCGCGGCTATTTCGCGGACGATGAAGCGCGCGGTGATCGGCGTGCCGTCGTAATGCAGCACCGAGATCAGGCTGGCGGGGTTGACGTGCGCCTCGTTCACCAGCAGGGTTTTCAGTTGCGCGTCGCGGTTCTGCTCGACTACAAACACCTTCGAATGCGCGGCGACGAAGTCGGCGATCTCGTCCTGGAACGGGAACGCGCGCACGCGCAGGGCATTGACGTAGATGCCCCTGGCGGCGAGCGCGTCCAGCGCCTCGGTCATTGCCGGGCTGGTGGAACCGAAATAGATCGCGCCGAAGCGCGCCGGATACTGTGCGGCGGTGAGCAGGGGCTTCGGCACCAGCGTCTTCGCGGTCTCGAATTTCTTCAGCAGCCGCTGCATATTATCGACATAATCCGGCCCCGCCTCGGAATAGCGCGCGTAGCGGTCCTTGGTTGTGCCGCGCGTGAAAAAGGCGCCGCGCGCGGGATGGGTGCCGGGGTAGGTGCGGTAGGCGATGCCGTCGCCATCCACGTCGAGATAGCGGCCGAAGTCCTTGCCTGCCTGCAGCTCCTCGGCGCTCATGACCTTGCCGCGGTCGTAGGCCTTGGCGTCATCCCATTGCAGCGGATCGCACAGGCGCGCATTCATGCCGATATCCAGATCGGTCATCACGAACACCGGCGTCTGCAGGCGGTCGGCGAGGTCCAGCGCCTGCGCGGTGAACTCGAAGCACTCTTTCGGATCTTCGGGGAACAGCAGCACGTGCTTGGTGTCGCCGTGGGAGGCATAGGCGGTGGACAGGATGTCCGACTGCTGCGTGCGCGTGGGCATGCCGGTGGAGGGGCCGCCGCGTTGCACGTCAATGATCGTCACCGGAATTTCGGCGAAATAGGCAAGGCCGATGAATTCGGTCATGAGCGAAATGCCCGGGCCGGAGGTGGCGGTGAAGGCGCGCGCGCCGTTCCAGCCGGCGCCGGTGACGATACCGATCGAGGCGAGTTCGTCTTCGGCCTGCACGATGGCGAACTTGTTCTTGCCGCTCGCCTCATCCACGCGCAGCCGCTTGCAGTAGCGCTCGAACGCCTCGGCGACCGAAGAGGACGGCGTGATCGGGTACCAGGCGCACACCGTGGCGCCGCCGTACACCGCGCCCAGCGCCGCGGCGCTGTTGCCTTCCATAAAGATCTTGTTGCCCACCGCGTCGGCGCGCTTCACGCGCAGGCCGATCGGGCACTTGAGGTGGGCGAGCGCGTAGTCGCGCCCCATCTGCATCGCGTTGAGATTGGGCTTGAGCAGTTTTTCCTTGCCCTTGTACTGCTCGCCGATCAGCTCGGCGATCGCGCCGGCGTCCATGTCGAGCAGCGCCGCGAGCGCGCCGACGTAAATGATGTTCTTGAACAACTGCCGCTGGCGCGAGTCGTCGTAGGTCGCGTTGCAGATGTCGGTGAGCGGCATGCCGAGGACGTTGATGTCGTCGCGGAACTTCGACTGCGGCAGCGGCCGCGTGCTGTCGTAGAACAGGTAGCCGCCGGGCTCGATCTCGGCGAGGTCCTGGTTCCAGGTCTGCGGGTTCATCGCCACCATCAGGTCCACGCCGCCGCGGCGGCCGAGCCAGCCCTTCTCGGTCACCCGCACCTCGTACCAGGTGGGCAGGCCCTGGATGTTGGAGGGGAAGATGTTGCGCGGGCTCACCGGCACGCCCATCCTGAGGATGGCGCGCGCGAACAGTTCGTTGGCCGAAGCCGAGCCGGAGCCGTTGACGTTGGCGAACTTGACGACGAAGTCGTTTACGCTTTCGATGCGTTTTGCCTTCATGCGGGTACAGGTTCCTTTGCAGTTGCGCGGCTGCGGCAGCCGGGGCCGGCGGGTGTCAGCTCGAGCAGGAATTTCTGCATGTCCCAGGCGCCGGTGGGGCAGCGCTCGGCGCACAGGCCGCAGTGCAGGCACACGTCCTCGTCCTTGGCCATGATGCGCCCGGTCTTGAGCGTGGACGAGACGTACACATCCTGCGTCAGGTTGTTCGCCGGCGCGGTGAGCCGCGTGCGCAGGTCGGCTTCCTCGCCGTTGATGGTGAAGCTGATGCAGTCCATCGGGCAGATGTCGACGCAGGCGTCGCACTCGATGCACTTGGTGTTGATGAACACGGTCTGCACGTCGCAGTTGAGGCAGCGTTCGGCCTCCTTGAATGCGGTGGCCCGGTCGAACCCCATCTCGACTTCGATCTTGATGTTCTTCAGCGTCTGGCTGGCATCGCGCCAGGGCACCTTGTAGCGCCGGTCCAGCGCGACTTCATTGTCGTAGCTCCACTCGTGGATGCCCATTTTCTGCGACATCAGGTGCACCATCGGCGGCGGGCGCTGCGACACGTCCTCGCCCTGGCAATACTTGTCGATCGAGACCGCGGCCTCGTGGCCGTGGGCGACGGCCCAGATGATGTTTTTCGGCCCGAAGGCGGCGTCGCCGCCGAAATACACGCGCGGCAGCGAGGATTGCAGGGTGATCTTGTCGACCAGCGGCATGCCCCACTGGTCGAACGCGATACCGCAGTCCTTCTCGATCCAGGGGAAAGCGTTTTCCTGGCCGACCGCGACCAGGACCTCGTCGCATTCGAAATGCTGGTGGGGCTCCCCCGTGGGTTTCAGGCTGCGGCGGCCCTTGTCGTCGTAATGCGCTTCCACTTTTTCGAACGTGACACCGGTAAGCTTGCCCCGGTGGTGGGTGAAATCCTTGGGCACGAGAAAATTGAGGATGGGAATGCCCTCGTGCATGGCGTCTTCCTTCTCCCACGGCGAGGCCTTCATCTGGTCGAAGCCTGAGCGCACGATCACTTTGACGTCCTCACCGCCCAGCCGCTTGCTGGTGCGGCAGCAGTCCATGGCGGTGTTGCCGCCGCCGAGCACGATGACGCGTTTGGCGATTTTTTCGATATGCCCGAAGGAGACGCTGGAAAGCCAGTCGATGCCGATGTGAATGTGCTTCGCCGCTTCCTTGCGCCCCGGAACATCGAGGTCGCGGCCGCGCGGCGCGCCCGAGCCGATGAATATCGCATCGTAGTCCTCAGCCAGCAGGGCCTTCATGCTGTCCACGCGCTTGCCGGCGCGAAACTCTACGCCGCGCCCAAGAATGTAGCCGACCTCCTCGTCGATCACTTCCTCGGGCAGGCGAAATTTGGGGATCTGGCTGCGCATCATGCCGCCCGCCTTGGTGTCGCCGTCGTAGACGACGACATGATAGCCGTGCGGCGCCAGGTCGCGCGCCACGGTGAGCGATGCCGGTCCGGCGCCGACACAGGCGATGCGCTTGCCGTTTTTCTTCTTCGGCAACGCCGGCAAGCGCGCGCGGATGTCGCCCTTGTTGTCGGCAGCCACCCGTTTCAGACGGCAGATCGCGACCGGTTCCCTGGCCGCGCCGGCAGCAGCCCCCTTCGCTCCCGCGGCCGGCGCATCCTCAACGCGGCTGCGGCGGCAAGCCGGCTCGCACGGGCGGTCGCAGGTGCGCCCGAGGATGCCGGGAAACACGTTCGACTGCCAGTTGACCATGTAGGCGTCGTCATAGCGGCCTGCGGCGATCAAACGGATGTATTCGGGAACCGGGGTATGGGCGGGGCAGGCCCATTGACAATCTACAACTTTGTGGAAGTAATCTGGCGCGCCAATATCGGTCGGCTTCAATCCGTCTGCTCCTTCCTCTGGCGCC
>JBQMQE010000083.1:0-2455 GCA_052172655.1 Burkholderiales bacterium
GCAGGCCGACGTCCATCGGCCGGGCGTGCGCGATGCCGGCGGCGACAAACGCGGCGAGCGCCACCGGCGGCGTGATGAACGACACCATGCCCCAGTAGAGCATGAACAGATGCACCGCCACCGGGTCGAAACCCGCGGCGACCAGCGGCGGCGCAAGCACGATCGCAAGGAATATATAGCAGGCGGTGATAGTCATGCCCATGCCGAAAATGAAACTGGTGATCGCACCCATCACCAGCAGCACGTAGATGTTGTTGCCGGCGAGGTAGACGAGGTCGTTGGCCAGCGTCCCGGCGAGGCCGGTGACCGAAAGCGAGCCGATGATCAGGCCCACGCCCGCGAGCAGCGCCGAGAGCTCGCCCAGCGCGCCGCAGATACCCTCGACCAGCAGTCCGAGCTTCTTCCAATCGAGCCGATAACGGCGCGAGAACTGGTTGATCACCAGCAGCAGTGCCGTCGCGTAGAACGGCGCGATCGCTTCCTGCTGCAGCACCAGCAGCATCCACACCAGCAGCGCCAACACGAACACGTACTGCCAGCCCGCGGCGAACGTCGCGCCGACAGACGGCAACTCCGCGCGCGGCAGGCCCTTGAGGCCGCGGCGCGCGGCGTAACCGTCGATCTGCACGAACAGGCCGAAGTAGAACAGCAGCGACGGCACCAGCGCCGCGACCGCAACCTGCACGTAGGGCACGCCCAAGAACGAGGCCATGACGAACGCGGCCGCACCCATCACCGGTGGCATCAGCACGCCGCCGGTCGAGGCGCAGGCCTCGACCCCGCCGGCGTAGGCGGGCTCGAAGCCGGTACGCTTCATCGCGGGAATAGTCACCACGCCGGTGGTGAGCACGTTCGACACCACGCTGCCCGAGACCGAGCCCATCAGGCCGCTGGCGAATATCGCCACCTTGGCCGGACCGCCGCGCACCGAACCGAACAGCGCGAAGGCGAGGTTATTGAAGAACGGCGCCGCGCCGGTGTACTGCAGCACCGCGCCGAACATGACGAAACCGATCACCAGTTCGCCGAAGGCGCGGGTCGGGATGCCGAGCACGCTCTCCGAGCTGGCGAAGTGATAGGCCGCGGTGGTGGAAAGGTCCTGCGGCAGGCCCGAAATCGGCCCGGGCATGTGCCCCGCGTACACCGGGTAAAGCGAGATGACGGCGACCACCACGAACACCGCCGTGCCGCCGGCGCGGCGTGTGGCCTCGAGGATCAGCAGCCAGCCGACGTAGGCGATCCAGATCGCCTCTTTAGGCGCGGCAAATTCCCAGCCTTCGCTGATGATGCGATGCGCGTTCAGCGCGAAATAGGCGAACACGGCGACCATCAGAAAGTACAGCAGCGCGTCGTACCAGGGCACGCCGTCGCGGCGCGCGTGCTTGGTCGCGGGAACCAGGATGAACACGCAGCCGGCGAGCAGCGCGCACAGCCAGTACAGGTAGGCGGTGTCGAGCATCACCTTGCCGACGAAAAACCCGAGGTTGAGGATCTGGTCCAGCGCGAGAAAAATCGCCGCTGAGGCGACAAAGATCAGCACCCCGCGCCAGACGGGCGGGAGCTTGCGGTAGCGCAACTCGACGGCCGCCTCGGGCGCCTCGCCCGCGTCCTGTGCCGCTTCAGTCACGGGCGCCATCCCGAATCAGAGCTGCGCGCGGGGGAACCGCAACGCGCAGTGAGAAATCACCAACTCGTCAATACCGGGTCCATGCCGGCCTTGGTGAGCGCTTCGGCGCGCGCCTTCATCCACGCCAGCGCGAAAGCCTTCTTGTCCGCACCGCTGTTCTTATTCATCCCGGCCCAGGCGCTTGCCAGAACTTTCTGACGCTTGATCAGCATGTCGTTGTGCGCCTGGTACTTCGGCGTCCACTGGCCGGTTTCCTTCCAGTATTTGATCGCGCCCTCGTGGTAGGGCACCACCCATTCGAAATTCTGCCGGTCGACCGCCCAGCCGCTGTTGCCCGGCGCCGAGGCCTTGTACATATCGAAGGTATCGACCATCGCCTTGGTCATGTTGTACACCAGGCCCGCGTTCTGATTGGCGTAGGTCATCAGGATCGGGTAAGGGTAGGTCGAGGACTCGGCCGGGTGGTCCTTGGACAGCTCGGCTCCCTCGGTGCCCATGAACGGGTTGAGGAACGGCGCGACCGCCTGCACCCGCTTCCAGCCCTCTTTGTCCTTGTGCGATACCACCGGATATATCAGACCGCGCGGCGATTTCGCGATCGCGTACGCCTTGCCCGATACCGACGAGCTCCACGCCGCATCGACCTGGTTGTTGACGATGCCGTCCATGGCCGGGCCGAAGCCGCCGAACTCGACCTTCTGCACATCGTTCCAGGTGAGGTTGGCGAAGGCGAGGAGCGCAGTGATATTCTGGTTCAGCGAAGGCGCGCCGATCACCCAGGCTACGCGCTTGCCTTTCAGGTCGGCGATCGTCTTGATGCCGCTATCC
>JBQMQE010000083.1:2465-16906 GCA_052172655.1 Burkholderiales bacterium
GGCACCGACGGCTTGAAGCCGGCCAACATCTCGGTCGCGGGCTTGCGGTCGTCGGTGATGGTGTCGCCGACCTTGCAGTCGGCGATCGTCTTGATGCCGCTATCCTTCGCGGCGAGAATGGTCAGGAGCTGGTCCGAGACGTTGAGCATCAGGCCGCGCACCGGCTGCGGCCCCCACTCCTGCGCGCCGAAATCGTACATGCCTTCCTGCGCCATATACGCGCCGCCGACGCCGTTGGCGGAGAACTGCACCTGTCCGCTGCGCAGCGGCAGGTTGCGCGAGATATCGTTCTTTCCCGGCAGCACGCGCAGGCTGACATTGTATTTCTGCTTCAGCGCGTTGCCGATCCCGACCGACTGATTGTAGCCGGCGGAGCCGACGTCGTAGGCGCTCCAGGCCAGGGTGGCAGGCAGCTTCGCGTCCGCGGCGGCAGCCTGCGTGGCGGCCAGCACCGACACAGCGAAAAAAGCCGCGGCGAATGCGCCTCGAACCCATGTATGAGTGTTTTGCATTGCGTCCTCCTCTTAGGTAAAACGATGATTACCAGCGCCCTATGTTATCCGTCGCTGCGCCGACTTGCAATCGCAGTCGCCCTGCAATTCGCTTCGACTTTCTTGCTTGCGCTCGATGAAGAGCAGCGGGCGCCGGCGTGCATCGTCCTGCGCCGCCAATGCGGACGCAATCGCCGCCGGTGCGCCGTACTTGTCGGCCGTCATTGCCTCTTTCTGCGGATCGTGCTAGCTTACATCCCGCATACTCAATGCGCGTAGTAGTAGCTGCAGTTATACGCCTGCGCCTACAAAAACAGTTCGTTGGCGGCGCGTTTTTTTGATCCCTTTGGAGGAGAATCCACGATGGACAACAATCAACCCAAGAAACAAACCTCACGCCGTAAATTCCTGACCGGCGCCGCAGCCGCGACAGCGGGCGCCGCAACCCTGGGATTCCCGATGATCGCCAGGTCGCAGTCCCCGATTGTGCTCAAGATGCAGGGCGCATGGGGCGCAAAGGACATCTTCAACGAAATGGCCGAGGAATACGTCAAGCGCGTCAACGAAATGGCCGGCGGGCGCCTGCGCATCGACTACCTGGTGGCAGGCTCGGTGGTGAAACCGTTCGAAGTGCTGGACGCGACTTCCAAGGGCGTGATCGACGGCGCCCACACGGTCGCGGTGTACTGGTATGGCAAGAGCAAAGTGGCTTCGATGTTCGGCTCCGGCCCGATCACCGGCTGCGACGCCGCACAGAACCTGGCCTGGATCGCCAAGGAGGGGCAGCAATACTACGACGAGCTGATGAAGAAACTCGGGTTCAACGTGGTCGGTTTCTTCGCCATGCCGATGCCGACCCAGCCGCTGGGCTGGTTCAAGAAGCCGGTCAAGAGCGCCGCGGAACTCAAGGGCTTCAAATACCGCACGGTGGGCCTGGCCGCCGACCTGATGCAGGAGCTGGGAATGAAGGTGACGCAGTTGCCCGGCGGCGAGATCGTCCCGGCGATGGAGCGCGGCGTGATCGATGCATTCGAGTTCAACAACCCGACCTCCGACCGGCGCTTCGGCGCCCAGGACGTGGCCAAGAATTACATGATGGGCAGCTATCACCAGGCGATGGAATTCTTCGAAATCGATTGGAATCGCAAGAAATACGAGTCCCTGCCCAAGGACCTGCAGGCGGTGCTGAAATACGCGGCCGAAGCCGCGTCCACGTCCAATTTCGCACTGGCGATGGACAACTACTCCAAGGACCTGATCGAGCTCAGGGACAAGGACAAGGTGCACATCATCCGCACGCCGCAAAGCATCTTCGACGCGCAGATCAAGGCCTGGGACAAGATCGTCAAGAAGCTGTCGGACGAGGATCCGTTCTTCAAGAAGGTGTGGGATTCGCAAAAGGCCTGGGCCAAGCGGGTCGGCTACTACTCCTTCTTCAACACCGCCGACTACAAGGCGGGTTACGAGCATATCTTCGGCAAGCTCGGGTTCTAAAGCCAATTCGCTACGACAGGGTCGCAATCTGACCAACCGGAGGCGGCACAGCAATGTGCCGCCTCTTTTAATATACGTCCAACATATTTTCGCCGCCTCGGGGGAATTTCATGCTCCAAACTTTCCTGCTCGGTATCGACCGCTTCAGCATGGCGGTAGGCCATGCTTTCGCCTGGTGCATCGTCATTCTCACGCTGGGGACGTCGTACGAGGTGTTCGTGCGCTACGTCCTGAACAATCCCACCGCCTGGGCGTTCGACATGAGCTACATCCTCTATGGCGGACTGTTCCTGATGTCAGGCGCGTATGCGCTGTCGCGCAACGCCCACGTGCGCGGAGATGTGCTCTACCGGCTGTGGCCGGTGCGCGTGCAGGGAACGGTCGAGCTGGTGCTGTATTTCATCTTCTTTTTTCCCGGAGTGACCTCGCTGATCATCGCCGGTTACGGCTATGCGCATGATTCCTTCGGTTACCGCGAAGTGAGCGTGAACAGCCCCGTCGGCGTGCCGATCTGGCAATTGAAGGCGCTGATCCCCCTGGCGGGCATCATGCTGTTCATCCAGGGCGTGGCCCAGGTGATACGCTGCATCCTCGCGATCCGGGACGGCGAGTGGCCGAGAAAGCTGCACGACGTCGAGGAAATGGAGACCGCAATCGCCGCCGAACACCAGTTTCAGCAGCAGTCCGCGCAGAAGGGAGAGGCGGCATGAGCAATCCCGCACTTGCCCTGGTGATGCTGGGCTCGTTCATATTCATCATCCTGCTCGGCTTTCCTATCGCCTTCACGCTGATGGCCATGGGCGTGGGTTTCGGCTTTTACGCCTACTACGTCCCCGGCCAGGACTTCTTCGACAGCCGCGTGTTCTACCTGCTGTCGCAAAATACCTTCAGCATCATGAACAACGACGTGCTCACCGCGGTGCCGCTGTTCCTGTTCATGGGTTACATGATAGAGCGCGCCAACATCCTCGACCGCCTGTTCCACAGCCTGCAGGTCGCGTTCAAGAACGTGCCGGGGTCGATGGCGGTCGCGGCGCTGGCGACCTGCGCCATGTTCGCGACCGCGACCGGCATCGTCGGCGCGGTGGTGACCCTGATGGGCCTGCTCGCGTTTCCGGCCATGCTCAAGGCGGGCTACGACGAAAAGCTCTCGGCCGGAGTGATCTGCGCCGGCGGCACGCTGGGGATCCTGATTCCGCCCTCGATCATGCTGATCGTGTACAGCGCGACCTCGGCGGTGTCGGTGGTGAAGCTGTACGCCGCGGCGATGATACCGGGTTTTCTGCTGGCCGGACTGTACATGGCCTACGTAATTACCCTCACTGCCCTGAGACCGAAACTGGCGCCCAAACTGCCGAAGGAGCAAACGGACATTCCGTTCGCCAAGGTCGTGTACCTGCTGGTGACCGCGTTTTTTCCGCTGGCAATTCTGATCCTGTCGGTGCTGGGCACCATCCTGTTCGGGCTGGCGACGCCGAGCGAGGCCGCCGCCGTCGGCGCGCTGGGCGCGATGCTGATCGCCATCGGCTACCGCGCGATGACCTGGCAGCGCCTGAAGGAGGCGGTGTTCCTGACCGCGCGCACTTCGGCCATGGTGTGCTGGCTGTTCGTCGGTTCCTGGACCTTCTCCTCGGTGTTCTCCTACCTCGGTGGCGAGGGGCTGATCAAGGAATTCGTGACCAGCATGGAGCTAACCCCTACGCATTTCCTGATTCTGGCGCAGGTGATCATTTTCCTGCTCGGCTGGCCGCTGGAGTGGAGCGAGATCATCATCATCTTCGTGCCGATTTTCCTGCCGCTGCTGGAGCACTACAAAATCGACCCGATGTACTTCGGCATCCTGGTTGCGCTCAATCTGCAAACCTCCTTCCTCACGCCGCCGATGGCGATGTCGGCGTATTACCTCAAGGGGATCGCGCCGCCGCACGTGCAGTTATGGACCATTTTCCGCGGTTGCTTTCCGTTCCTGGGCATGGTGTTCGTCTCGATGTTCCTGGTGTACGTATTTCCGCAACTGGTCTACTGGCTGCCCAACCTGATCTACGGAAACTAAGGGGACCGAATGAACGCGGAAACTTCCATGGATTTGTCCCTGCTAGGCGCCGCCGAGGCGGCGAGCGGCCTTGCCGAGGGCAGGTTCAGTTCCGAGGAACTGGTCGCGGCCTGCCTGGAACGCATCAAGATCGACGAGGAGCGCGTGCAAGCCTGGGAATTCATCGACCCGGAGCATGCCCTGCGCCAGGCGCGCGCAGCCGATCAGCGGCGGCGCGAAGGCAAAGCGCTGGGGGCGCTGCATGGCCTGCCCGTGGGCGTCAAAGACATCATCGACACCGACGACATGCCGACCGAGGATGGGACGGTGCTGCATGCGGGGCGCACGCCGTCCGAGGACGCGACCCTGGTGACCATGCTGCGCGCGGCCGGCGCGGTCATCCTGGGCAAGACCGTCACCACGGAACTCGCCACCTACTCGCCCAGCAAGACCAGGAATCCGCTCAATCCGGAGCACACTCCCGGCGGGTCTTCCAGCGGCTCGGCCGCGGCGGTGGCGGCGCGCATGGTGCCGCTCGCAATCGGCACCCAGACCAATGGCTCGGTCATCCGGCCGGCCGCCTACTGCGGCGTGGTCGGCTACAAACCGAGCTTCGGCCTGATTTCCCGGCACGGGGTGCTGAAGCAGTCCCGGCCGCTGGACCAGATCGGCGTCATGGCGCGCAGCGTCGAGGACGCGGCTCTACTTGCCGAGCAGCTTATCGGCTACGACGAAAACGATGCCGATACGCGGCCGCGGGCGCGGCCGCTGCTGCGCGAGATCGCGATGCAGGAGCCGCCGGTGCCGCCGACGCTCGCCTTCGTCAAGACGTCAATATGGAAGCAGGCCGATGCGCAGTGCCGGGAAGCTTTTGGCGAGCTGGCGGCGCACCTGGGCGAGCGCGTAGAGGAGTTCAAACTTCCCGACGGCTTCAAGAACGCGTGGAAATGGCATCAGATCGTCATGGAGGCGGATCTGGCCAAGAATTACGAGGCGGAGTACGGCAAAGGGCGCGACAAGCTGAGCGCCACGCTGCGCGCTCAGATAGAGCGCGGCCGCAGGGTGCGCGCGGTCGACTACAACAAGGCGCTGGACCAGGTTCCCGCCCTGAACGCCGCCTTGAGCCAACTGTTCGAGCTGCGCTACGAAGCGATTCTGACTCCCGCCACGACCGGTACGGCACCCAAGGGCCTCGCGTCAACCGGATCGCCCGCGTTCTGCACGCTGTGGACGCTGTGCGGATTGCCGGCGATCACGCTGCCGCTGATGCAAGGCGCCGACGGCCTGCCGCTGGGCGTGCAATTGGTCGGTCCCCGCGGGGGCGACGCCCGCTTGCTGCGCACCGCGCGCTGGCTGGTCTCCCAGGTCCAGCAGAGCTAATCCATACTGGCATTCAACCCCACACCATATCCAGGAGCACAGCGTATGCTATCCGAAATCATCTTTGGCTTGATCGGGATGACCATGGCGATCATTTTCTACCTGGTCCCGATAGTAAAACTCGTTCCCAGCCTTGGATCCCGGTCGATCCCGCTGGTCATCGTGGTGCTGATCGGCGTCGTAATGATGGTCGTGGAGTTCATCCAGACCGTTCGCGCAAGCAAGGACGACAGTGACAAATAAGGCCCGCGCGGCCATTCCAGCGTAGTTGACCGCGAACAGCTGCACAAGCAGCGCTTCTATCGGGACACACCGCTGTCGGCTGCAGCAGCCCCGCCTACGCGTAATACATCACCAGGTACAGCGCAAGCAGGGCGCTGATCCACAGCGCCATCGCCCCCGTCGACAACGTGCGCGCCAGCGGTCCGCTGGGCCCGTGCCAGCGCAAGGTCCAACGCAGCAGCAGCGCACGCCAGTCCCGCGTCTCAGCACCCAGCGCAAGTAGACTGCGCGACAGCGCGTCCGCGCAGACTCTGATGATAGCGGGACCCGCGCGGCGATAGAGCCAGTCCACGTCCAGCGTGATCGTGGGCGTGCGGCGCAGCATGGGCAGCATTAGGAAAAATACCAGTCCCGAGAACAGCAGCAGCTGCAGCTGCGCCACCACGTGCGCCGCGTGGTAAGGAACATAGGCGGTGGCATAGGGCAGCAGCGCGTACAGCGGCGCGTAGAAAATTCCGAGGCCTATGCACAGCGCGGAGAACAGCAGCATCGCCAGGCGCATGTTGAGCGGCGGCTCGGGCGGGCGCAGGCCGGAGTCCTTCTGGAAGAAGACGAACCAGGGAAACTTGATGCCGGCGTGCAGGAAGACTCCGGCCGAAGCTGCCGCAAGCAGCAGCCATACCGCGTACAGATGCCCGTCGACTGCCGCCTGCGAGATCATGGATTTGCTCACGAAGCCGGAGGTAAGCGGGAAAGCGGAAATCGAAAGGGCGCCGACGATGCCGCAGGTCGCCGTGAACGGCATGGTCCGGAACAGTCCTCCCAGGTCGCTGCACTTGCTCTTGCCCGTCATGTGCAGCACGGAACCCGCCGACATGAGGAGCAACGCCTTGTAGATGATGTGCGTGAAGGCGTGCGCCGCCGCGCCGTTCAGCGCCATCTCGGTGCCGATGCCGATGCCGGTCACCATGAACCCGACCTGGTTCACGATGCTGTAGGCGAGGATGCGCCGCATGTCGTTTTCGAGCAGCGCAAAGATGATGCCGTAGAACACCATGAACAGACCGACGTAGACGAGCAATTCGGTGCCGGGAAAGCTGCGCAGCAAGACATAGACCGCGGTCTTGGTGGTGAACGCGGAGAGAAATACAGTGCCGCTCCAGGACGCCTCCGGATAGGCGTCGGGCAGCCAGGCCGACAGCGGCGGCGCCGCGGCGTTGATCAGGAATCCCGCCAGGATCAAGCCGTGCGCCGGCGAATCGAGCGCCATGTGCACTAGCGCAACTGATCCGGTGTCGGCCACATGGCCGGCGATTCCCGCCATCAGCAGCACACCGCCCAGCAGATGGATCATCAGGTAGCGGAAGCTCGCCGCGCGCGACTGACGCGTCGCCGCGCTCCAGATCACCAGCGTCGAACCGATCGCCATCAGCTCCCAGAACACAAATACGGTGAGCAGGTCGCCTGCAACGGCGACGCCGACCGCCGAGCCCGCATAGACCAGGGCGGCCGGGAGTTCGAGCCGGCTGTCGCGGTTGAGCGCGAACAATGCTCCGCCGAAAGCCATGAGCGCGAAGATCAGCGCGAACAGGCGCGACAGCTTGTCCACCGCGAAGGGCGTCAATCCGTAACCGAGAAATTGCACATGCCAGATCACGCCCTCCGGGGCTGTCCATACCAGCGCCATCGCCGCCAGAGACGCGAGCAGCACCACCGCCGCGCGCGGCACACCGCGCAGCATGGCCGCGACTAGCCCGCCGAGTATCAGGACCAGGCCTGGATGCAGGAGCTCAGTCATCGCGCTCATCGTAGTAGTCGTCGGGACGCTTGAGGAACGCGCCCAGGCCTTTGGCGAAAACGATCAGCGCGGCACAGGCGAGAAACCCGAACCAGGCGTTGAAGGCAAAGTAGCCGTCGATACCGAAGTACGGTTCATGATGCACGAACAATTCGGCGGCGACGGTCAGCGCGAGGACAGCGATGAACACGCGCCAGAGAATGCGGATGCTCCCGGGTCGTACCAGCCAGTGCTGCTCCATTGTTTAGCCCCCCACCAGCCGCCGCGCAAGCAGCAGCGGAACGTCAGGAAAAAAGAACATGGCGATCGTCGCGCACGCCGTCAGCAGGAGCGCGAGCACCATCGTCCGCGGCGCCTCGCCGTGCGCCTCGCCTGCAGCGGGCCGGAAGAACGCCCGATAGACGATCGGCAGGAAATAGCCCGCGTTCAAAAGCGTGCTCACCGCAATCACTGTAACTGCCGTCCACTGCCCGGCCGACATCGCGCCCGAAAGCATGAACCATTTGCTGACAAAACCCGCGGTGGGCGGCAGGCCGATCATGGAAACCGCCCCGACCGCAAACGCCCCCATGGTCCAGGGCATGCGCCGGCCGATGCCGTCGAGCTGGCTTACCTCCGTCTTGTGCGCGGCAGTGTAAATCGCACCCGCAGCAAAGAACAATGTGATTTTCCCGACCGCGTGCATGGCAATGTGCAGCGCGGCCCCAATCACCGACAGCGGGGTCAGCAGGGCGGCAAAAAACACGATGTAGGAAAGCTGGCTCACAGTGGAGTAGGCCAGGCGGCGCTTCAGATTGTCCGAGCGCAGCGCGATGATCGAAGCGGCGATAATGGTGAAGCCGGCCACGAACGGCAGCCAGTCGACACTCGAAAGACCGGCGATGCGCTCGACGCCGAACACGTACACGATCACCTTCACCACCGAAAACACGCCCGCCTTCACCACGGCCACCGCATGCAGCAGCGCCGACACCGGCGTCGGCGCCACCATCGCCGCCGGCAGCCAGCGATGGAACGGCATCAGCGCCGCCTTGCCGATGCCGAACATGAAAAGTGCGAGCAGTCCGCCGATGCCGGCGTTCGACAGCCCGCTCCCCAATATTCCGCCGCGGGTGAATTCCAGCGTACCTGCAACCGCCCAGGTAACAACAATCGCGGGCAGCAGAAACAGAATCGACGTGCCGAGCAGGTAGCCCAGATAGACGCGTCCGCCGCGCCGTGCCTCCTCGTCGCCGTGATGCGTCACCAGCGGATAGGTGATCAGCGTCAGTCCCTCGTAGAACAGATACAGCGTGAGCAGGTTGGCGCTGAACGCGATCCCCATGGTGCAGGCGAGCGCCAGCGCAAAGCAGACATAGAAGCGCGTCTGGTGCGCCTCGCTGTTGGCGCGCATGTAGCCGATCGAATAGAGCGAGTTGACCAGCCACAGGGCCGATGCCACCAGCGCGAACAGCATACCCAGCGGCTCGATGCGGAATGAAAGCGCGATCCCCGGCAGCATCTCCACCAGCGCCACCTGCGGCTGCGCCCCGGCTAGCACCGGGCCGAGCAAGGACAGCACGCACAGGAGCAGGCCGGCCGCCGTCGCCAGCGTCACCGTCTCGCGCAGATCGGGCCAGCGGTCGCATGCGGCGATGGCGAGTGCTCCCAGCACCGGGACGATGAGCGCGGCCAGCATGAGCGACTCCGGACTCACCGCACAATCCCCAGCAGCACTTCTGCCGCGCGCCGCGCGCCGTCCACCGTAAACCCCGTGTCCAGGCCGAAATAGATGACGCCCGCGACCATGATCCATGCGGGAATCAGCATAGCCGCCGGCGCTTCATCGAAGCCAGCCGCACCCGGCTCCGGCTCGCGGAAATAGGCCATCTCGACGAAGCGCCAGACATAGGCCACGGCGATGAGCGAACTTGCCAGGATAAGCGCGACCAGCCACCAGTAGCCGTGCTGTATCGCCCCGAGGACGAGATACCACTTGCTGATGAAGCCCGCGGTGCCGGGAATGCCGATCAGGCTCAATCCGCCGAGCACGATCCCGAACGAGGTAAGCGGCATGGTTCGGCCCAGCCCGGCGACCCGCTCCAGGCTCGTTGCGCCGGCGCGCATTGAGACACCCCCGAGCAGCAAGAAGATCGCGCCCTTGGTGAGGCCATGATTGAACAGGTGCACCACCGCGCCGGTCAGCCCGGCTTCGTTCGCCAGACCCATGCCGAGGGTGATATACCCGATCTGGGCCACGCTCGAATAGGCGAACATGCGCTTCAAGTCGCGCTGGAACACGGCTACCAGGGATGCGCTCACCACCGCCAGCACCGACAGCGCGATCAGGATTTCGGCCATCGGCAGCCGCCCGAACACCAGCGGCACGCCGAACACCAGGAAATAGAAGCGCAGCAATACGTAGACCGATACCTTGGTCGCGCTGGCAGCGAGGAATGCGGTAATCGCGGAGGGCGCGTAGGCGTAGGCGTTCGGCAGCCAGAAGTGCAACGGGAACAGCGCCAGCTTCAGCCCGATTCCGGCGGTGATGAACGCAAGCGCGGCCAGCACCGGCCGCATTTCGTGGACATCGCGCAGCCGCGCAGCCAGGTCGGCTAGGTTGAGCGTGCCGGTCATGAGATACAGCAGCCCCACGCCGATGATGTAGAAGGTGGCGCCTATGGTGCCCAGAACCAGGTACTGGTAGGCCGCCAGCAGCGCGCGGCGATCGCGCCCGAGAGCGACCAGCACATAGGCCGACAATGACGATATCTCCAGGAACACGAACAGATTGAATGCGTCGCCGGTGATGGTGATGCCGAGCAGGCCGGCGAGGCAAAGCGAAAACATGGTGAAGAAAAGATAGTGCTGGTCCCGCGGCAACTCGGCCGCGACGCTCAAGCGCGCGTAGGGC
Source organism: Burkholderiales bacterium (assembly GCA_052172655.1). Classification (GTDB taxonomy): domain Bacteria; phylum Pseudomonadota; class Gammaproteobacteria; order Burkholderiales; family SG8-39; genus 2-12-FULL-64-23. Next base: position 12,776 of record JBQMQE010000083.1, read on the forward strand.
GCCACGATGGACGCGACCAGGCTGACCAGCACGAGCACGAACGAATTCAGGGCGTCGACCCGGTACTCTATGCCCCAGGGCGGCGGCCAGTTGCCGATGGCGTACGAGATAGTCCCCGCTTCGCGCACCTTGAACGCGAGCGCGAGGGCGATCGCGAGCGCGGTCCAGCTCACGGCAGTGGCCAGGAGCCAGGCGAAGGTCCCGCGCCGCACCAGCACCATCAGCGGCGCCGCCAACAGCGGCACCACCACCTGCAGCGCCGGAAGATGATCGGCGATCACCGGCCCTCGTCCTCGGCGCGATCCTTTTCGAGGATCTCGTCCTCCTCGATGCTGTCGTAGGCTTCGCGTATGCGCACCACGATCGCCAGTCCGAGCGCGAGCGTGGCGACGCCGACGACGATCGCGGTCAGGATCAGCACATGCGGCAGAGGGTTGGAATAGGTGCTGAACGATTTGGCCAGGACAGGCGCGGTGCCGCCGATCAGCTTGCCCGGCGCGATGTAAAGCAGATACACCGAAGTCTGGAAGATGCCCAGGCCGATCAGTTTTTTCACCAGGTTGCCGCGGGCGATGACGATGTAGAGGCCCGCGATCATCAGGAAGATCGTCACCCAGTAGCTGTAATATCCTGCCAAACTCATGCCTCGTTCCGGTCGCGCTGCCGGCCGGCGAACATGTAGAAAATCTTCAGCATCACGCCGGACACGGTGATCGCAACGCCCACCTCGACCCAGAAAATACCGCGCTCCTGACCGTGCACGGTATCGTGCGCAAGAACGAAATAGTCGAGATAATTGCCCCCCAGCAGAATGCCGAACACGCCCACCCCGCCGTACACCAGCACGCCCGCGGCGACCATGCTCTCGATGATCCAGTCCGGCGCGAACCTGCGCGCAGCCGGCAAACCGAAGATGATGGCGTAAAAAATCACCGCTGCGGCCGTGATCACGCCGGCCTGGAACCCGCCTCCCGGTCCGAAATCGCCGTGGAATTGCACGTAGAGCGCAAACAGCAGCACGAACGGGATCAGCAGCTTGCCCAGGACCCGCAGCACCAGGTCGCGCGTCATCGCTTTTTCTCCCCGCGGCGGCGGCGGCGCAGCAACGCGATCACGCCGGCGCCGGCGGTAAACACCACCGTGGTCTCGCCCAGGGTGTCATAGCCGCGATAGCTCGCCAGCACCGAGGTGACCACGTTCGGGACGCCGGTTTCGCGCAGCGAATCGTGGAGGTAGCGCGGCACGACGTGAGTGTGGATCGCCGCCTGTGGATCGGAGAATGCCGGCAGGCCGAAGGTGCCGTAGACCAGCGCCGCGCCTATGACGACGGCCACAAGGAGCGGAAGCAAGGGGCGGCGCAGCGGCTTGACCTCGTCCGCGCGGGTCAGATGTAGCGCCGCCAGCAACAGCACGGTGGACATCCCGGCGCCGACCGAGGCTTCCGTCATCGCCACGTCCACGGCGTCCAGTGCCACCAGCGCCGTCGCCATGAGAAAGCTGTAGATGGAACCGAACACTACCACCGCAAACAGATTGCGCTGCACCACGATCGCGACGGTGAGCAGCGCCATCATGGTGAGCAGCGTCATGACGATCAGGGTTTCGATGGATCCTCTCCCGATGCAAGCAGCGGCGCAAGGCCGCGCGCGCGCGCCGCTTTCGCCAGCGCATGCGTGGCGGTCGGGCTGGTAAAGAGCAGCAGCAGCCCGATCATGAGCAGCTTCACTGCGATCAGGCTGAAGCCGGCCTGCAGTATCATGCCGAGCAGCATCAGTCCGGCGCCCGCCGTGTCGGTGACGCCCGCCGCATGCATGCGCGTATAGAAGTCGGGCATGCGCACCAGGCCGAGCGCGCCGATCACGCAAAAGGCGCCGCCAACTACGAGACAGAACCAGCTCAATATATCCAGTGCCATGCTCACGTGTGCCGCTCCGCGTCTTCTCCGGGTTCGCCGAGGTCGCCGTAGCGGAAAAACTTCAGTACCGCGATCGTGCCGACCACGTTGAGCAAGCCGTAGACCAGCGCCAGATCGAGAAACTCCGGCCGGCCGGTGAGGAAGCCGAACACCGCAAGCATCAGCATCGCCAGAGTGCCCACGGTGTTCGCCGCCTGCACGCGGTCGAATACGGTCGGCCCGAGAATGGCGCGCGCGAGCGCGAGCGCCAGCGCGACCAGCAGCGCGGCGGCGCCGGCGGCGAACATCAGCGGTAGCCCTCTACCTGCGACACGCGCCGGTCCATCTCGCTGTCGATCACGCCTGCGCCGGCGGCCCGGGTCAGTCCATGCACCAGAAATTCATCCTGGGTCGCCTCCACCGTGATCGTGCCCGGGGTGAGCGTGATCGAGTTAGCGTGCGTGGCCAGCCCCGCTTGCGACTTCTGCGTCGGCTTGAAGCGCACCAGCACCGGGCTGATGGGCAGCTTCGGATCGAGGATGATGCGCGATACGTCCCAGGCGCATTTGGCAATTTCCTTGATCAGCCAGGGCCAGTACAGGAGGACGCAGGCGATCATCTGGATCGGGTGGCCTTCGCGATCGACGATGTGCATGCGCCGCGCGAGCAATACCACGCACAGTGCCGAGCCGGCGCCGGCGGCAAGCAGAAACGGCTCGAAATAGCCCGACAGCAGGATCCAGAATGCGTAGAGCGCGATGCCGAGGCTGACCAAATGCAACATCCGACCCCTCCCTTGATCGATGATGCGGCCCCCCCGTAATCGTATCTTCCCGGGGTCTGCTCCGCCGTCAAATTCTACAGGGCCTTGGCCGCGCAGACAACACGCATGCTCGCTTTTGCCGGGTTGGAATGCGCTGGATGCGCCGCGTCAGCCGCCGAAGCGGAACAGAACGTAAGCATTCGACAGATAGATGAACAGCAGCAGGACGCTGATCCATCCCACGGTCCTGAAGACCCGGCCCGGCGGCCGGTACAGAAGACCGACGATCACGGCGCCGGTCATCATCAGCGCCGACATGACGGAAACCACGTGTGTTCCCGCCACATGCGCCAGCAGCGGGCCGTGCGCGTAGAAGACGTCATCAACAGCCAGGATCGCCAGGTTGAACAGGTTGCTCCCCAGCAGGTTGGCAATCGCCATGTCCAGGGCGCCCAAACGCATTGCCGCGAGCGTGACTGCCAGTTCCGGCAACGAGGTGGCGCCGGCAATGAACAAGGTGCCGACGAAGGAGGCATGCCAGTTGTAGAGCGCGGCGATGTCCCGGCCGATGAACGGCAGCCATATCCCGCTCGCCACGACGACGATACCCGCCAGCGCGTAGCGGACCCCCGCCTGTCTGAGCGTCATGTGCGGGTAACGCTCTGCTGCTTCTTCGACATACGCAGCCATTTGCCTCTTCTCGTAGCTAAAGACTACACGCATGGAAAGCAGGTACAGCGCGACGATAACAGGGACATAGATGCCGATATGTCCCAGAGCCAGGCCGTGGGTTCTCGGCGCGAGCAACAGGCTGAGACCGACGAAGCCGAGCAGCAGCACGCCGAAACCGGCGGAAAGAATATGCCCCTGATGGGCTTTGGTATAGATGGATTCGCCGCGGTGTACCAGATCCAGAACCACGAGAATGGTGAGGTTGAACACGCAGCTTCCGAGAACATCGCCCACCGCGATGTTGGGCGCATTGGCCGCGGCGACCGCGCTCACCCCAGTGGCGAGTTCCGGCAGCGAAGTGACCGACGCCAACAGCACAACGCCGATCCACGTCCCGCCCAGCCCGGTTTTTTCCGCGATCACATCGGCGTAGAGAGACAGGCGCCAGCCGGCGAGTGCAATCAGGACAGCGCAGACGCCGAATTCAAGCCAAACGAGAAATGCCTGGGACATGCTGTTGCCATGCTCGCGGGAGAGTGGGACGCAAGGCAATTAGAGCACGATCTCAGGCAGTACCGCCAATGATCAGCTCGAAGCCTGCGCGCGCGATCGAATATGGTCACGGTCGGAAAACCGCCTGCCAGGCCACGCCGCCGCAGGGCGAGGAGCCGTGGATACATCGCCCTGCAAATTGGATGAGTGACATCCATTTTACGAGGCTGCTTGTCAGACGCGCGCGGTTCCGAGCGCGCGTCCCGGGGCTCATACAAAGTTCGACGCCGAACAAGGCGCGGGGCGGGAG
>JBQMQE010000084.1:0-16845 GCA_052172655.1 Burkholderiales bacterium
AATCCTGCCAGGCGCGCCATTCAAACAAGGGCTTAGGGAAACCTAGGCCCTTGTCCTTTCTGGTGTCTGCGTGAGTTTTTGCGTAACTTTTCGGGCGAATCGCGCAAAGGTACTCGATCCTTCGTCTGGCACCCCACAAAGTTTCTCTTTCCCGTTAGGCGCTTAGAAATTCAGCAGCGGGTGGAACGATAGACCACCTGGATAAGCGCCAGGTAGTCGTCACTCTGGGATCCAAGTTACCATCTCCCGAGTACCAATGGTGCAACCAAGGGTCATAGTTTTGACGCTTGCTCCCGACTGTGGATGTTGCGGGCTTAGATCGGAGTTTTTCAAGAGCCTTTTGCCTGCAAACACCACAATGACTTTATCCATCTGGCCCAGTTTATTTATAGCTCGCCAACCAGACCGAGCGTTCGGCAGAGAATCTCCATTTCATAGCGATTGAATTCTATTCCGATGGTCGGGTTGCATTAGCCTTCTGCTGAATTGCTCGGCATTGCTCCAGCAAGACATCGAAAGACTCTACGTCGTCGAGAAATAAGCCATCGTCGACCATGTGTTGATAGTCGGCAGCCAATTTTGCCAGTGCATCGTCACCAGGTACGAGCTGGAGTCCACCGGAAACCGCGGCGTGATAGTCGATTACATCGTCGTGCGCATTCTTCTCTGCAAAGAACACGCTCTTATGATCTGCAACCGTCCGAGCGAGTGTCTTGTCGGCGATAGCTGCCTCTGTGAAGCCGGCGGCATCAAGTCGGGTCACGTCATGCCAGTGACGGGAGAAGCGGTCGCCGCCACGGAATGCGCCTTGGGCGCAATAGACATGTATTGCGGTGGCCTTCTCCCAAAAGGTCCGCTCGGGACGCATGACTTGCGGTGTCGCGGTTGGAAACTCTACCGCGTCCAGGTGTGCGGCCGCATCGCAACGGATGACGCGTGGCTCGCTGGGTTCGCCGGTAGAGCGCGCACCGAACTCCAACATGACGGCGGGTACAACATAGCCTGTGCCAGTTGCGAGCGGCGCGTAGTTGATGAACACTTTGTCACCCTCGGCCCGCACGTTTGCTGGTAACCCTTGCTGCTCAAGGTCACGTTTGAGCCGAGGCACGATCTCGCTGCAAACCCAATCTGACAGGCGCGCACGAATCTCCTTGCTCCATTTCTTTTCCTGGCTCTTGCTCGCTGGCAGCGGTGCATCCGCGTCGCCAACCAGATCGCCTGCGATGGCGCGGATGTCGTAGGTGAGGTCCACATCTTCGGAGAAGCGATGGATGACGCCGTAGGCCTTTGACAGGGACGTGCCACCTTTGAATACGAGATGCTCAGCATAGGGGCCGGCGAAAAGGTGTTGCAACGACCAGACCACCCAGATGTCTTTCTCCAAGAGATGGGGTAGGAGACCGGATGTGTCGGCTGCCGCATTGAGCGCGTCCAGGCGTTCTGCGGTGGAGAGCTGGAAGAACTCAGCCATGGCTTACCAGGGAGCTGACTTCTTGGGCCATCCACGTCGGTAGCCGCGCACGCGCCGACGCGACTTCTTCCAGCTCGGACGGTGCCAGTTTGGAGCGCAGCATCCGGATCGCTTCGCCGGCTTTTTCCGGACCTAGCCAAGCCAGCGCCCGCACCACTTCGCCGGCGGCCCGTCCAGGGAAGATAAGCTGCCAGATCGGTGCGTGCCGGAACTCGACCGTCTGTGCACCCAGTTTCAAGCGGCGACTGCGGCCGGAAGTCAGATAGACCGCTCGCATAGGCACCTGCGTGGTCAGCCCCAGTGCGTTGGCGGCGGCAGCACCGTGAGACACGATAGTTTCGCCGCGCTGGTTTGCCAGGCCTTCAACCATCTTGACCGTCGAAGGGGCGCGGGTGCCAAAGCGATTCTCGACAGGCCGGACATAGATGCCACGACCAGCTCTAATCAGAGTGCCACGCTGCACAAGGCGGGAGAGCACTTGATCCACGGCTGCCCGGCTGCCCAGGTGCAACAGTTCTTTGGCGACCAAAGGCGTGCCTTCCGGCAAGTCGGCGGCATACTCTAGGACCTGTTTGGCGAGGGTTTGCATGGCCATATCTCCTGATTGGTAGAAGTGTAACGATATTTCTGACACTTTTCAAGGTTGGTCATAGGACGCCGCAGCAGATTCCTTGACATTCAAAACGAAAATGGATATCTTTGAGATATCCATACATTTGGAATTCTTTTATGACCGCCCGCAGTTCTGTCGATCAGATCGCGTTTCGTTATCGCGCCGCAGACAGCGCGACCGGTGTGACCCGCGATACCGCCAAACGCCTCGCGGAGCGACTGGGCGTGGATGAGACGCAAGCTATTCATCTGGCCCTACACGACATGGCGGCTAAACTGCTTCCTCAGTACGAGGTCGATGAGGGCCCACTGACGCCCACTCAGATTCGTCAGATCAAGAAGGGTGCTCGGCAAGGCAAGAAGCGGTCGGTGCGATCCAGCCTGTTCGTTGAGGTGGAGTCCGCATGACGTCTCGGTGGTGGGCAGAGCCCACCGCTGGCGAGATTGTCTGGTGCCATTTCCCGGACAAAATTACCCCTCGCCCAAAGCCACGGCCTGCACTCATTCTGGCCGTGTTTGACGACGATGCGCCGCAATTCACGGTGCGCGTCGCCTACGGTACCAGTCAGCGCGCAACCATACTGCACAGAGGCGAGTTCTCGGTCCTGCGTGAGCGTAACCCTGCTGCGTACGACGCTGCCGGCCTCAGCTACGACACGAAGTTCGACCTGAAGCAGATCCTCGATCTTCCATACACGACCGAGTGGTTCTCGGTGCCGCCTGCCGCGCCGCATGGCCAGGCACCAAAACTTGGCACCCTGCATCCTTCGTTGGTGCGCGCTGTCCAGGCGGCGTTTCGAGCGGCGAGGGAATGAGCTGGCGTCGGGGGCGGCCCTGGTCTAATCCCTGTCTGCTGATATCACTGGATCCGTTGCGGTGCGTTTAACCGAATGTCCCAAATGACGGGCGACGGCAGAATCGATGGTTGAACGCGATCCAACGTCGGAATTGAAGGACGAAAACGCCCGCCTGATCGCGCTGCTGGAAGCGAACGGCATTCAATGGCGCGTCCTTCGGGAGCCCGTACCGCCAGCTTCAGCGCCGGAGCCCTCACGGCTTTCCACCGACGAGAAGGTGGCGCTGTTTCGCCGGTTGTTCCGCGGGCGCACGGATGTCTACCCGATCCGTTGGGAGAGCAAGACTACGGCCAAGTCGGGTTACTCGCCGGCCTGCGCCAACGAGTGGCGCGCAGGTGTATGCGAGAAACCGCGCATCAAGTGCGGCGACTGTAGCAACCGACTACTAATCCCGCTGTCGGATGCGGTTCTCTACGACCATCTGGCCGGTGAGCACACGGTCGGCGTCTATCCACTACTGGAGGACGACACTTGCTATTTCCTCGCCGTCGATTTCGACGAAGCCGAGTGGAGAGAGGACGCCCGCGCCTTCGTGCAGTCGTGTAGCGAACTTGGCGTGCATGTCGCCCTCGAGATTTCACGCTCCGGCAAAGGGGCGCACGCCTGGGTGTTTTTCGCTGGGCGGGTCTCGGCCCGAGATGCCCGCCGCCTGGGCACGGCCATCATCAGCCATACCTGCTCCCGAACCCGGCAATTGAAGTTGGAGTCTTACGACCGCCTGTTCCCCAATCAGGACACGATGCCCAAGGGCGGCTTCGGCAACCTGATTGCTTTGCCGCTACAGAAGATGCCTCGCGAGAACGGCTGCAGCGTTTTCGTCGATGCGGAACTGCGCCCCTACCACGACCAATGGGTATTTCTGGTGTCAATTCAGCCGATGGCACCGGACGACATCGAGCCAACCATCCTGCGTGCCACCGGCGGGGTGCATCCACTGGATGTCACTTTCATCGACGAAGAGGACCTGGCTACACCGTGGAAGCGTTCGGCACCACCGTCGACGAAGAAGCTATCGGGGTCCATGCCGAAGTCACTCACTGTGACGCTGAGCGATCTCATCTACTTCGAGAAGGCGCAGCTGCCGCAATCGCTGGCCAACCGCCTGATTCGCCTTGCCGCGTTCCAGAACCCAGAGTTCTACAAGGCACAGGCGATGCGGCTGTCGGTCTGGGACAAACCACGTGTGATCGGCAACGCGGAAAATTTCCCGCAGCACATTGCCTTGCCACGAGGTTGCCTGAATGCCGCGCAGGAATTGCTGAGAGACAACGGCATCCGCTGCGAACTGCGTGATGAGCGGTACGGCGGCGAGCTGCTGGAAGTCACCTTCACCGGTAAGCTGCGTTCCGATCAGCAATCGGCGGTTGCCGCAATGCTGAGCTATGACGCCGGTGTGCTGTGCGCGCCTACCGCCTTCGGCAAGACGGTCGCGGCGGCAGCGATGATCGCCAAGCGTGGTGTGAACGCCCTGGTGCTGGTGCACCGCACCGAGTTGCTCAAACAATGGCAGGAGCGTCTGCAGACCTTCCTTGGCGTCGGTAAGGGCATGATCGGCACAATCGGCGGCGGCAAAGCTAAGCCCACAGGGAAAATAGACATAGCGGTGATGCAGTCTTTGTCACGGCAGGGCGAGGTGAACACGCTGGTCGAGAACTACGGTCACGTCATTGTGGACGAATGCCATCATGTCGGCGCGGTCTCATTCGACGCCATTCTGAAGCGCACCAAGGCGAAATATGTGCTCGGCCTGACCGCCACACCGTTCCGCCGCGACGGCCAGCAACCGATCATCTTCATGCAGTGCGGGCCAATCCGTTACACTGCCGCCAAACCTGCCAGCGCACCGCACGACCTGGAGGTGGTACCGTTTTCGCTACATGCACGCATCGACCTGCCGATCGAAGCCGGGATTCAGGATGTGTTCCGGCACATCGCCAATGATCAGCCCCGAACGGCTGCAATTGCCGGCGAGATCGAACATGCCTTCAGCCAAGGCCGCAAGGTACTGGTGTTGACCGAGCGCACCGATCATCTCGATGCCATCGCGGCGGCTTTGGACGGAAAGGTCCCGCCACCATTTGTCCTGCACGGCCGTATGTCACGGAAGCGCCGAGCGACGCTTATTGGGCAACTCGAGGCTTTACCACCGGAAGCTCCACGCATATTGCTTGCTACCGGCAAACTGGTAGGGGAGGGCTTCGACCATCCTCCTCTCGACACACTCGTTCTGGCGATGCCGATTTCGTGGAAGGGAACCTTGCAGCAATACGCCGGGCGCCTTCACCGTGAGCATGCGATGAAGATTAGTGTGCGGATCGTTGATTTCGTCGACACGGGCCTTCCGGTGTTGTTGCGGATGTGGGACAGGCGCCGGCGCGGATACAAGGCCATGGGATACCGAATCAGAGAATGACTTGCCAACGATCACATTGTTCGAGTCCGACGAATTTAGACTGAACACGACTGACATGGAAACAGCGCCATTTCGCAGGGGATAATTTGCGATGAGCGAATACCAGTACTATGAATTCGTCGCCATCGACGAACCACTGACGCCAAAACAAACGGCGGAACTGCGCTCGCGCTCGTCTCGCGCCAGCATTACTCCGACCAGTTTCGTCAATGATTACCAGTGGGGCGATCTCAAGGGAGATCCAGTCGACTGGATGCGGCGATATTTTGATGCTCATGTCTATGTCGCCAACTGGTGTACTTGCTGCGTGTATCTTCGGGTGCCGAGGGGTGCTTTCGATGCCGAAACCCTTCGGACCTTTGAAACCGAATCCGTCTTTTCGGTTGAACGGACGAACACACATTGGTTGCTTGAGTGGTCACTGAGCGAGAGTGACAACTACGATCGCTTTGCCAAGGAGGATGGGCGGGGCTGGATGGGCAGGCTGGTCCCATTGCGCGACGAACTGCTGCGTGGCGACATGCGTTCGCTGTATCTCGGTTGGTTGGCCGCCGTGAGCGCCAGCGAAGTTGACGAAGATGCCACCGAGCCCCCACGGCCGCCTGGCCTTTCTCGACTGACCGCTGCTCAACAATCGCTGGCGGAATTTCTTGAAATCGATCTGGACCTGATAACAGCGGCCGGATTACCTGACCAGCAAGCACCGGATCTCGATACCAGGAGCGATCCGGAAGTGGACGCCTGGATCACCGAACTTCCAACGGCAGAAAAAACAGCAGTGCTCAAACTGCTTGTGACAGGGCACGCGCAGCAAGCGGAGCGTCAGTTGCAATTGCGGCTCCTTGCCTGGAAACGCGAACAGCATCCGATTGCAAAACATGAAGTGCGGCGGCGTACTGTCGCCGAACTTCATGAGTTGGCTGCGTCCGCTGCCGAGACGAGAAATAAACAGGAAGCGGTGCAGCGCAGCAAGGTTGAAGCTGAGCGGCGGGCCAAGCATGAAACTCACCTGCGCACACTGGCTGCAGATTTCGACCGTTGCTGGCAAGTTGCCGACAAACGAGCAGAACGTGGCATCGCTTCTGCCTATGATGAGGTAAAACGCGCTCTCGTCGAGCTAGCCGAAGCCTATACACTTTGCGCCTCTCGATCAGACTTCGACCGGAAATTGGCGCAATTCATGGAACGGCACGGAAAACGCGGTGCTTTGGTCCTGCGTCTGGTCGATGCGGGGCTCTGGAAGACGTCGTAGTAAAGATGGGAGGCGAAAATGAGAAAGACATCGAAATTTGCCACGAAGTATCTGGATAAGCTGATCGAGGAGGCGACTACCGACGCCTACAACGAATCGGAGCAGGCTGGCGGATTCTTCGCGATGATGGAGGAGAATCTCGCCCTTCCATTCGTTACCCAGGTGCTTGGGCAGGAAGTGACAGTTGCTAAGGTCGATATCACCAAGCGCGACCAAATCGTCGCCATTTGCTCGCGTGCAAAGGCGACTCAAGCAATCCCAATTCTCGATCTGCCAATGCCCGACCCGCGGCCAGAGGGGGCGGAATGGATTGATGCTTACCGCCGCTGGCACGGGAACTGAATGGGGTTTCCCGTCGGGAATACACCACCGGCCTCCATGCTCTTCCGTGTTGAAGGCGCTACAATATAAACTGATGTCTGGTGCGCACGCGCTTGTGCGGCTTGCGTGAGATTTGCGTGACTTTGTTAGGACCAGTCCGGACAAGTCCGGCAAAATTGGCGACGTGCGGTCCAGTTGAGTTACATTAAATCAATTACATACCGACGGACAACGCCCTACGAACCAAGGGGTCGTGGGTTCGAATCCTGCCAGGCGCGCCATTCAAACAAGGGCTTAGGGAAACCTAGGCCCTTGTCATTTGGGGCACTATGGCGAACTCGTTCGGTGCGGCTGACACTTCTTCGACAACCCGCAGCGCGAATTTTGCGGATCGCCACTTAGGGTGATGAACGTATTACCAATACTAACTATCGTGTTTTCTGGCTGGTTGAGAATAGTCTATGGAACTCCCATTCGCGCATCGATTGCGCGTCGATGAATCGAAGATTACCGGATACCTGCTGAGCTACTCCAGTGGGCAGGGTAAAGCGGCGTTCTTCCTTGGTTTTGGCTTCGAGCTAGAGAAATGGGCAACACTTGCCGATGCGCTCACGACGTTGGCGCAAAGCAATCCCGTCGTGGCTGCGGTTGATTCGCCTTACGGCACGCGCTACAGTGTTGATGGTGAATTGCAGACGCCCAGCGGAAGGCATCCAAAAGTACGGACTGTTTGGATTCTCGAACGTGATTCGGACGAACCCCGGCTAATTACGGCCCACCCTGTTTAGGAGGCATTATGGTTACCGAACATGCGTCAATTGTTTTGACGGTTGACATTCCTGCGGCCGGCCTGCAGCCGGGCGATGTGGGCGTGGTGGTGCATGTCCATCGCAATGGTGAAGCCTATGAAGTCGAATTCATGACCTTAGACGGAGGCACGCTGACAATTCAAACCTTGGAGTCTTGGCAGATTCGAGAGGCGGGGAACTTGGATATTCCTCACGTTCGAGAGCGGGTCGCCGCCTAGTTAGCATGGTTGCGCCGTGTATGGGCTGAACGCTCCGCGAGTTGCCCGCTTTGGCAAGTCGTTAGTGTTCGTCGTTAAAGGCTGGAATCTGATCCTGCGTCATGACTAGACAAACTGTGCCATAACTGTGACAGGACGGGCTTGGATTGAAGATCGGCAAGCGTTGCAAGTAACTGATAGATCAATGTTTCAATAGGACGGTTTCCGCCTACGAACCAAGGGGTCGTGGGTTCGAATCCTGCCAGGCGCGCCATTCAAACAAGGGCTTAGGGAAACCTAGGCCCTTGTCATTTCCGGCGGACGTGGCCGATGCGTGTCAGCGGCTACATTCCTGTGCGCTGAGTCCCGCCAGGCAAATGGGGGGAGGACAGGTTGATGGCGGAATCGATAAATTCGAACGAAAGCGTCGGCGGATTCCATCCTGGTGCCGACCGTAGAACCTTTGTCGCCGAACCGTTCAACTGCAGCTCGACCCGGTATGTTTTGGGGAATGTCTTGTCCCAGCGAGGAAGGATTTGCTTGATGTACTCGAGTTGGTGCTCTTCTTTGACGATTACTCCCATCGTTTCAAGCAGGTTCAGCTTGGGCCAGTGTTCGCCGCCGGGGCGGCCGTAGGTGACGATATCGCGGAACCTTACGAAATCCGCGTAGAACGGGTCGGACGGATCGATAACCTTGCCGTTCGAATAGATGGCATCCATCAGGTAAGTTACCCTGTAATTTCCCGGGGCCTTCTTCGCCCACTGGAATAGAACCGCATTTGCCGCCGCGGACAAGCACAACTCGAGATGCCCCCCAGCGATGTAGACGTGGGAAGAAGGAACGTCAAAGTTGATCTCGCCCTCTGCGGAAAAAACCCAGTAGTCGGGATTGCAGTCTTCCATGAAGTAGAATTGCTCGGGCGAATCGTCCTGCAGATAGATGACCGGTATCCGTTTGCCCTTGGCAAATCTTACTGCCTCGTCGATTCCGCGCTTCGCGGAAAACCGCGCGTCGAACGTCGAAGTGCCATGGACGACGATCATGACCGCATCGCTCCTGAGCTTGACTTGAGCGGGCTCGACCAGCTTGTGTGGGGGACAGGCCGCCCAACCCGCGCTGCTATACATCGACAGCACTCCAAGGAGGAGCGCGGAAAGGTTCACCATCAGACAGCGGCGGGCGTTGCCGGGCAGGGTCATCCGTGCATTCCTGGTTATCGCGAGCGCGTATCTTACCCGCTAGGCAAAATGTCCGGGACCGGTCGGCTGCGGACCCTGGCCTATAATGGCGCCTTCCTTTTCCGCCGTTCCCCAGCTTGCGCCAGCCCGCCGCCCTTGCCCGCGTTTCGCCCTATTTGCTGCTCACCGCCACGATCCTGTTCTGGGCGCTGAACTGGATCGCCGGGCGCGCCTTGCGCGACGATGTGCCCTCGTACTCGCTCGCCTTTTGGCGCTGGGTGAGCGCAAGCATTCTGCTGCTGCCGTTCGCCTGGCCGCACCTTGTGCGCGGCTGGCCGGCAATGCGCCGCTCGTGGCGGATCATGCTCGCACTCGGCGTGCTTGGCACCACGTTCTGCAATCTGACCTCGTACACCGGCCTCAAGTACACCACCGCCGTCAGCGGTTCCATCCTCAATTCTTTCGTGCCGGTGATCATCATCGCCATCTCTTGGGCCTTCCTCGGACAGCGGCTGCGCGCCTCGCAGTGGGCCGGCGTCGCCGTTTCGCTGACCGGCGTGCTGACTATCGTCGGCCGCGGCGACCCGATGGTGATTCTGTCGCTCTCGCTCAATGTGGGCGACCTGTGGATTCTCGCGTCGATGCTGCTGTGGGCGCTGTACACGGTCTGCCTGCGCTGGCGGCCGCCGGAGCTGCACCCGCTCGGCCTCCTCGGCGCGAACGCGATCGTCGGCGTGGTGGCGATGCTGCCGGTGTACCTGTGGTCGCTCGCCCAAGGTCTGCATATCACCTGGACCGCGGGGGCGGTGGCCGGTCTCGCCTATGTCGGCGTGTTCCCGTCGGTGGTGGGGTACATCTTCTGGAATAACGCGGTCGCGCGCGTCGGTCCGAACAAGGCCGGCATGTTCATGCACCTGATGCCGGTGTTCGCGAGCATGCTCGCGATTGCCTTTCTCGGCGAGCGTTTGCACCTGTTCCATGTCGGCGGCATGGTGTTGATCCTCGGCGGCATCTGGCTCACCTGCCGCACCGATAATCCCGAAGCCGTGGCCGGGATGGAGAACTGAGCGCCGCTACTTTTACGATGACACCTTGGTTGCGAAACAATGTGGCGAGCAAGCGACAGCTCGGGCGCACCGCTGTATCTTCCGTTGGGCGCAGGCGCGAGCAAGCTCGCTCCTGGATCTACGAGGCAGGCTTGGAAATCAACGTGCCATCGTGCCAGGGATCAGTCTTCCAGGGTGAAGCCCACCTTGATGGTCACCTGCCAGTGGGCCACTTTGCCGTTTTCGACATGACCGCGCGTCTCGACTACCTCGAACCAGTGGATGTTGCGCAGGGACGATGACGCCTTGGCGATGGCGCCGCTGACGGCGTCCTCGATATTCTTGGTCGATGATCCGGTGAGTTCGATGTGCTTGTAGACGTGGTTGTTCATGCTGTTCTCCTCAATAAAAATGGCCGATGGCGGCGCGGCTGCCTCCGCAGTAGCCCCGGAGTAGCCCCGGAGTAGCCCCGGAGTAGCCCCGGAGTAGCCCCGGAGTAGCCCCGCAGTAGCCCCGCAGTTGCCCCACAGTTGCGCAATTGTCCGCCATTTTCTGCGCCCTCGGTGAATCGGGATCCGGCTGCTGCGGTTTGTCCGGGTCCGTGCCGGATGCTGTATCTCTGTAATAATGCCGCTCATGCTGCGCCCGCCAAATCGCACTGCCCATCCCGCATCGCCGCCTGACGCGCGCACACGGCTGCTTGGCGGGCCGATCCTGGCGACGATGCTGCTCCTGTCGGTGCCAAACGTGGCTTTGGTCTGCGCGCAGGCGGCCGTCAACGTTGCCGAGACCTATTTCGTCGGGCGCCTGGGTACGGACGCGCTGGCCGGCGTCACGCTCGTGTTCCCGATTGTGATGCTGATGCAGATGATGTCGGCCGGGGCCATGGGCGGGGGCATCTCGTCGGCCATCGCCAGGGCCCTCGGCGGCCACCGGAAAACCGATGCCGACGCGCTCGCCTGGCACGCGGTGCTGATAGCGCTGGCGCTGGGCGCGGGCTTCACCATCGTAGCGCTGGTTTTCGGCCCAGGCTTGTATCACCTGCTGGGAGGGCAGCACGCGAGCCTCTCCAACGCGCTCGAATATTCAAACATCGTGTTCGGGGGGGCGGTGTTTGTATGGTTGACGAACAGCCTGGCGAATGTGCTGCGCGGCAGCGGCGACATGCGCACGCCCGCCGTGGTCATGGTGACCGGAGCGGTCATCATGATCGCGCTGTCGCCCCTGCTCATTTTCGGCGCCGGGCCGGTGCCGGGCCTGGGGTTGCGCGGCGCGGCGCTGGCGCTGGTTGCCTACTATTTCGCCGGGTGCGCAATCCTCGGCTGGCGCATCCTGCGCGGCGCTACGCTGGTTTCGCTGCAGCCGTGTCGCCCCGCGTGGCATTACTTTGCCGAGATTCTGAAAGTCGGCGTGCCGGCCTGTGTGCATGCGGCGCTGATCAATACTGCGGTCGCCGTGACCACCGGCTTCGTCGGCGTCTACGGGGTTGCTGCTCTTGCCGGATATGGCATAGGCGCGCGCCTCGAGTACCTGCAGATACCCATCGTGTTCGGACTGGGGGCCACGCTCGTCGCCATGGTCGGCACCAATGTCGGCGCCGGCCAGATCGAGCGCGCGCGCAAAATTGCCTGGACCGGCGGACTTTTCGCCGCAGCCGTCTGCGGCGCGATCGGCGCAGCGGTGACCAGCGCTCCCTGGCTATGGGCCGGCATGTTCACGCAGGATCCCGATGTGCTCGCCGTCGCCACGCAATATTTTCACATCGCCGGGCCGAGCTATGCGTTCCTCGGGCTGGGGATGGCTTTGTACTTTTCCTTTCAGGGCACCGGACGCATGCTGTGGCCGCTGCTGTGCGTCAGTGTGCGAATTCTGATAATTGCGGCAGGGTGCACGCTCGCGACGCGCACATTCGCGCTCGGGCTCGGCAGCTTGTTCGCCGTGACCGCTGCGGCTTTGGTGGCATTCGGGGTGATGTATGCCGTGGGTGTTTGGCGCTACTTCTCTAACCGCGGGTGACAGGCTGTGGAAGTGTCCCGAGGGACGGGCCAAAAAAAATAGGCTAGCGAACGCAGTTCGGTAGCCTATCAAGAACGATCGGCCGGCATAGTTACCGGCGACCGCCCACGCTCACCGCAAAGACTCGATGCGCGTGACGCTTTCGGTCACTCACGCATGCGGTCTGATCTTCTGGCGGTCTCCTCCTCCTCCTTCTCCTCCTCGAAAACGAGCAACCGGACTTATCCCTTGGTTTCAACGGAAATGCCGTGCTACCCAAAACCATCTGAACGGCGTTGCGGCGATGATATTTCAAACAATGATATTGTGCAATACTATTATTATCACCCCCGGTCCGCCTGTACGCTGTGCCGCTGAGACTCGTTATAATTGGCGTTAATGGCTTGTTTTGGCTTGAATAGTGTCGAATTTTGATCCCTTACCCACGGCGGCGCAGCGAAATGGAAAAACCCACAGCAGGCGATCCCGGCAAAGGCCAAGAGCAACCGCCCGAGCCTTCCTCGGCGACGGCAGGCGCACATAAGAAGCGACTTGAGGTGCTGAAACAATTTCGGGTGTTATTGCGCTCGATCAAACGGCATTACCAGTGGGTCGAGCAAGAGTGCGGGCTGAGCGGCGCGCAACTGTGGGCGCTGGCGGAAATTGCGGGTGCGCCCGGCCTCAAAGTGAGCGATCTCGCACGCGAACTGGGGGTCCACCTGTCGACCGCGAGCAATATGCTGCGGCGCCTGGAGGAACTCTCGCTGGTCAAGAGAATGCGTATCGGCAAGGACCACCGCGTGGTTCAACTGCAGCTTACGGCCAAAGGCGCGAAAATCCTGCGGCAGGCGCCGCGTCCGTTTGTCGGAATTCTGCAACAAGCCTTGGCCGATCTTCCGCAGCACCGGCTGGATTCCCTTGATGCCGACCTGGGGGAGGTCATCCGGCTGATGAAGTTCAAGGATGTCAAGGCGCGGTCCACGCCTTTGTCCGAAATTTAGCAGTCGTTTCAAAATGAGGAGCCACCTGCGCTCCTGCTCCCCTGGATCGGCCCGTTGCAGAATTCATTTTGCAGCGGGTTCTCGGATGGAGACGGGCGTGCTGAAACGGCCGGGCCGCGTCGGCGCGGTGGCGCCGTCGGTCGGCGAGTTTCGCGCTTCCGCCGCATCCGGCCGAGAAAAGGATACAGCGCGGCCGGCATCATTCTCATGGCAAAGGCAAGTTGAAATGACCAGGATACTTCTGCTGCAAGGCGCCGACATGGCCTATCTGGGCAAGCGCGAGCCAGAGATCTACGACACGACCACGGCTGCCGGACTCGACCAACTGCTGCAGCGCCATGCGCGCGGACGCGGTTTCGAGCTCGAGATCTACTACACGCATGTCGAGGGCGAGGCGATCGGCCGTCTCTATCGCGCGGCGGACGAAGGGGTGGATGGCCTGCTGATGAATCCGGCCGGATTCGCCTACGCCGGCTACGCGCTGCGTGATTGCCTGCGCTCGATGCGCTTGCCCTGCGTCGAAGTCCACATAAGCAACATCGACAAGCGCGGGCTCAAATCGGTCACCGCGCAGGCGGCTCGCGGGGTCATCGCCGGCTTCGGCCTGCTGATCTGAAGTGGAATCAGGTGTGCGGTAGCGTCGCCTGCATTGACTTGCGCGCCGAGAACGGCTCGTACCACTGGCTCAACGCGGTGCGCCCCTCGCGCCAGTGCAACTGCGGCATGCGAAAGTCGAGATAGCCCAGGGCGCAGCCGAGCGTGATCGTCGCGATGTCGGCTGTCTGCAGTAGCGCCATCGATGCGATTCTATCGAGTGTGCGATTGATCCTGGCGCTTTGCCGGTCGAGCATGCCCTGATAAACGAACTCGTTCGGCCGGCGCAGTTGTTCGGTGACGGCGGCGACCGCGGCTTCGATGATGCCGTCGGCGAATGCGTGCAGTTGCAGCGCGGGCCAGCGCTCGCCCGGGTCCGACGCAATCAGGCGCGCTCCCGCGTGCAGCGAATCGAGGTACTCGCAGCACAGGTAGGACCCGGCGAAGACGCCGTCCGGGGTGACCAGGGCCGGCACTTTTCCCAGGGGATTGTCCTTGGTGATGCGGGTTTCCGGCGTCCATACGTCTGCGGGGACCAGCGTGATCGAATCGGCCAGCCCGGTTTCATGGGCGAACACCAGCACTTTGCGCACAAACGGCGATGCGGGGGAATACCAGAGCGTCATTGACATGCCGGCGATGACTCCTAAGATTGCCCGAGGTCGGGAGATTCTTGCCGCGTGGATGAGTCATCCGCCGCCTGAACTCCTCTGGTCCGGGAACAAATTTCTTTATATTTTACCATGTCGGTTGACATGCGACTATGTGAAGACTTATAAATATCCCCTTTGCTCGCGCTGCTGGCCCGTCTGTGCTCGGGTACCTGCTGCAGGCCTTGCGGCAAACGCACGGGGCGCATAACTTTCGGAAGGTCAAAGCATCATGCCAATAATGAAGGGCGCAACGCTCATCTCGGAGTTCCTGGTAAAAGAAAAAATCCCGTACGTCTTCGGCATCTGCGGCCATGGCAACATCGGCTTGCTCGACGGATTGTATGAAGTTCGCGACAGGATCAAGCTGGTCTCGCCGCGCCACGAGCAGGTTGCGGGCCATATGGCGGACGGCTATTTCCGGGTGAAGCATCAGCCGGTCGCCACTTTGACCTCGACCGGTCCGGGCTCGGCCAATCTGATCATGTCGATGGCCGTGGCGCAGACCGATTCCTCCGCGCTGCTCGCGATCACGGCGAATGTGCCGACTTCGCAGTTCAACCGCGGCCCGTTCCAGGAACTCAACCGGCACAACCAGGCGGATTTCCCGAACGTGATCCGGCCGGTGGTGAAGCGCAGTTTCCAGCCGACGCGGGTGGACATGCTGCCCCTGGCGCTGCGCCAGGCGGTGACCACCATGACCAGCGGGCGGCCCGGCCCGGTCAACGTGGACATCCCGTTCAACCTGTTTCAGGAGGAGGCCGACGTAGCGCTGGAGCCCGAATGGCACGGCTTCCCACTGCGCCGCAGCGGCGGCTCGCCCGAGGACGTGCAAAAGACGCTGGACCTGGTGCTGCAGGCGCAGCGCCCGGTGATGTTTATCGGCCACGGCATGACGCTGTCCGAGGGAAGCAAGGAACTGACCGAATTTGCGCACGCGTTGCAGATCCCGGTGATCAGTTCGCCCAACGGCATGGGCTGCCTGGACATGCGCGACCCGCTCTCGCTCGGCTTCATCGGCAGGAACGGCGCCTACCCGGCGAACCAGGCCGGGCGCCACACCGACCTGGTGCTGACGCTGGGCGCGCGCTTCGACGACCGCTCCTCCTCGTCCTGGATGCCGGGCTATTCCTGGAATTTTCCGCAGGCCAAGCTCATACACGTCGATGTCGATCACGCCGAGATCGGACGCAACTACGCCCCGGATCTGGGCGTGCTCGCCGATGCGCGCATTTTCCTCGTCCAGCTTCTGGGAGAATTGTCCCGGCGCAAGGTGGACAAGTCCGGACGCCTGAGAGCATGGCATGCCGACCTCGCCAAGTGGCGCGCCGAGTGGGAGGCCTACATCAAGCCCAACTTCGAGATTCATGCCTCGCCGCTGCGGCCCGAGCGCGTCGTCGCCGATTGCCGCGCCGTGCTGCCCGAGGACGCGATTATTTCGCTGGACTCCGGCATCCATCACAACTGGTTCATGCAGTTCTGGAGCGCGCGCCGGCCGCAGACCATGCTCAACACCTGGGGCTATTCCGGCATGGGCTTCGGCCCGAGCTCGATTCTGGGGGCGAAGCTCGCGGCGCCCGAGCGTCCCTGCGTTTCGATTTGCGGCGACGGCGGCTTCACCATGGTGCCGCATGTGCTTTGCACAGCAGTCGAATACAACATCCCGGCGATATGGGTGGTGTGGAACAATTTTTCCTGGGCTGCGATCCGCGATCTTCAGTACGCGTATTTCGACGGGCGCGAGATCGGCACCGGCTTTTACCAGGGGCCTGAGCAAAAGCCCTATAACCCGGACTTCGCCGCCTGGGCGCGCGCCGCCGGCGTGGAAGGGTTTACGGTCACGAAATCCGAGGATTTCAAGGGCGCGCTGGCGCACGCCGTCGCGCTCAACAAACCCTGCCTGATCGACGTGCATGTCGACGCCAACATCCGCCCGCCCGGGACCGGCGCCTGGGCCCTGCCGCCGATTCCGCACAAAGAGCCGGTGTTCGGCGCGAAGTATGTCCCCGGGAAATAGAAAGGAGACCAGATGAAAAGCAAAGCGAAGCCGACTGCGCTGATCCGCAATGTGGTCGAGGTACCCTGGCAGGAGTTTCCCGGCCATTTCGGCGGCGCGCTGTCCAAACCCCTGGTGCGTCCGGAGACGGCGCGCTCGCGCCTGATCGACTATCGCATCTCCTGCTATCAGCCGATGGCGCATGTGGCGCTGCACACGCACAAGGTGCAGGAACAGGTGTACCACGTGCTCGACGGAGAGGGCATGATGGAAATGGACGGCAAGCGCCAAGTGGTGCGCAAACACGATGTCATCTCACTACTGTCCGGTTAAAACGTGAATAGATTCATTTGATTGCAATCGTCACCCTGTTCGGATTTGTAGTCGCTGCCCGGAAACGCTTGCTGCAAGGGCATCTTCTCGAACAAGGTGACCGACAATATCTGTAGC
>JBQMQE010000085.1:0-16842 GCA_052172655.1 Burkholderiales bacterium
CCCTGATTGAGGGCCGGCGAACACTCGAACCTACCGTTGCATGACCGCTTCCGCTGAATTACTGCCGCTGGGGCACTGGACCTGGACAGGCGGCTATACAGGGTCGATAGTGCGAGTAGCAACATTCGATAAGCTGCCGCTCGAATTCTTCACGCCGATTCTTCGCCTAGATCCGTCGAGCGGCAGCAACGCATTGTTGAGCTGCCGTCCAAGCCGCATATCTTCAATGGCCGTTTAGGCCGAAAAGCAGAAACCCAACCCCGCACTACGCACCCATACAACCGCGCGCAGAACCTCAGGCCAAGGATCGAACGCTCAAAATACCAGCGCAGGCCCCGCACAAACCAGCGCATCCCGCCGCTTCGGGATGGCGCCGTGACGGCGGATCGCCATCGCATTGCGCGGACCTCCCAGCCCGCCCGCCTGGTCCGAATGGGATAAAATAGCCCCTCGCATCGACAGGAGTTGTGGCAATGGCAAGAATGGTGAAATGCATCAAGCTCGGCCGCGAGGCCGAGGGCCTGGATTTCCCGCCCTATCCGGGCGAATTGGGCAAACGCCTGTGGGAAAGCGTATCCAAGGAAGCCTGGCAGCAGTGGATCAAACACCAGACGATGCTGATCAACGAGAACCGCCTCAATCTGGCCGACAGCGCGGCACGCAAATATCTGGCCGAGCAACTGGAAAAGCATTTTTTCGGCGGCGGCGCCGACGCGCCGGCGGGATACGTACCGCCGCAAAAGTAGGTCTTGCCTGGCCGAAGCCTGGCGCCGCCGCGTCGGGCACGCCCGCTACGGTCCCTCGATGTGCGACTCTTCCCGCGTGTGGCGCACATCGCGGCCTTCCACCATGTAAACCACGTACTCGGCCATGTTTTTGGCATGATCGCCGATGCGCTCGATCGCCTTGGCCACGAACAGGATCTCCAGGCAGCGGGTGATGGTGCGCGGGTCTTCCATCATGAAAGTGATGAGCTGGCGCAGGATGGAACGGAATTCGTCGTCCACCCCGCGGTCCTGCTTCACCACCTCCAGCGCCGCGTTGACGTCCAGCCGGGCGAAAGCGTCCAGCGCCTTGCGCAGCATGGACAAAGCGAGGCCCGCCACGTGCTTCAGCTCCAGTCGCGGCATGTGCACCCGCTGCGCGCCGTGAATCAGCTTTGCCATGCGCGCGATTTTCTCGGCTTCGTCGCCGATGCGTTCGAGGTCGGTGATGGTCTTGATTATGGCCATGACCAGGCGCAGATCGCCGGCCGCGGGCTGACGCCGCGCGATGATATGGCTGCAGCTCTCGTCCAATCCGACTTCCATCGCATTGACGCGGTGATCGTCCTCGATCACGCCATCGAGCACCGCGATATCGCCGCTGGCGAGCGCATCCACCGCCTTGACGATCTGCTCTTCCACCAGGCCGCCCATCTGCAGCACGCGTGAGCGCACCGCCTCCAGCTCGGCGTCGAACTGCTTCGAGATATGTTCATGCATTTCCGGGACTCCGATCAGATGGGCAGGCTAACAGCGTATTGTGACAGGTCGGTTACCGCTCGCTTTACGTCTTGCGCCCTTGGCGGCCGCGACGCTATCTCCTCCTGATCGTTTTCACTCCGGCCGCCGTGCCCAGCAGCAGCACGTCGGCGCCGCGCCGCGCAAACAAGCCGTTGGTGACCACGCCGGTGATGTTGTTGAGCTCGGCTTCCAGCTCCAGCGGCTTGAGGATGGTGAGGCCGTACACGTCGAGAATGAGATTGCCGTTGTCGGTGGTGAAGCCCTGGCGCAGGGCGGGCTGCCCGCCGAGCTTGACCAGCTCTCGCCCGACGTGCGAGCGCGCCATCGGGATCACCTCCAGCGGCAGCGGAAATTTCCCCAGCACCCCGACCAGCTTCGATTCGTCGGCGATGCAGACGAATTTCTTCGCCACCGCCGCGACAATTTTTTCTCTGGTCAGCGCGCCGCCGCCGCCCTTGATCATGGCAAGGTGCTCGGTGATTTCGTCGGCGCCGTCGACGTAGACCGGCAGCTCGTTCACGCTGTTGAGATCGACTACGCGGATGCCGTGGGACTTGAGGCGATCGGCGCTCGCCTGCGAACTCGCCACCGCGCCATCGATCCTGCTCTTGATTTTCGCCAGCTCGTCGATGAAACAATTCGCCGTCGAACCGGTGCCGACGCCGACGATGGCGTCCTCGACCACGTATTTGATCGCCTCGCGCGCTACTGCCTGTTTCAGTTCATCCTGAGTCATTTGGCAATCCAATTCCTGTTGCGTCGTTACGGTTTCTTCGGCAGGTACAGATCCGTTATGCTGCCCAGCGCCATCTCGGCGGCAAAGTAAGGCGTCTCCGACAAGGTCGGATGCGGATGGATGGTGAGGCCTATGTCCTCCATGTCCGCGCCCATCTCCAGCGCCAGCACCAGCTCCGCGATCAGCTCTCCCGCGTTCACGCCGACGATGCCGGCGCCGAGTATGCGCTTGGTCGCCTTGTCGTAGAGCAGCTTGGTGACGCCGTCGTCGCGGCCGATCGACAGCGCCCGGCCGCTTGCGGCCCAGGGAAAACTTGCCTTTTCGTACTCTACGCCCTGCTTCTTCGCCTCGGTCTCGGTCAGTCCCATCCAGGCGACTTCGGGATCGGTGTAGGCGACCGAGGGGATAGTCATGGCGTCGAAGGCCACCTTGTGCCCGGCGATGGTCTCGGCCGCGACCTTGGCCTCGTGCGTCGCCTTGTGCGCGAGCATCGGCTCGCCGCAGACATCGCCGATGGCGAAGATATGCGGCACATTCGTGCGCTGCTGCTTGTCGGCGCGAATAAAACCGCGCGCGTCGACGGCGACGCCGGCATGCTCGGCGCCGATGTCAGCGCCGTTGGGGCGGCGTCCGACCGCCATCAGCACGCGGTTGAACAACTGCTCGCGCGGCTTCACCTCGCCGTCGAAAGTGGCGAGCAGTCCTTCCGCTTTGGGCTCGAGCTTCGCCACCTTGGTATTGAGATAGATCGCCTCGTAGCGCTTCTCGATGCGCTTGGCGAGCGGGCGAATCAGGTCGCGGTCTGCGCCCGGTATGAGCCCATCGGCCAGTTCCACCACGGTGACCTTGGAGCCGAGCGCGTCGTAGACGCAGGCCATCTCCAGGCCGATGATGCCGCCGCCGATCACCAGCAGGCGCCGCGGGATGTCGGCCAACTGTAGCGCCCCGGTCGAGTCCATCAGGCGCGCGTCCTCGTAGGGGAAGCCCGGAATCCTGGCCACGCGCGAGCCCGCGGCGATGATGCAGTGCTCGAACGAAACGCGCTTCACGCCCTCGGCCGTCTCCACCGCAATCAGATTGGGCGACTCGAATTTCCCCACACCCTGCAACGTGGTTACCTTGCGCTGTTTGGCCAGGGACACGAGGCCCTTGGTCAGGCGGCCGACCACCGCGTCCTTCCAGCCGCGCAGTTTGTCGATGTCGATTTTCGGCTTGCCGAATTCGATGCCGGAGCGCGACATCTCCTCGGCCTCGGTCACCACCCTGGCCGCATGCAGCAGCGCCTTGGACGGGATGCAGCCGACGTTGAGGCATACCCCGCCCAGCGTCGCATGGCGCTCGATCAATACGACTTTCTTGCCCAGGTCGGCCGCGCGAAACGCGGCGGTATAACCGCCGGGACCCGCGCCCAGCACCACGACTTCGGCGTGCAGGTCGGCGCTGCCGGATACCGCGGCGGGCGCAGCCGCCGGCGCCGCACCCGGAGGAATCTTCGCGGCTTCGGCGCCCTCTTTTGCCGGAGGCGGAGCGGTGACATCGGCTGCCGCGGTCGGCACTGCCGCGGTTTGTGGCGCCGCTGCGGCTGCGCCTGCGGCCGGCTCCAGCAGCATGATCAGCGTTCCCTCGGACACCTTGTCGCCGACCTTGAGTTTCAGCTCCCTCACCACGCCGGCAGCGGGCGAAGGGATTTCCATCGTCGCCTTGTCCGATTCCACGGTGATCAGCGAAGTCTCTTTCTCCACCGCGTCGCCCGGCTTGACCAGGACCTCGATGACATCGATATCCTTGAAGTCGCCGATGTCCGGGACTTTGATCTCGACCGTGTCGTTCATTCGACTCCCCGCTTCAGTTTGATGGTGTGCACTTCGTAGGGCGCGGCCGGACCCTAGAGCAAGGAGCGGCGGATGTCGGACAGTACCGACGCGAGATAGGAAGTGAAGCGCGCCGCGGACGCGCCGTCGATGACCCGGTGGTCGTATGACAGCGACAGCGGCAGCATCAGCCGCGGCATGAACTGGCCGGCGTCGCCTTTCGCGGCGACCCAGACCGGGCGCATCGCCGATCTGGAAACGCCGAGTATGGCCACTTCCGGGGCGTTGATGATGGGCGTAAAAGCCGTGCCGCCGATGCCGCCCAGGCTGGATATGCTGAAGGTTCCGCCCTGCATGTCGCCGGGCTTGAGCTTTCTGTCGCGCGCGAGTTTGGACACGTCCGCCAGCTCGCGCGCCAGCTCATATACGCCCTTGCGGTCGGCGTCGCGTATCACCGGCACCACCAGGCCGTCGGGGGTGTCCACCGCCACGCCGATGTGAAAATATTTCTTCAGCACCAGGTTCTCGCCGCCGCGCTCGAGCGAGGCATTGAACTCCGGGAACTGGCGCAGCGCGGTGATGCAGGCCTTGATCAGGAAGGCGAGCAGGGTGAGCTTGAAGCCTTGTTTTTCGCTCGCCGCGCCGCTGTCCTTGCGGAACGCCTCGAGTTCGGTGATGTCGGCCTCGTCGAACTGGGTCACATGCGGGATGGAAATCCAGTTGCGGTGCAGATTGGCGCCGGAGAGCTTCTTGATGCGCGACAGGGCTTTTAGTTCCACCGGGCCGAACTTGGCGAAATCCACCTGCGGCCATTCCGGCAGATTGAATGGGACGCCGCCCGCCGGCGTGGCCGCGCCATGCGCCGCTGCCGGCGCCTGGGTCAGTATGCCCTTGACGAAACCCTGCACATCTTCCAGGGTGATGCGGCCTTTGGGGCCCGATCCCCGCACCTTGGCCAGGTCGGCGCCGAGTTCGCGCGCGAATTTGCGCACCGAAGGACTGGCATGCGGCTTGAATGCGGGCACCTCGGCGACGGGCTCTGTCGGCACCGGTGCGGGCTTGGGCATCGGCACTGCCGCCGGCTCAGTCGCGGGGGCGCTCGCCGCGGCAGGCTGCGGCGCCGCGGCGGATGGCGCAGGAATCGGCGCAGCCTCGGATGCAGGCGGCGCAGGAGCTTCGCCTTCGCTCGCTTCCAGCAGCAGGATCATGCTGCCTTCGGCCACCTTGTCGCCGATCTTGACCCTGAGCTCCTTCACCACGCCTGCGGCGGGCGAAGGAATTTCCATGGTCGCCTTGTCCGACTCGACCGTGATCAGCGAGGCTTCCTTGGCCACCGCATCGCCCGGCTTGACCAGGATCTCGATGACATCGACCTCTTTGAAATCGCCGATGTCGGGAACCTTGATTTCCGTGATGCTAGACATGGTTGTTCCTTTTACACCGTTGCCGGATTTGGCTTGTTCGGATCGATGCCGTATTTCTCGATCGCCGCGGCGACCACCGACGCCTTGATCTCGCCTTGGTCCGCTAGCGCCTTCAGCGCAGCCAGCGCGACCCAATGGCGGTCGACCTCGAAGAAGTCGCGCAATTTCTCGCGCGTGTCGGAGCGGCCGAAGCCGTCGGTGCCAAGCACGCGATAGGGCCGGCCGCCGGGGATGAACGGCCGGATTTGTTCGGCGTAGGTCTTGATGTAATCGGTGGAGGCCACCACCGGCCCGGCGTGATCCGCCAAGCATTTCTCGACCCAGGACGCGCGCGGCGCTTCGGCGGGATGCAGCAGGTTCCAGCGCTCGCACGCAAGGCCCTCGCGGCGCAATTCGGTGAAACTGGGACAACTCCAGATGCCGGCGCTCACATCCCAGTCCTGCTCCAGCAACTCGCCCGCCGCAATGACTTCGCGCAGGATGGTGCCCGAACCGAGCAACTGCACCCTGAGCGGCTGGTCCGCGCCGCTCCTCGCCTTGTGCCTGGCCGCGGGCTTGAACAGATACATCCCCTTGAGTATTCCCTCCTGCGCGCCTTCGGGCAGTCCCGGGTGCGGGTAGTTCTCGTTCATCACGGTGATGTAGTAGAACACGTCTTCCTGGTTCGTCACCATGCGCGTGAGGCCGTCATGGATGATCAGCGCCAGCTCGTAGCCGAAGGTCGGGTCGTAGGAAACGCAGTTCGGGATCACCGAGGAGAGCACGTGCGAATGTCCGTCCTCGTGCTGCAGGCCTTCGCCGTTCAGCGTTGTGCGCCCGGCGGTGCCGCCAAGCAGGAAACCGCGCGCGCGCTGGTCGCCTGCAGCCCAGGCCAGATCGCCGATGCGCTGCAGCCCGAACATCGAGTAGAAAATGTAGAAGGGCACGCTGACCACGTTGGTCGTGCTGTAGGAGGTGGCGGCGGCGATCCAGGAACAGAACGCGCCCGCCTCGTTGATGCCCTCCTCCAGGATCTGGCCGGCCTTGTCCTCACGGTAGTAGGTCACCTGGTCGCGGTCAACCGGCACGTATTTCTGGCCCTCCGAGGAATAGATGCCGAGCTGGCGGAACATGCCTTCCATGCCGAAAGTGCGCGCTTCGTCGGGAACGATGGGTACGATGTGCTTGCCCAGACTCTTGTCGCGCAGCAGCGCATTGAGAATCCGCACGAACGCCATGGTGGTGGAAATCTCGCGCTCCGTGGGTTTGAGCACCGCGTCCAGCGCCGCGAGCGGCGGCACCTCGGGCACGATGTCGGCGCGGCGCCGGCGGCTCGGCAGGTAGCCGCCCAGCGCCTGGCGGCGCTCGTGCAGGTATTTCATCTCCGGCGAATCGGCCGGCGGAACGTAGAACGGCAACTCCTCCAGCTTGTCGTCGGGAATCGGGATATTGAAGCGGTCGCGAAACTGGCGGATGGAATCCAGGTCCATTTTTTTCTGCTGATGCGTGGCCATCTTGCCTTCGCCGATCTTGCCCATGCCGAAACCCTTGACCGTCTTGGCGAGAATTACGGTCGGCTGGCCCTTGTGCTTCATCGCCGCGGCGTAGGCGGCATAGATCTTGTGCGGGTCGTGGCCGCCGCGATTCAGGCGCCAGATGTCGGCATCGCTCATCTTCGACACCATTTCCAGCAGCTTCGGATGCTTGCCGAAAAAATATTTGCGCACGAAGGCGCCGTCGTTGGCCTTGAAATTCTGATACTCGCCGTCTACACACTCCTCCATCACGCGCAGCAGGATGCCTTCCTTGTCACGCGCCAGCAGCTTGTCCCAGTAGGAGCCCCAGATCAGCTTGATCACGTTCCAGTCGGAGCCGCGAAAATCGCCTTCCAGCTCCTGGATGATTTTGCCGTTGCCGCGCACCGGCCCGTCCAGGCGCTGCAGGTTGCAATTGACGACAAACACCAGGTTGTCGAGTTTTTCGCGCGCCGCCATGGCGAGGGCGCCCAGCGATTCGGGTTCGTCGGTCTCGCCGTCGCCGAGGAAGGCCCACACCTTGCGGTTCTCGGTGTGGGCCAGGCCGCGCGCATGCAGGTACTTGAGGTAACGCGCCTGGTAGATCGCCTGGATCGGTCCCAGGCCCATCGACACGGTGGGAAACTGCCAGAAGTCCGGCATGATCCAGGGATGCGGATAGGAGGTGACGCCCTTGCCGTCCACGTCGCGGCGGAAATTGACCAGTTGTTCCTGGGTGAGCCGTCCTTCGAGCAGGGCGCGCGCATAGATCCCCGGAGCGGAATGACCCTGGAAGTAGATCAGATCACCGCCGTGCTCGGCGCTGGGCGCATGCCAGAAATGGTTCTGGCCGATGCCGAACAGCGTGCCTACCGAGGCGAAGCTGGCGATATGGCCGCCGAGATCGCCCTCGACCTTGTTCGCCTTGGCCACCATGATCATCGCGTTCCAGCGGCAGTAGGCGCGGATGCGGTCCTCCAGCGCGGCGTCGCCCGGAGAGCGCTCCTCCATGTGCGGCGGGATGGTATTGAGATAGGCGGTCTGCGCCTTGTACGGCAGATAGGCGCCCGAGCGGCGCGCCTTGTCGATCAGTTTTTCCAGCAGGTAGTGGGCGCGCTCCGCGCCCTCGCGCTCCAACACCGCTTCGAGCGCGTCCAGCCATTCCTGGGTCTCCAGGGAATCGGGATCGTTGGCAGCGGGAAAATCGGGAACGGCTGACATGGCAACTCCTTCTTGGCTGCGGCGGCGACACTTGTTCCCACCAGCGGTCGAATGACGCGGAATAATTTCACGCAAGCGCCACACGCAAGCCGCCTGCGTTTCGGATTGCAGACTCGGGTGCATATATTATACAGGCAGCACGCATCGGGCTGCGGCGCAAGCGCCGCTATGGCCGCGGCCCGCCGCACTCGCATGATGCGTCCATAGCAACCGGACCCAGTCATGTTAGCATTGCCGGCGCAGCTCAGAATTTCGCGTCCCCGCGCGCATTTCGCGCCCACGCGCCGCCGCATCAACCAGAACCACGAAAGAAAAGATGAAAACGAATGAGCTGAATCCATTGTTGGATTTCACCGGTTTGCCGCGTTTCGCGGCGATCAAAGCAAAACACATAGCGCCGGCCGTGGACCGACTGCTCGCGGAAAACCGCGCCTGCATCGATAGTTTGACGCAGCCGGCAACGCCGCCCACTTGGGCCGCATTCGTGGCGCCCCTCGAGGACGCAAACGAGAGGCTGGCGCGCGCCTGGGGCGTGGTCGGGCATTTGCACGGCGTGCTCGACTCGCCCGAGCTGCGCGCGGCCTACAACGACAATCAGCCCAAGATCGTGCAGTACTACACCGAGCTGGGCCAGAATCTGCAGTTGTTCGAAAGATACAAGGCGCTGAAGCTTGCACCCGAATTTGCCGCGCTGACGCCGGCGCAATGCAAAGTCGTGGACAACGAGATCCGCGATTTCCGGCTCTCCGGCGCGGAGCTGTCGCCGGAAAAGAAGCAGCGCTTTGCGGCGATCTCGGAAGAACTGGCGCATCTGGCTACCAAGTTTTCCGAAAACCTGCTCGATGCGACCAATGCATTTGCGCTCTACGTCGGGGACCGGGGCGAGCTTGCCGGCATTCCCGAGGACGTGATCGAAACCGCGCGCGCCGCCGCGGACAAGGATGGCAAGTCCGGCTGGAAGTTCAGCCTGCAGGCGCCTTCGTACGTGCCGTTCATGCAATATGCCGCCAAGCGCGAGCTGCGCGAGCAAATGTACCGCGCCTACGTCACGCGGGCGAGCGAATTCGGCAAGCCCGAACTCGACAACACGCCGCTGATCACGCGAATACTCAAGCTCCACCACGAGGCGGCGCAACTGCTCGGCTACGCCAACCACGCCGAAGTCTCGCTGGTGCCGAAAATGGCGCAGACGCCGCAGCAGGTGCTCGAATTCCTCGAAGACCTCGCCACCAAGGCCTTGCCCTTCGCCAGGAAGGATTATGCAGAGCTGAGCGAGTTCGCCGCTGCCGAACTGGGCTTGGCGCAGATCGAGGCGTGGGACCTCGCTTATGCCTCGGAAAAGCTGCGCGCCGCACGCTACGCTTTTTCCGACCAGGAGGTGAAGCAGTATTTTCCAGAAGCGAAAGTGATGCAAGGGATGTTCCGCGTGGTGGAAACGATTTTCGGCGTGCGCATGGCGCCCGACCAGGCCGAGGCCTGGGATCCGGCGGTACGCTTTTTCCGCGTCAACGATACGCAGGGAAACCTGCTCGGCCAGTTCTATCTCGATCCCTATGCGCGCGACACCAAGCGCGGCGGCGCCTGGATGGACGAGGCCATCAGCCGGCGCGGGCTGGGCGAGCGCGTGCAGACTCCGGTGGCCTATCTCACCTGCAATTTTTCGGCCCCGGTCGGCGGCAAGCCGGCGTTGTTCACCCACGACGAGGTGCTGACGCTGTTCCACGAATTCGGCCACGGCCTGCACCACCTGCTCACCCGCGTCGATTACGTCGGCGTGTCGGGCATCCATGGCGTGGAGTGGGATGCGGTCGAACTGCCGAGCCAGTTCATGGAGAATTTTTGCTGGGAATGGGACGTGCTCAGGCACATGACAGCGCACGTGGATAGCGGCGCGCCGCTGCCGCGGGCGCTGTATGACAAGATGCTCGCGGCGAAGAACTTCCAGAGCGGGATGCAGACGGTGCGACAACTGGAATGCTCGCTGTTCGACATGCATCTGCATTACGATTTCGACGTCGCCGGAGACAAAACGCCGCAGCAACTGCTGGACGAAATCCGCAGCCGGGTCGCGGTGGCGCTGCCGCCGGCGTACAACCGTTTCCAGAACAATTTCTCGCATATATTCGCCGGCGGCTACGGCGCCGGCTATTACAGCTACAAATGGGCCGAAGTGCTTTCGGCCGATGCCTATAGCCTGTTCGAGGAGAACGGCGTGCTCGACCGTGGCAGCGGAGAGCGCTTTCGCGACGAGATCCTTGCTGTGGGCGGCAGCCGGCCCGCGCTCGAATCGTTCAAAGCGTTCCGCGGGCGCGAGCCCAGGGTGGATGCGCTGCTGCGGCACAATGGTATGATTACTGCCTAAGAGTCAGTAACAGCAGTCATTTTGTTACTGGCTTACTTAGGGGAGCACGAGGGGGAGGCGCCGCGAAGCAAGTCCCCGTAGGGGATTTCCCCTCGTATTGTTACAGCCTCTGAGCGGGAGTGGCAGGAAGGCGATACAGCCGCTTGAGTCCGCCGACCTTGTTGCACGCCAGAATAACATCTTCTTGTCGGGGTGCTCCATGCGCATACCCATTGCATTCAGTCTCCTCGCATTCGCCCTTGCCGCGCAGGCCCAGCTCTACCGCTGGACCGATGAAAGCGGCAAGGTGCATTACACCGATGCCCAGCCCCCCGCCACCGCCAAAAACGTGGAACAGAAAAACCGGGTCCGCAGCGCCGCCCCTGCGCAGCAGTCTTACGCGCTGCAACAGGCGGTAGAAAACTTCCCGGTGACCGTTTATACCTCCGAAAACTGTGGCGATCCGTGCAAACAAGGGCTCGACTATCTGAACAAGCGCGGCGTGCCTTTCACGCAAAAAGTCGTTGCCACGCAAAGTGCAATAGACGAACTGACAAAACTCGCCGGCGCACCCCAAGTGCCGGTTATGGTTGTCGGCGTCAGCGTCCAGAAAGGTTACGCAGAGCAAGGCTGGAGCGAGGCGCTGGACACTGCCGGATATCCCAAAGCCACCGCACCATAGCGATGGCGCGTAGCACGGCCGCCTGATATCCCTGCGGCTGCCGCGGCAGCTACAGCGAGTTGTCGCAGCGTGCCCGACTTGGCCTTGGGCGAGCAGCCGTGCGAGGCGGCGCGTGAGACATCAAGCCGCGCTTCCCTACCTGCATTCTTCTCTCCAGGTCGGATGTATACCCGAAATACTCGCCGCGATTCAATTTATCTAATTGAAAAATAAGCGCTAATTGTTTTCGTTGCGCGCGCGTGTACAAATTAAATGTTCTTCAGAGCAAGCGCTTGAATCCCCAGGACCGCGGCCACCAGGCCAATTTCGCAGCTTAAGTAACTGATGACACACCATAAATTGTTGCGCGTCTCGTCTCTGGCATGGACGTTGCATTGCTAAGGTTAATAGGACGCAAGCGAGGTGATCAAAATGGACGAAAAAACCAAAATTCTGGTGGTGGACGACGAAGAAGTGGTGCGCCTTAGCCATATCAGGACGCTGGCGAGCGTTCACTGTGACGTAGAGGTGGTCAAGAACGGGACAGAAGCCTTGGGCGTGATGGAGCGGCGTCCCGCCGATGTGGTTCTGCTCGACCTGCGCATGCCGGGAATGGACGGCATGGCGGTGTTGAAGACAATCAAACAGAGGTGGCCCGAGACCGAAGTGGTCATTATCACGGGATACCCGAACGTAGACACGGCCAAGGAGGCGGTGCGCCTGGGGGCGTACGACTACCTCGCCAAGCCGATAGGTCCGGATGAAGTAATCAATGTGGCGAACGGCGCCATGACCCAGAAGAAATGGGCGCTGCACAAGGATAGAACGGGATCGGATGCAGCTACCGGTTCCAGTTGGAAAACCAGCAATTTCACTAATTGAAACACAAGGAGAATGTCATGAGTGCCTTACGCAAAGTTCTGGTAGTCGACGATGACCCGGTGGTCGGCAAGAGTTTCGACCGGGTTCTTTCCGGAAAAGGCTACGCGGTGATTACCGCGGGCAGCGCCGCGGAGGCGCTGAACAAACTCGAGACGGAAAATTATGACGTCGTGTTCACCGACATCAAGATGCCGGGAATGAGCGGCCTCGAAATGGCCGAGCAAGTGAAACAACGGCGCCCGTGGCTGCCGGTCGTCATAGTCACCGGCTACGGTTCGCCCGGCAATGAAGCCCGGGCCGAGGCGGCGGGCGTGTCCGGGTTCCTGCGCAAACCGCTTTCGCCGGAAATGATAGAGAACAGCGCTGAAAAAGCCCTGTCCGAATCAAGCGCAACGGCGCAGAGCGCGGCCGCCGCCGCGGTCGAAATGCAGCCCGCCGCCATTCCCGAACAGGGCCGGGCGCAGAGTGTCGCACGCGTCGTCAAGAATATCGCGCTGTTCCTCGCTGCGCCTTTCGTCGGGCTCGCATATATCCTTGCCTTCCCCATCGTCGGACTGGGCATGCTCGCCTGGATGGCGATCCAGGCGCAACAGAAAAAATCCGAAGAGGCGGCGATGCTGCGGCCGGCGAGCGCGACCTCGAGCGTGGCGAAAAGCACCGCCGTGTTCCTCGCGGCGCCTTTCATCGGGCTCGTATATGTCATCGTCGGGCCCATCGTAGGACTCGGCATGCTGCTCTGGTTCGGTTTCCAGGCTTGGGGCAAGCTCGGCGCCAAGGCCCTGGCTGACCACTCCGATACGCAATAGCGGCGCGTCACGGGTCGCGCAAGGCAGGCGCCGGGGGGCGAAATGCCCCCCGGCGTTTTTTTCGACAGCATGAAGTCGAATAGGGAAAAGGGGAACACACGGCAGGCTGCCGCAGCTTGAATGCGACGAGCCAGCGGCGTTTCGCAGAAATTTTGTCATCGCTGTCGACGCGCGAAAAAAGGCGGGGAGATCCCCGCCTCTTCTCAAACCGGCGAATACCCGTTATTTTCTTTAGTAACCGGCCTCGCCTTTCACGGTCACGCCGTTCGTGGCGCGCGCTCCCTTCACTTGCCGCCGCCGTGCTCTTCCTCGATTTCCTCGTAGCCGTTGAACATGGACTTAATGTGAGCCATGCGGGTGTGGCCGAGGGTCGCAAGGTAGATGTGCATGGGAATGAATCCTGCGAAGAAGATGAAAATCAACACATGGGCCGTGTCCACCACCCGCACGCCCCCGAGCACTTCAATCATGGCGGAGAAGCGCTTGACGTCCCACAGCAGCACCCCGGTCCAGAATTGCAGAGGCACCAGCAGCAGCATGATGACTTGGTAGCTCATGCTCTGCATTGAGTTGAACTTTTGGTAGACGCTGACGTGGTGCGGATTGGGTTCGCCTTTGAAAATGCCGTAGCCGTAAAACATGGCCTGGCGGAAGCTCGCGCGGAAATGCTTCATCGGGCTCAATTCGGGGTGATACACCCGGATCTTGTCCGTAAACAGGTAGAAGAGTAGCCAGATGAAGAAATTGGCGATGAGCACAAAGCCGATCCATTCATGCAGAACCACCGCTGTCCGGAACGACATCAGATCGATCAACCCGATGTAACGTATCTGAAAGCCGGTGACGAGCATCGCCACGAATCCGAGCGCGTTGATCCAGTGCCAGATCCTGACGGGAAGCGGGTGAACATAGATTCTTGGCATTGCGTTGTTCCTTTTACTTTGGGGCATCGGCTTTTGCAGGACGACCGGGGACTCGATCCGACCTTGGACCGGGGCGTTTCAGGAATCGTCCTTACCGCTGATTTTCTTCGCGTACCTCTTGAACAGCCAGTTCAGCGTCAAATGGCCGAGCGGCCCGCCTATGCCACCCAGCAGCGCGAGGGCGAGGAGCCAATCCAGCAATTTAATCCGGGTCCCGCCAATGGCGTAAAAACCGCCCACCGAATCCACCGATATCACCGAGTTCAGAACTTCCGGACGCGCGCCATAGCGCACCGGCCTGCCGTCGGGGCCGACGATGGAAACCGTGACGCTCTGGAACGGATCGGCGCCTTGCTGGTGGCATTGGGCACAATTGCGAATCGCCTCAGTACTGCGCGCGAGCCGATGCGCCTCGACTCCCGTGCTGACCTCCAGGCGGCCCCGCAGCGTAATCTGGTTGTCTGTTCCCTCACGATTGAATCCCTGCAGCAGGCTGCGCAGTGCCATCGCATCCAGGCCGCCACCCTTCGCGTCGGCTAAGCGGGCCCGGCTTTCGAACTGCGGCACGCCTTCTGTTTCGGCAACGCGCTGTTGCGCCGCATTGTCATAAAGCCTGAGGTCGACTTTGCGCTTGGCCTCGGGCGAATGGCAGGCGGGGCAAGATACTGCGTCGAAATGTCGTCCTGCATTCGGCAGCCAGGTCTTATGGCTATCCAGTGCGCCTTGGTGGCACTGAAGACATGCGCTCTTCAGCTGGTCGCCCGTGGTGGCAGGGCTCACGTCGTGGGCGCGATGGCAATTGGAGCACTCCAGGCCGGCCTGGCCATGTACGCTGCCGGCATAGGCCTTGAAGATGGGGCTGTGACACTTGCTGCACGGGGCCCCGGTTGCCGCGTCATAGGCGGCTTTGGCCATCACCGCATGAGGACTGTGGCAGTCGGTGCAAATCGGTGCGCCCGCGTTGCCCTCACGCACGAGGGCGGCATGGATACTGCCCTCGTACAGCTTGAATACGTCGCCGTGACAAGAGGTGCAGACCTTCGTCAGCTCTAGCGAGTTTGCACGGACGCTGGCGATCTCGGTCTTGAGCGGAGGATGGTTCTCGAGCGTGATGTTGCTGTGGCAGACAGCACAGCCGATCTTGCTATGGACCGATTTCGCATAGGCCTCTGCTTGCACGTGCAAGGAGAGGGTTTCCCCGTTTGCCAGTTTCTTATCAAGCCCATCGGCGGAATGGCAGGCGAGACATTCCTGGTCCTGCTTGGAAAGTGCAGGGCCGGCGGCACTCGCACCCAGGCTGGTAACAGCGAACAGCGCCGCTACCAATGCCAGCCAGGCAGCAATGATCAGGTCCGCGCGGAATTTCGCTCCTGTCGCCGCGCTTCTTCTGTGGGAACTTGCCATGCATACCTCCCAATTATGCCGTTCAGGCCGTAACCGGGTATGGTAAGGCGCCACGGTTCAGGGGGCTTGATCTTGATCAAATCATGACGCTGGAGAAGCAGTGCGCGCGCGACGCGCCCTACGGGACTGTGCTCTCCCCGCAATGCATTTTCATCGCGGGAACCTGCCACCCATACTATGTTTGCAAAGGCAAATGAACGATAAATGTCGTTCCTTTTCCGACTTCGCTTTCCACGTTAATCGTTCCGTCGTGGTTATCTATTATTCCCCAGGTAACGGCAAGTCCAAGCCCGTTTCCGTGCTGTCCTTTTGTGGTGTAGAACGGCTCAAATATTCGGGACAAGTCCTCTTTTGGAATTCCCTGCCCTGTATCCGCTATCTTTATTTCTATGTAATCCTTGCGCCCTGCGTCATCCATCGCCTGCCACCTTTGCCAGTCACAACCCGGATTGACGCAGCTTTCGAACGTTCCATGCGACAGGACTTCAAAACAGCAAACCGGTGACCCGCATTTCGGACAATTCACATTCTCCTCGATTAGCGAGGTATTGCATTGCGCGCATGACACCTGTACGCCTTTTCCCTTCTCAATTTCAATCCCGTACTCGTGCCTGTGTTTGCCATAAACAGGGTCCAGATTTATGATGCCGACATTCCCATTCGAAGTAACCTTCACCTTCACCGTCGGCAGCCCGTAAATTCTCAATTCGCTGTCCATGAGGTCATGCCCCTTCGGGCAGACCGCGGCCTTTATCTGTGCCAGGCCATGCGGTGACAGCGAAAGCAATGACGCAACGACTGAAATCTTGCCGCCGTTATCTCCAATTGCATCGGCGGCATTGACCAGCAGGTTTATGACGACCTGTTGAATCTGATTCGCGTCAACCCTTGCTTCCGGCAAAGACGCATCAAAATGCGCATCAAGCTCGATCTTCTTAAGTAATAGCTGACTGGCAACGACGTCTATTGCGCTCTTCAGGATCGTGTTTATATCTGCATTGTGCTTTTTTGGAACAGATTGGCGGGAAAAATCGAGCAGGCCCTTGACGATTTCCCTGCTCCGTATCGTTTCCCGCACTATGACTTCCAGGCTTTCCCGCAGCTCGGGATCATTCTTTGCCCGTTTCAAAAGAAAGCTGCTGTAGGTCAAGACACCCGTAAGCGGGTTGTTGATCTCGTGCGCGACTCCTGCCGCAAGCCGCCCGAGCGAAGCCATCTTGTCCGACTGAAAAAGCTGCATCTTGGCTTCGGCCAAATTCTTGGTCATCTTGTTGAAGGACTTCGCCAGGGTTCCGAGCTCATCTTCGCCGGGGTTGTCTATGGTGTAGTTCAAATTCCCTGCGCTTACCTCGTTGGTTGCCTTTACCAGCTCGCCAACGGGTTTGCCGATCCATCTTCTGACGAAATAGGCGATGGAGGCGCTTAACGCAAGGATCGCGATTACGGCAAAGATGATCAGTCTGAATTTGCTCTCTTCAATCTGCCGATCCACATCTTTCAAGTCCATTTTTACATCAAGCACCCCCAGCACCATCTTGTCTCTCGCATGTGCATGGCAGTTCGCCTGGTAGCAGGAGGGCGCGTTGTAGATCGGATTGATCACGGCAAGTATGCGCGACGAGTCGGGGCTCGGCC
>JBQMQE010000086.1:0-3072 GCA_052172655.1 Burkholderiales bacterium
CCGCCGCCGGCGTGCCGGGATATTTCTTCAGCACCGCCTGCAAGGTGTCGCGCGCCGCCCGCGTGTCGCCCATCTCGGCTTGGCTGCTGGCGATATTGAGCAGGGCATCCGGCGCCTTCGCACTGTCGGGCCAGGACTCGAGCAACTTCTGCTGCGCGGCAATCGCCGCCTTGTAATCGCGCAGCGCGTAGTAGGCGTTACCGATCCAGTACTGCGCGCTCGAAACCTGCTGGCTATCGGGATAGGTGGCGAGGAAGCTCTGGAATGCGGCCACCGAAGCCTGGTAGTTGCCGAGCTTGAACTGATTAAGCGCCGCCTCGTAGGCCTTGCCCTCGGCGACCGGATCGGGCGCGCTGGCGGCCTGCTTCTCCTGCGCCTGGGCGCTCGCTTCGAGCTTGCGCAGACGCGCGTCCAGGTCGACGTAGAGGTCCTTCTGCCGCCGGTCCAAGGTATCGATCAGGTGACTCTGCACCTCGATCTGGCCGCGCATGCGCGCCAGATCCTGCTTCAGCTCATCGATCTGCCTGGCGAGATCGATCGAGCGGTCCTGCACCAGGGTTTCGATCCTGGCCAGCCGCTCTTCGGCCGCTTTCTGGTTAGCCTCGACCTGGACCCGCAGCGCGGCGGCCGCCTGCCTCGCCTCCTCATCGTCGAACATGCCGGCGCGCGCAGCGCCGGCCGCGAGGCAAAGTCCCAGCAACAGCGTGGCGCGCAGCTTCACCTATCAGTACTCGCCGCCGTAGAGCATGTCGCTGCGCCGGTTCTGGCTGTAGCAAGCCTCGGTGTTCTCGGTGCAGCGCGGTTTTTCCTCGCCCAGGCTCACCGATTCGATCTGGCTTTCCCGTGTGCCCATCAGCAGCAGCAGCTTCTTCACGCCGTCGGCGCGCTTCTGTCCCAGCGCAATGTTGTATTCGCGGCTGCCGCGCTCGTCGGCGTTGCCCTGGATCAGCATCTTGGCGTTGCGGTTCTGCGCGAGATAACGCGCATGCGCTTGCAGCAGCGGCTTGTACTCGTCCTTGACGTCGTATTTGTCATAGTCGTAGAAAATGCTGCGCTTGGACAGGATGTTGTTCGGGTCCTTGAGCGCATTGGGCAGCTGATCCCCTTTGGGTCCAACCGGCGTCACCGTGGATATGCCCGGCTGGGCCGGGACAGCCGTCGTC
The DNA here is from genome assembly GCA_052172655.1 of Burkholderiales bacterium. Lineage (GTDB taxonomy): Bacteria > Pseudomonadota > Gammaproteobacteria > Burkholderiales > SG8-39 > 2-12-FULL-64-23. The sequence goes on from JBQMQE010000086.1 coordinate 1,164, forward strand.
GGGGTGCGGTCCTCGACCCCGGCCTTGGACTCCATTTCGGGGGTGCCGGCGCAACCCGCAAGCAGAGCCGCTGCCGCCACCAAAGCAAGCAATTTCCTCATTCCCATCTCCTTATGATTATTCAGTTGTTGAAAAACGGACCCCAAGCCGGCTCGCGCACATCCGCCGCCTGCACCGACAGGCGCTGCTTCACCCTGCCGTCGCTCGAAACCGCTGCCAACGAGCCGCGGTTGTTGTTCTGGGTAGCGTACAGAATCATCTTGCCGTTGGGCGCGAAGCTAGGCGATTCATCACGCTGCCCGTCGGTGAGCGCCTGCCCCTGCCCGCTCGCCAGGTCGAGCGATTTGAGCTGAAAACGTCCGCCGTCGCGCGCAATATAGACCAGGGTCTTGCCGTCGCTCGAAATTCGCGGCGATACGTTGTAGCTGCCGTCGAAAGTCACGCGCGTAGCCTCGCCTCCGCTCGCGCTCATGCGGTAAATCTGCGGACTGCCGCCGCGGTCGGAGGTAAAGTATATCGATTGACCGTCCGGCGTGAAAAAAGGTTCCGTGTCGATCGAGCCGGAGTTGGTGATGCGGCGCGGGTTGCTGCCGTCGGCGCCGATGAAGTAGATCTGCGAACCGCCGTCCTTGGACAGCACCACCGCCAACTGCTTGCCGTCGGCGGACCAGGCGGGCGCGCTGTTGGACCCCTTGAAATTCGCCACCGCCTGGCGCTGCCCGGAGACGAGCGAATGCACGTACACCACGGGCTTCTTGTTCTCGAACGAGACGTAGGCGAGGCGCGTGCCGTCGGGCGACCAGGCGGGGGAAATGATCGGCTCGCGCGAGGCGAGCGCGGTCTGCGCGCCCACCCCGTCGGCATCGGCGATGCGCAGCTCGTAGCGGCTCCCCTGCTTCACCACATAAGCGATACGCGTGGAAAACACGCCGCGGTCGCCGGTCAGCTTCTCATAGACCATATCGGCGATGCGGTGCGCGGTCGCGCGCACCTGCTGCGCGTTCAGAGTGAACGCAACACCTCCGATTTGGGACTGCTTGGGCACGTCGAGCAGGCGGAAACGCGCCTCGAAACGGCCGTCGGCGAGGCGCACCACGCTGCCGATGACTAAGGCGTCGGCGCTGCGGCTCTTCCAGTCTTCGAAATTGACCTGCGCCATCTCGGTCGGCAGCGGCTGGACGCTGCCGGCGAACAGCATGCGAAAGCGTCCGCTCCTTTGCAGGTCGGCTTCGACGATATCGCTGATGTTTTGCGGCAATACCTGCTCACCGGCGAAGCGCAGCACGCCGATCGGGATCTGGTTGGCGCCACCGCCGGTGATTTCGATGGAGAGCTGCGCCTGCGCGCTGGAGCAAACGAGCGCGAGCAGCAAGCAGACGGAACGGAACACAAATCGCATGCGGGGTCCTGAAAAGATGTTCAAGGGATTATACCCATAGTGTCGGGGGCCGGATTCAGTCCAGCGGCCTGAATTTAATTTCCAGACTGCGCCGGAACTGCTCCGGCCGGTCGGGTTTGGGCAGGGGCGAAGCCTTGAAAATGGCCCGTTCCACCGCAGCGTCGTAAGCCTTGTGGCCGCTGGATTTGCGCAACTTGACCGAAATGACTTCACCGGTGGGCAGTTGCACCACATCGAAAATCGCCTCCGGATTGCCCGCGATATCCGGCGGCAGCACGATGTTGCTCCTGATCGCGCCGATGAGCTTGCCGATGTACGCCGCGTCGGCTTTCGCGGCGAACATTGCCGCCTCGCGCCGCATCTGATCGAGGATTCGGTCTTTCTCCAGTTGCTGGTCGAGCGCCGCAGACTCACGCTCGAGCTGCGCGCGTATGTCCTTGCTGCGGTCGAGATTGAGCTTGGGTTCCGGTTGCTTCGGCTTGGGCTCCGGCTTTTTCGGCTCGGGCTCCG
>JBQMQE010000086.1:3172-16598 GCA_052172655.1 Burkholderiales bacterium
GGGCTCCGGCTTTTTCGGCTCGGGCTCCGCCTTTTTCGGCTCGGGCTCCGCCTTTTTTGGCACTTCCTTTTTAACTTCTTTCTTCTTTTCCAGCGCAATGTCGGGCTTGGGCGGCTCGACCGCTTTCTCGACTTCGGGCTCCGGCTTGGGTTCGGGTTTCGGCTCGGGTTTCGGTTCGGGTTTGGGCTGGGGAGCGGGCGCGGGCTTGATCTGCGGCTTGGGCTCGACCTTTTGCACCGCAGGCGCGGGCAGGCTGTTCCACAACTCGACCATTATCGCCTCCGGCTGCCGGCTCTGCCAGTGCACGCCGAAGAACAGGAACACCGCCAGCAGCAGGTGCACCAGCACCGCGAGAACGGCGGAAGGGATCTTGCCCGGCTCCTCGTACGGGAGCGCACCGGCCGCTACGTTCATCGTGCCGCGGGCTTCACCAGCAGCCCGACCCTGCGCACATTCTGCTTTTGCAGCTCATCCATCACTTTGAGTACCGCGTCGTAGCGCACGTCCTTGTCCGCTGCGATCACCACCGCCTGATCCGGATGGGTCTTTTGCTTTTCCTGCAACGCCGCGACCAGCTCGGCGCTCGACACCACGCGCTCGCGCGCCGCGGTTTTGCTCCTCTCGCGCAGCAACAGCGATGCATCGGCCCTGATCACCACCTCCAGCGGCAGCTCGGGCGGCTGCGAGGACTTGCCCACCGAAGGCAGCTCGATCACGCCCGGATTCACCAGCGGCGCGGTGATCATGAATATCACCAGCAGCACCAGCATCACGTCGATGTAGGGCACGACGTTGATCTCGCTCATGGCGCGGCGCGAACGCGGCATCGCCCGCTTCCCTATTTGCCCACGCCGGACTGGCGCTGCAGGATGTTGGAAAACTCCTCGATGAAGCTCTCGAAGCGGATGGCAAGACGGTCGATATCGTGCGCGTAGCGGTTATAGGCGACCACCGCCGGGATCGCGGCGAACAGGCCGATGGCGGTGGCGATCAGCGCCTCGGCGATACCGGGCGCGACGTGCGCCAGTGTCGCCGAGTTGACGTTGGCCAGGCTGCGAAACGAATTCATGATGCCCCATACCGTGCCGAACAGGCCGACGTAGGGGCTGACCGAGCCGACCGAGGCGAGAAACGAGAGGTGCCGCTCCAGGTTGTCCATCTCGCGCTGATAAGTGGCGCGCATGGCGCGGCGCGCGCCCTCCACCGGGATGCTGGGGTCGGCGCCGCGCTGCGCGCGCAGTTTGGCGAATTCGCGGAAACCCGCCTCGAATATGCGCTCGAGCGAGCCGGCGCGGTGGCGGTCGTTGACCGCGCTCTGGTACAAGCCGTTCATGTCGCTGCCGCTCCAGAAGTCGCGCTCGAATTTCTCGGTCTGGGTCCCGGCCTGCCGGATGGCGAACAGCTTGCGAAAAATGAACAGCCAGCTCGTGAACGAGACCGACAGCAGCAACACCATCACCAGTTGCACCGGCACGCTGGCGTTGGTGATCAGGGAAAGTATCGACAGGTCCTGGGTTACGTTCATTTTTTTTGCGACTCGCGTAGGAATTGCGGTATTGGAGAGGGCTTGAAACCTCGCTGGTTCAGGCAGGCCACCCGGATCTCGGCGCGCGCCAGCACTTGCGTGCCGCAGCGCGCTTCCTGCGCCAAATCCACATAGACACGTGCGAGCTTCAGCGGTTCAACCGTGATTTCGAGCAAGTCGTCCAGCCGCGCCGGGCGGACAAAATCGAGCAGCGCCCGCCGCACCACGAAGATCAGACCCTCCTCCTGCGCTAGTTTATCCTGATTCAGGCCGAAGCCGCGCAGCCATTCGGTGCGCGCGCGCTCGAAGAACTTCAGGTAATTGGCGTAATACACCACGCCGCCGGTATCGGTGTCCTCGTAATAGACGCGCACCGGCCAGGAAAAAGACTTCGAGTTCATTACAATATGAGGGGATATCGCCCCTCATGCTCCCCTAAGTCGGATCGCAGCAAAATAGCTTTTGCTGCGGATTGTTAGTCGTTTCGGCTTCAGGATTCGCCCGGACCGTTCCACAAATCGCCGTTCGCGCTGGCGTGCGGCAGCGCCAGGCCGAAATGGCGATAAGCCGATACCGTGGCGACGCGCCCGCGCGACGTGCGCTGCAAATAGCCCTGCATGATCAGAAAAGGCTCGATCACGTCCTCGATGGTGTCGCGCTCTTCGCCGATCGCATGGGCGAGATTGTCCACGCCCACCGGTCCGCCGGCGAATTTCTCGATCACCGCCAGCAACAGCTTCCTGTCCATCAGGTCCAGGCCCAGCGCGTCCACGTCGAGCATCTGCAGCGCCGCGTCCGCAACCTCGCGGCTCACGCCGCTCCTCGTCCTGACTTCGGCGTAGTCGCGCACCCGCCGCAGCAGCCGGTTGGCGATGCGCGGCGTGCCGCGCGAGCGCCGCGCTATTTCAAGCGAGCCTTCGGCGGCGACCTCGACCTTGAGCAGGCCGGCGGAGCGGCTCACTATCTGCTGCAGCTCCAGCGCGGTGTAGAACTCCAGCCGCGCGACAATGCCGAAGCGGTCGCGCAAGGGGTTGGTAAGCATGCCGGCCCGGGTGGTGGCGCCGACCAGCGTGAACGGCGGCAGATCGAGCTTGACCGAGCGCGCCGCCGGACCCTCGCCGATCATGATGTCGAGCTGGAAATCCTCCAGCGCCGGATACAGGATTTCCTCCACCACCGGCGACAGGCGGTGGATCTCGTCAATGAACAGCACATCGTTCGGCTCGAGGTTGGTGAGCAGCGCGGCCAGGTCGCCCGGGCGCTCCAGCACCGGCCCCGAGGTGTGACGCAGGTTGACCCCCATTTCGCGCGCGATGATGTGCGCGAGCGTCGTCTTCCCCAGACCCGGCGGGCCGAACAGCAGCACGTGATCGAGCGACTCCCCGCGCTGGCGCGCCGCCTCGATGAATATCGCGAGCTGGCCGCGAATCTTCTCCTGGCCGACGTACTCCGACAAAGCCTTGGGCCGCAGCGCGCGTTCCAGCGCCTCCTCCTGCGGCGAGGCGGGATCGGCGGCAATCAGGCGGTCGATTTCGATGGCCATGCGCTATCTTACCGCTCTCACGCCCTGGACAGCAGCTTCAATGCCTGCTTGATGCCCTCGGACACCGAGAGCCCTTCGGGCAAATGCTTGAGCGCGTATTGCGCCTCTTTTTCGTTGTAGCCCAGGGACAACAGCGCATTCAGCACATCGCCGCCCAGCGGCGCGGCACGGTTGACCGCCACCCCCGCGGTAAGCTCGGCGCCCAGCTTGTCCTTCAGTTCGAGCAGCAGCCGCTCGGCGGTCTTCTTGCCTATGCCGGGAACCTTGGTCAGCCTTGCGGATTCCTGCATCACCACCGCCTGCGCCAGCTCGGCGACGCTCATGCCGGAGAGCAGGGACAGCGCGGTGCGCGCGCCGACGCCGCTGATTTTCAGCAACTGGCGAAACGCCTTGCGCTCGGACTCGCTGGCGAAGCCGTAGAGCAGATGCGCGTCTTCGCGCACGATCAGATGCGTGAACAGCGTCACCCGCTCGCCCACGTCGGGCAGGTTGTAGAAGGTGCTCATGGGCACGTCGATCTCGTACCCCACCCCCTGAACGTCCACCATGATCTGCGGCGGGTTCTTCTCGACCAACGTTCCGCCGATGCGTCCTATCATACGAGCCTACCCCTCTTCACGCGGTATCCCGCCGTGGCAATCGAGCCCAGTCCCTGGCCGCCATGCGCATGGCAGATGGCGCAGGCGAGCGCATCGGCCGCATCCGCGCCGGGATTGCCGGCCAAGCCGAGCAGGCGCCGCACCATCTCCTGCACCTGTTCCTTCTTGGCGTGGCCGTTGCCCACCACCGCCTGCTTCACCTGCAAAGCGGTGTATTCGGCCACCGGCAGGCTCTCCAGCACCGCTGCGCAAATGGCCGTGCCGCGCGCCTGGCCGAGCAGCAGCGTGGATTGCGGATTGACGTTGACGAACACCTTTTCGACCGCGACCTGCTGCGGCTGATGCTGCTGGATCACCTCGCGCAGACCCTCCAGTATGGTTTTGAGCCGTCCGGGAAGGTCCGATTCTTGTGCCTTGATGCAGCCGCTGGTGATATAGGCAAGCTTGCTGCCGTTCTTGCGGATGATGCCAAAACCCGTAATACGCAAGCCTGGATCAATGCCGAGTATGGTTATGGTGTTTTCGGCCATCGGCTGATTATAGCCTTGCGCGGCTTGCCTAATCGTCGATCACCGCCGTGGTATAGACCTCCTGCACGTCGTCGAGGGCCTCCAGCGCATCGAGCAGTTTTTGCATGCGCAGCGCATCGTCCCCGCTGATCACGTTTTCGCTGAGCGGTTTCATCGTGATCTCGGCCAGCTCCGGCTTCAAACCCGCCTGCTCCAGGCCCTGCTTTACCGCGGAAAAGTCGCTGTACGCGCAAATCACTTCGACCGATCCGTCTTCGTTGCTGAGCACGTCCTCGGCGCCCGCCTCCAGCGCCGCCTCCATCACCTTGTCCTCGCTCGTGCCCGGGGCGAATATGAACTGGCCGCAGTGCTTGAACATGAAAGCTACCGAGCCGTCGGTGCCGAGGTTGCCGCCGTGCTTGACCAAGGCGTGGCGCACATCGGCCACCGTGCGGGTGCGGTTGTCGGTGAGGCAATCGACCATCACCGCCGCGCCGACGATGCCGTAGCCCTCGTAGCGCACCTCCTCGTAGTTGGCGCCCTCTAGCGCGCCGGCGCCGCGCTTGGCCGCATTCTCGATGTTGTCCTTGGACATGTTCACGTCGCGCGCTTTTTCGATCGCCAGGCGCAGGCGCGGGTTCATGTTGGGATCGGCGCCGCCCATGCGCGCCGCCACGGTGATCTCCCGGATCAGGCGGGTGAAGATCTTGCCCCTCTTGGCATCCGTGACCGCTTTCTTGTGCTTGATGTTGGCCCACTTGGAATGTCCCGCCATGATTGCCGCCTCGATTGCTTCCGGAAGTCTATAATTTTAGCATTGCGCCCGCGCCTGCCGCCCTCGATAGCCTACAATTCCATGCTTCTGCCGCTACTCGTCGACAAATCCGGCAAATCGAAGCTGCGCCTGCGTGCGGCAAGGACTTGCCGACCCGCTGTTTGCGACGCTGGGTGAATACCTCGTCCTATCGCGCCTGGGGCATCGCCCTGGCGCTGGCCGGTGTCGTTTCCTTCTCCTTCCGGCCGATTCTGATCAAGCTCGCCTATGCCTATGTCACCGATCCGGTCACGCTGCTCGCGCTGCGCATGGTGTTCTCGCTGCCGTTTTTCGTCGCCGCGGCCCTGTGGCTGAAGCGCGACGGCGCCGGCGCCAGCGCGCCGCTCACCCGCCGCGACCTGTGGACCGTGCTGTTCCTCGGATTCCTCGGCTACTACCTGGCGAGCTTCCTCGATTTTCTCGGCCTGCAGTACATCAGTGCGGGCGTGGGGCGGCTGATGCTGTTCCTCTACCCGACCATCACCGTGCTGTTGTCGGCGCTGTTCCTGGGCAAGCGCGTCAGCTCGCGCGACGTGATCGCGCTGCTCGTTTCCTACGCCGGCCTGGCGCTGGTGCTGTCGCGCGCGTTCGGTGGCGAGCATCGCAACCTGCTGCTGGGCGCGCTGCTGGTATTCGGCAGCGCGGTTTCCTACGCCATCTACCTGGTCACCAGCAGCCAGGTAGTGCGCCGCATCGGTTCGATGCGCTTCACCGCGTATGCGACCAGCGTCGCCAGCGTGCTGTGCATCGCCCAGTTCCTGCTGCTGCGCCCGCTGTCGGCGCTGGCCCTGCCGCCGCAGGTATACGGCCTGGCCGCCGCAATGGGCGTGCTGTGCACGGTGCTGCCGGTATTCATGACCTCCGAAGCGCTCAAGCGCATCGGCGCCAACCATGTCGCGATCATCGGCGCCGCCGGTCCGGTCACCACGATTTTTCTCGGCTGGGTCGGGCTGGAAGAGCACATGACGCTGCTGCAGATCGCCGGCGCGGTGCTGGTGCTGGGCGGTGTAATGCTGGTTACAATAAGACCCAGGGTTTGAGGCAATGCATCCCCTCATTTTGCAATGATCTATTAGGAGACAAACATGGATTTCGGCATCAAGGGCAAGACGGCAATCGTGTGTGCATCGAGCAAGGGCCTGGGACGAGGCTGCGCCTTTTCGCTGGCGCGCGAAGGCGTGAACCTGGTGATCACCGCCCGCGGCAAGGAAACCCTGGAGAAGACCGCTGAGGAGATTCGCGCCGCAACCGGCGTGAAAGTCACCGCGGTCGCCGGCGACATCACCACCGAGGCCGGTCGCGCCCTGGTGCTCGCCGCCTGCCCCGATCCGGACATCCTCGTCAACAACGCCGGCGGGCCACCGCCAGGCAATTTCCGCAACTGGAACCGCGACATCTGGATTGCGGCGCTGGACGCCAATATGCTCACTCCGATCGAACTGATCAAGGCGACCGTGGACGGCATGATCGCGCGCAAGTTCGGCCGCATCGTCAATATCACCTCGAGCTCGGTCAAGGCGCCGATCGAGGTCCTCGGTCTGTCCAACGGTGCGCGTTCGGGCCTGACGGGTTTTGTTGCCGGCATCGCGCGCAAGACCGTGGCACATAACGTCACCATCAACAACCTGCTCCCCGGTTCATTCGACACCGACCGGATTCGCACCACCGTCGAGGCACAGGCAAAGACCCGCGGCGTCAGCGTCGAGGCGGTGCGCAAGGAGCGCATGGCCCAGTGCCCGGCCGGCCGCTTCGGCGATCCGGCCGAGTTCGGCGATGCCTGCGCCTACCTGTGCAGCGCCCAGGCCAGCTACGTCACCGGGCAGAATTTCCTCATAGACGGCGGTTCCTACCCCGGCACGTATTGATCGCGCATGGTGTTCATAGCGTTCAAACACCCATTCGCGCGGCGGGCCGGCCGCGACACCGGGCCGAAGCGCGTCCGGTTCAAACGTTAAACAGCAATTGCGACGGTAACCCCGCGCCGCTGCTCGCTATGTCACCGTGGCGGCGCGTTTTGTACCCGCTTTCGTACCCGCTTTTCATGGCTCAGACCGCCGCCGCCGCGTGTCTCGCCTTCGCACGTCGCAGCGTCACCGCCACTTCCACGCGTGAGCCGAGCCCGTTGATCATCGCCATGAGGCGCTCGACGCTGATGCGCCGAAAATCCGCGTTGCGGACGCGCGAGAAATCTCCGGCATCGATCCCGGCGAGACTCTGCGCCTTTCTTACAGTGGGACCCTTTTTGTCGAGCGTCTTGATGATCTCCGCCGCCAGGATCGCCTTCAACTGGCGAACGTCGGCATCCGGGACGTCAAAGTCCCGATAGATGTTTCCGCTCCCGCGAACGGTCCCGGAGTGTTTCCCCAGCCGGATCTGCGCCAATGCCGTCATGCCTTCGCTCAATTCTGCGAATAGATCTCGCTTGGGCGCACGCTTGGCCTTCATCGGTGCCTTCATGTCGATCTCTTGGAATACACTTGGATGTTGAGCATCGCTTTCATTGCGTTGCGCTGCTTCAGACAGGCGGCAACTCCTTGAAGGGATTGAAGACCTTCAATCCGGGCCGGCGGAAGTCCTTGTCGTTGCCCGTGGCGATCGTCAGACCGTGACGCCGCGCGGTGGCGGCGATGTAGCCGTCTTCCACGGGCATGCGCTTGCCTTGCTTTTCCAGCAGGTGCTCCTGATCGGCCCACACGTGCGCAACGGAGACGTTGAAGCCGAGAATGCGACCGCCGAGAGCATCGACCAGCCGCCTCAGCCAATTCTGCAAATCGCGGCGCTGGCGACCCTCCTTCGAGCGCACCCAGTATGCAAGTTGGGCGATTACGATGGCGCTGGTAAAGCACCGGTCGCGCTCCTGGTGCAGCCAGGCGATCACGCGGGCGTCCCCCTGACGCTTGGCCGGCTGGCAGATTACATCGGTATCAAGCAGCCAGTTCAAATCCGCCGGCGCCTCGCGGGCTCCCTCCGGCGAGGCGGCAGATCGTCCATGCTCACCGGGCACTCACTCAGCACGGCAAGCCAGTCGCCTGTGCCCGCGATGCGGCGGAACACAAGCTCGTTCTCTTCAGCATCGAAACGGGCTTCGAAGGTATCGCCGGGCGAAGCCGGGGCAAGACCTGCGGGGACGGTCAGGCGGCGCTTGGCATCGAGGGTCAGGATCATGGTGGGATTGTCCCACCGTGCGATTAAAAGGTCAATTTTCCGGCCCGGCACCCCTTGCTGCCCTTGCTAATTCTGCTACCGATCAGCGTTGGCGCCGGGCGACGGTAGCAAGAGTAGCAACAGTAGCAGCCTCCTCCGGTGTCAAAATCGAATCGTCGACTGTCACTCCCGCTGAACCAGCAGTGTCGGCGAAGTCCGGGATCTTGGTCAGACGTTGAAGCGAAAATGCATGACGTCGCCGTCGCGCACCACGTAGTCCTTGCCCTCCAGACGCATCTTCCCGGCTTCCTTGGCGCCTTGTTCGCCCTTGCAGGCGATGTAATCGGCGAACGAGATCACTTCGGCGCGGATGAAGCCGTGCTCGAAGTCGGTGTGGATCACGCCGGCGGCCTGGGGCGCAGTCGCGCCGATGTGAACGGTCCAGGCGCGCACCTCCTTGGGCCCGGCGGTGAAATAGGTCTGCAGGCCGAGCAGCGTGTAGCCGGCGCGGATCAGGCGGTCGAGACCCGGCTCCTCCAGGCCCATGTCGGCAAGAAAAATCTGCTTCTCCTCGTCCTCCAGATCCGCCATCTGCGCCTCGATCGCGGCGCAGATGGCCACCACCGGCGCGCCCTCCACCTTGGCGTATTCCTCCACCCGTTGCAGCAACGGGTTGCCGCTGAAGCCGTTTTCGTCGACGTTGGCGACATACATGGCCGGCTTGGCCGTCATCAGGCACAACGGTTGCAGCACCTGCTGCTCCTCGCGCGACAGCGCCAGGCTGCGCGCCGGCTGCGCTTGATTGAGCACCGGCAGCACCTTTTCCAGCACCGCCATGATGCGCTGCGCTTCCTTGTCGCCCGATTTCGCTACCTTAGAGTAGCGCGCCATGGTCTTCTCCACCGTCGCCAGATCGGCCAATGCCAGTTCGGTGTTGATGGTCTCGATATCGCTCAGCGGATCGATTTTTCCGGCGACGTGCAGCACATTGTCGTCGACGAAACAGCGCACCATATGGGCGATGGCGTCGGTTTCGCGGATATTGGCGAGAAACTTGTTTCCCAGACCCTCGCCCTTGGATGCGCCGGCGACCAGGCCGGCGATGTCGACGAACTCCACCACCGCAGGAATGGTCTGTTGCGGCTTGGCGATAGCCACCAGTTGCGCCAGCCGCGCATCGGGCACCGCGACGATGCCGACGTTGGGCTCGATGGTGCAAAAAGGATAATTCTCCGCCGAGATGGCGGCCTTGGTGAGCGCGTTGAACAGAGTGGATTTGCCGACATTGGGCAGTCCGACGATAGCGCATTTTAAAGACATGTTTGAGGCCTCGATGCAGTTTGAAGGATGAGCAAGGGAACCAATCCCCCTTGTTCATTTCACCCTGCCTATGTTGGAATTTCCGGTGTTTGAAGTTTGGGCTTGGTGTGCAGCTTGTGCATCGCCGCCGCCATCTTGTCCGCCAGTATCAGGTCGAACACCGCGACGCCGCGGTCGATCACCGCGTCGATCAAAGCCTGTTCTTCCTTGCGCGGCGGGTGGAGCACGAAATCGACCACCTCCTGCTCGCTCGCGGCAACATCGCGCGGATGGCCGATGCCGATGCGCAGGCGCCAGAAATCCGGCGTGCCCAGCTTCTCGATAATGTCCCTCAGGCCGTTGTGGCCCGCGTGGCCGCCGCCTTGCTTGATCTTCACGCCTCCAGGCGGCAGATCCAGCTCGTCGTGCACCACCAGGATTTCGTCGGCGGTGATCTTGTGGAACTGCGCCAGCGCGCCCACTGCCGCGCCCGATTCGTTCATCCAGGTCTGGGGAAGCAGCAGCCACGCCGATCCGGACGCGGCATCCAGCCTGGCCACCAATGCGTGGAACTTGGGTTCCTTCCTCAGCGTGAGCCGGTGCTGCGCGGCCAGCCGTTCGACCAGCCAGAATCCGGCGTTGTGGCGCGTGCTCTCGTACTTCTTGCCCGGATTGCCCAGGCCGGCGATGAGTTTGATCGGCATGTTGACGCCGCCCTAAAAAAACAGGCAGAGGCCCTGGCCTCTGCCTGTAGTCGAAGCGGACCAGGGGCCTGCTATTTCTTGTCCGATTTCTCTGGCTTCTTCTCGCCCTTGTCCCCGCCCTTTTCCGCAGCCGCGGGTTCGGCGGACTGCTTGCTGGTCGGAACCTCTGCTGCCGACACCGCGGCTTCGGCCAAAGCAGCATCGGCTGCCTCGTCCGCCACCAGCGCGCGCGGTATCTGCACCACGGCCACAGGCGGGTTCTCGCCGCCGTGCAGGATTGCTTCCACGCCCTTGGGCAACTGCAGGTCCTTGACGTGCACGATGTTGCCCAGCGCCAGATCCTTCAGATCGACCTCGATGAACTCGGGCAGGTCCGCCGGCAGGCAGCGGATCGCGAGATCACTCATGACATGGCTGACGATACCGCCGGACAGCTTCACCCCCGGAGAGATATCGGCGTTGATGAAGTGCAGCGGCACCTTCATCTGGATCTTCACGTCGGCCATGACGCGCTGGAAATCGATGTGCTGGACCTCGAGCCTGAACGGGTGCATGTTGACCGAGCGCAACAGCACCTGCTCCTTCGCTCCCTCCAGATTGAGCGTCAGCACAGAAGCGTGGAAAGCCTCCTGGCGCAGTTGGTGGTACAGCGCGTTGTGATCGAGTTCGATGACGACCGCAGGCTCCTTGCCCCCGTAGACGATGCCGGGGGTCTTGCCTTCACGGCGCAGGCGGCGGCTCGCTCCGGTGCCCTGCTTGGTGCGCTTTTGCGCGTTGACTTCGATTTGCATGTTGCACTCCTGGTTATGGCGGCCCCGCGACCAAGTACCGCCGTTTGAAAAAGCTATTTCACTCGCTGAACAGGGAACTCACCGAATCCTCGTTGCTGATGCGCAATATCGTTTCCGCCAGCATGTCGACCACGGAAAGCACGCGTATCTTGCCGCACTTCTTCGCGTCCTCGCGCAGCGGAATGGAGTCGGTGACGACCACTTCGTCCAGCGCCGAATTGGCTATGCGCTCCACCGCCCCGCCCGAGAGCACCGGGTGGGTGCAGTAGGCGAGCACCTTGACCGCGCCCTCGTTCTTGAGCGCCTGCGCCGCCTTGGCCAGAGTGCCGGCGGTGTCCACCATGTCGTCCATGATGACGCAGGTGCGGCCCTTGACGTCGCCGATGATGTTCATCACCTCGGCATCGTTCGCCTTGGGGCGGCGTTTGTCGATGATGGCCAGGTCCGACTCCAGGCGCTTGGCCAGCGCGCGCGCGCGCACCACGCCGCCGACGTCCGGCGAGACCACCAGCAGATCCTCGTAGCCGTGCTTCCACAAATCGCCCAGGAGGATGGGCGCGGCATAGATGTTGTCCACCGGCACATTGAAGAAACCCTGGATCTGGTCCGCGTGCAGATCCATGGTCAATACCCGGTCCACGCCCGCGGCTTCCAACATGTTGGCGACCACCTTGGCGCTGATCGCCACGCGCGCCGAGCGCGGCCGGCGGTCCTGGCGCGCGTAGCCGAAATACGGCAGCGCGGCGGTGACGCGAGCAGCCGATGCGCGCTTCAGCGCATCGATCATGATCAGCACTTCCATCAGGTTGTCGTTGGTGGGCATGCAGGTGGACTGCAGCACGAAGCAGTCGCGGCCGCGCACATTTTCCATGAGTTCGATCATCACCTCGCCATCGGAAAAGCGGCCGACGCTGACGCTGCCCAGCGGGATGTTGAGGCGTTTCGCCGCCGCAGCAGCCAATTGCGGATTGGCGCTGCCGGCAAAAATCATCAGGTGATCGTAAGCCATGTCTGAAGCCTGGTCGTATCAGCGCGGGAACTGTCCGCCCAACCCTGGCTCTCGGCGCGGGCTGGTCCATCGATTGCTGGCTGGGGAGGTAGGGATCGAACCTACGAATGCCGGAATCAAAATCCGGTGCCTTACCACTTGGCGACTCCCCAAAACCTTAACAGGCTGTTGAAAAGCTATGGAAACAGCCGAAAAATGACTCGATTACGAAAACACTCCCATCTCAACAGCCTCAGACTTGGGCGATATAAAAGGGGGCGTGCCCCCTTTTTTTATACCCGGCTACTCGCTCAACGCATACATCGGATGACGGTCCAAGCCACGCGCCACCAGCCCGCGCATTGCCGGCGGCAACTGCGCATGGACCGCGAGCGCCGCGGATTCAGTGGAAAATTCGGCAAACACGCAGGCGCCGGAACCGCTCATGCGCGCCTCGCCGTACTGCCTCAGCCAGGCCAGATGGCGCGCCACTTCAGGATAGCGCTTGCACACCACGGGCTCGAGGTCATTACGCAAGGCGCGTCGTTTCAGCCCGTCGAAAAAGGCCGTAATTTTGATCGGTTTTGCCTCCCGTGTCAATTCCGGAGCGGCAAACGCGACAGCGGTCGGCACCTGCACCGGCGGTACCAGCACCAGATACCAGGCCGGTGCAAGCGCAAGTGTCGTCAATACTTCGCCCACGCCTTCGGCAAAGGCATTCTCGCCAAACACGAACAGCGGCACATCGGCACCCAGTTTGAGCGCCAAGCGTTGCAGCTCCCCGCGTTTCAGTCCCAGCCGCCACAAGTGATTGAGTGCGATCAGGGTGGTGGCAGCGTCGGAACTGCCGCCCCCCAGCCCCCCGCCCGTGGGGATGCGCTTGTCGAGTTCGATTTCGACGCCGCCCTGATGCCCGGTCGCATGCTTGAGCAGGGCAGCGGCGCGCAGGCACAGGTCCTGCGCGGGCGGCACGCCGGGCAGCGGCCGGCGCAGCGAGACCTTGCCGTCTTCGCGCGGGCTGAATTGCAGCGTATCGGCCAGATCGATCAGCCGGAACGCAGTCTGCAGGCTGTGATAGCCGTCGGCACGGCGTCCGGTGACGTGCAAAAACAGGTTGAGCTTTGCCGGCGCCGGCCAGGCATCCCGCCAGCAGGTCATGGTGCCCCCCGCCATTGGTCGATCACCAGCCGGATCTCCACGTCTTCTCGCGACAGGCGCAGCCGCGCCGGCAATCCATTGGCTTCGTTGTATTCGAGGAACTCCACCAGCCAGCCGGATTGTCTCAACTTGGCCAGGCGCAGCGAGCTGTCCCGCCATGTTTGCACCGGCGCGCCGGCGGCCGCGCGGCCGCGCACCCAGTCTGGCAGACCCGCGAGCGGCAGGCGCCAGCCCAGCACCTGCGCGGTCAAGCTCTCTACGTCGCTCGCCTGGTACACCTTTTGATCCGAGGTAGTGAGGCTCACCAGGGCGTCGTGCCGAACGATGCGCGCCACGCCCTGGCCTAGCGGAT
>JBQMQE010000087.1:0-11668 GCA_052172655.1 Burkholderiales bacterium
AGCACATCCGTCGCGAGCCAGGGTTTGTAGCCGGCGCCGCAGGAGAAACCGTAAGGCGTATCCTCGCCGACGATGCCGCGGCCGCTGCGGTGGGACGTCACCGGCGCCTGCAGCAGGCGCGCGAGTTCCTGCACTTCGGCGCGCGCGCCGATGGCGCCACTGCCGACGGTGATCATCGGGTTCTTCGCGCCCTGCAATAGTGCGACGGCGCGCGCGATGCCGTCGGGGTCCGGTTCGGGCGGAGGCGGCACCTGCATCGGCACGTCGAGATCGACCTGGGCCCTGGCGCCGAACACGTCCCAGGGCGCCTCGATCGCGACCGGCCGCGGACGGCCGCTGGTGAGCTGCTTGAACGCTTCGCCGACCACCGCCGCCGCTTCGGTCGGATGATTGATGCGCTCGGACCATTTGGTCAGCCCGCGCAGGGTTGCGAGCTGGTCGGGCAACTCGTGCAGGATGCCGCGGCCGCGGCCGATGTGATACGACTGGATGTTGCCGGTGACGCACAGCACCGCGGCGTTGGCGCCGTAGGCGGTGCACAGCGCGGCGCCGGCGTTGAGCACGCCCGGTCCCGGCACGACGGTGAATGCGCCGACGCGGCCGGTGGACTTGGCGTAGCCGTAGGCCATGTAGCCGGCGCCCTGCTCGTGCCGCGTGACGATGAAGCGGATCTGCTCGCGGCACTCGTACAGCGCGTCGATGAAATCGTAGGTGTGCGCCCCGGGAATGCCGAAGATGGTGTCGATGCCGTTGCGCACCAGCGATCGCGCGATCGCCTGTCCGGTACTCAGTCGTTCTGCGCCGCTCATTGAAGGTCTCCGTTATTTCTGCGATGCCGCGCCGTGCTGGCGCATTGCATCGCCGTGAAAGATTCGAATTATGCTCCGGGCGATTTCCCCGGGGTTCTTTTTGCCTTTGCGGTACCACACGCGCGCCCAGTTCACCGCGCCCAGCAGCGCCAGCCGGAACAACGACCGGTCGATGGTGCGCGGCAAACCGAGATCGTCCACCAGCCTGCGGAAGATCCGGTCGTAGCGTTCGCGCTCCGCCTGCAAGCGCCGCTGCAGGCCTTCCTCGTGTATCGAGAACAGGCCGGTGCCGGTGATCTTGTGGATCGAATTGTCGCCGACCGCCGCCTCGATGTGCGCTGCGCAAGCCAGTTCGATTCGGCGCCACGGACCGGTTTCGCTGCGGCTGATGTCCTCGACGCGCGCGATGAGCTGGCGAAAACCTTCGCGATGTACTGCTATGAACAGATCTTCCTTTGCCGGAAAATAATGATAGATCGATCCGGGCAGCAGACCCGTCCGCTGCGCGATGTCGCGCATGGAGGTGCCGCTGTAGCCGTGTTTGACGAAGAGCTCGGCCGCGCCGAGCAGGATGTGACTGCGCCGTTCATCCGGCAGCAGGCTGTCTGCACCGGCCGCGCTCCGGCCCGAGACGCGCGCGAGTCTGCGCGTCACGTCACCCCGCCGCAACAGCGCTTTTTGCCCCTGCGTCAGTTCGCGCGCGCTTGCGCCGGTCTCCTTTTCCAGGGCCTTCAGCCGCTTGTACGCTGTTTCCAGACCGTGCTTGCGCCAGATATAGCGCACCCCCGAGGTCGAGATGGTATAGCCCAACCGGTTCAATTCCTCCGCCGCTTTTGCCTGGCCGCGCTGCGGATGCTCGCGCGCCTGGCCGACGACTGCGGCTTCGACTGAAGTTCGGTTGCGCACGGCAGTCGTAGGGGAAGCTCTGATTGCCGCGTGCGCTCAGGCGCGCCGCTGGTCGCTGACGCGCAACACCAGAGCCATGGCCGAGTCGCCGGCGGCGCAGCCGGTGAAAAGACCGGTGCCGCCGCCGCGCAGTACCAGTTCCTCGATCAGTTCGATCACGCTGCGCATCCCGGTGGGGCCTTGCGGGTGTCCCCAGATGAGCGAGCAGCCGTAGTTGTTCATTTTCTCCAGCGCAAAGCCGGTTTCGCGGTTGAACACGATGTCGTTGACTGCGAACGGATTGTGCGTCGTGACCGCATCCACGTCCTTGAATTCCAGGCCGGCTGCTTTCAGGGCCGCGCGCGCCGCGGGCACCGGCGCCATCGGCATATGGCCTTTCTCCACGCGCGCCATGCCGAAGCCGAGCAGTTCCACTTCGATATTGGGATCGACGGCGAATTCCCGCGCGCGCTCGCGCGTGGTCAGGATCGCGCCGGCATTGCCGTCGGCCGGATGCGTCTGGCCACCGAAAGTGACCGTACCGTCGGGCTTCACCGGCTTCAACTTGGCCAGCGCCTCGGGCGTGGTGTGAAATATGCCTTCGTCGGCCGCGAGCGTGCCGGTCTGCTTGCGAAAGCCGGCGTCGGTGATATCCACATCCACCATGTAGCGGCGCTGGAACGCGCGATCGTCGGCGAGCGATTTCTGATACTGCGCGTAGCGCTGCAGCACCACCTCGTGCTGTTGCTGCGTGCTGATGCCGAAGCGGCGCGCCACGTTTTCGCCTGTCTCTATCATGGCGTTCTTCGCGTGCGGATCCTTGTTGAAGTTGTCCAGCGTCCACGACTCGGTGATGCCCTGGCCGCCGGGCGCGGTGCCGTCCGGGTAATAGACCACCGGCCCGTTGGACATGCGGTCGGCCGTGACCACGAGCGCGCAGGTAGCGCTGCCGCCGGCGATTTCCTGCGCCGCCATCTGCAGCGCGCGCGCGCTGGTGGCGCAGGCCTGGTGCACCGTCGGCCCGGTGACGCCCTCCAGGCCCATCATGCCCGTCACCCAGGGCAGGCCGTAGAAGCTGCTCGGCTGCGGATTGGTGAGGCCGAGCACGCCCAGGTCGACGTGCTCCATGGGGAAGCTTTTCGACTGCAGGAATTTCTTGCCCACGTTTGCCGCCAGCTTCAGGCTGTGCAGGTGCGCGAGCGAGCCCTGCCATTTGGCGAAGGGCGTGGACCAGTAAATGCCGTAGGGGATGAATGCGCTAGCCATGATGAGTCCTCGGTTTCAAATTGCGGGTCGGTTCAATCGGCGCGGCCTGCCTGCCATGCGGCGAAGCTCGATCCGGCCAGTACCAGCTTTTCCAGCAAGGGGGCGGGCGTCCAGTATTGCGCATCCAGCGTGCGCCGGAATTCGAGTATGCGCTCGTAGATCGTTTTCAGGCCGACGCTGTCGGCGTAGAACATCGGGCCGCCGCGGTATCTGGGAAAGCCGTAGCCCGAGGTATAGACGACGTCGATGTCGCTCGCGCGCAGGGCGATGCCTTCCTCGAGCAGGCGCGCGCCTTCGTTGATCATCGCGTACAGGCAGCGCTCCTGGATTTCCTGCTCGCCGGGTTGCCGGCGCTCGATCTTGAGCCGCTTGCCTTCCTCCCACAACAGCTCGACCACCTCGGGGTCGGGCGTGCGCTTGCGCGCGCTGTCGTAGCGGTAATAGCCGCGGCCGGATTTCTGTCCGAGCCAGCCGCGATCAAAGAGCAGGGTGTCGGGACGGTAGAAGCTGGGATCGTCCGGCAGCAGATGCTTGCGCTCGAGCCGCGTCAGGTAGCCGATGTCCACGCCGGCCATGTCGAACACCGCCAGGATGCCCATGGCCATGCCGAATTTTTCCAGCGCGCCGTCGACCTGCTCCGGCGTCGCGCCTTCCAGCAGGCAATGTTCGGCCTCGCGCGCGTACGGGTCCATCATGCGGTTGCCGATGAAGCCGTAGCAGACCTTGGCGACGACGCCGGTTTTCTTGATCTGCTTCGCGGTTTCGAGGGCGGTGACCAATACATCGGGGGCGGTGCGCTTGGCCTGGACGATTTCGAGCAATTGCATCACATTGGCCGGGCTGAAAAAGTGCAGCCCGACCACGTCTTCGGCTCGCGTGGTGACCGCGGCGATCTCGTCGATGTCCAGCGTCGAGGTATTGGTGCCGATCACGGCGCCCTTGCGCACGACTGTGTCGAGCTTGGCGAATATTTCCTTTTTCAGCACCATGTTCTCGAACACGGCCTCGATCACCAGGTCGGCGGAGGCCAGCGCGCCATAGTCCAGCGTCGGGGTGATCAGTTGCATGCGCTGGTCGAGTTGTTCCGGCTTGAGGCTGCCGCGTGCGACCGAGCGCTCGTAATTCTTGCGTATCGTCGCCATGCCGCGCTCCAGCGCCGCCTGCGTGGCATCGAGCAGGGTCACCGGCACGCCGGCATTAGCAAAGCACATGGAGATGCCGCCGCCCATGGTACCGGCGCCGACAATGCCGACGCGGGTGACGGGCCGGGGTTTGACGTCCGCGGCCAGGCCGGGAATCCTGCGCACTTCGCGTTCGGCAAAAAAGAGATGCCGCAAGGCGCGCGCCTCCGTCGCCGGGATCAGCTTGTCCGATATGGCGGACTCCACCTTCAGCCCCTCGGCGAATGGCAGGGTAACCGCGGCCTGCAGGGCATCGAGCAGCGCCAGCGGGGACTGGCGGTTGCGCATGGTCTTGGCGACCTGGGCGCGTTTTGCCGCAATCAGCTCGGCGGCGTTCTCGGCGCCGCGCACCGCCAGCTCGCGAGTGCGCCGCGGGCCGGCTCCGCGGGCGACGAGTTGGCGCGCGAACGCGATTCCGCCTTCGATGATATCGCCTGCGACGACTGCGTCCACCAGACCCAGTTCGCGCGCGCGGGCGGCGGGCATGGGCTTGGCGGACAACATCAGCTCCATCGCCGCCTCCAGCCGGATCAGGCGCGGCAGGCGCTGGGTGCCGCCGGCGCCGGGGATAATACCCAGCGTCAGCTCGGGCAGGCCGAAGCGTGCTTCTTGATCAGCGACGCGGTAGTGGCTGGCGAGCGCGATCTCCATGCCGCCGCCGAGCGCGGTGCCGTGCACGGCCGCGACCACGGGGCAGGCGCTGTCCTCGATCAAGCTCAGTACTTCGTGGTAGCCCGGAGCGGCGATGCCGCTGTCGAATTCGCCGATGTCGGCGCCGGCGACGAAGGTGCGGCCTTTGCAGCCGATCACGACGGCTTTCACGTCCTGCATAGTCCGCAGGTCGACAAAGGCCCGCTTCAAGCCTGCGCGTACGTTTTGCGCCATGGCGTTGACCGGGGGGTTGTCTATGGTCACCACGGCGATGTTGTCGGACATCGAAAGACTCACGGTTTTGGCCATTTGCCAGGCTCCTGCTAGGTTTGTCTGAGTTGTCGGATCGGTCGCGGCGCCCGCGGCCATGCCGGACTGCCGTTGCGCTGCCGGGCGGCGGCAGCGCGCTGTTCCTCGGGCGCCGGACCAGGCTGAGGCCACAGATTAACTGCCTTTTACTAACCTGTCAAACGATTGGCCAATAAGGCACTTGGTGCAGATCCGCTGCTGCGGCAATGAACCTGCGGCAATGAACCCGCGCCAATCCGGCGGCGACGCTGCGCTTTGAAGTTGTTCCGCCCGGATAAGGGCCGGGTCAAGCACCTGCCCAAAAACGGCAAAGCCGCAGCCTGGAATTCTCATATAGGTAGCGGACCTGCTCAGGTTGCGGCTGCTGCAGGAACTCTGAAGCTGCGGCTCAGAGTGATTGACGCGCTCCGGGCAGCCGCCGGTTTTTCTGTGCTATCCTGACCGCGGCAGATTGAGGCGACAAATCCGGCAGGAAAATCGACTATTCAGAAAAGGAGGAGCAAGCGTGAACCATCAATCGGACAAAGAAGCGACCTTCACCGTGCTAAATCCGAGCGGAACAGAGCATGAGGTGGCATCCGTTCCAATGGCAGCGCGGATTCCGGACCTTGGTGGCAAAGTTGTCTACTGCATAAGCCAGATAGTTGGCGGAGCCGATGTTTTTCTCAAAAAGATTGCGGACGCTTTGCCGCGCTATGCAGCGGGAGTAAAAACGGTGTTTGTCCATAAGAGCACGCCGTATATGTCGGACGACCCGGAATTGTGGGACGAAATACTCAGCAAGGGTCACGCCGTCATCTACGGCTGCGGCGCCTGAGGCTCCTGCACCATGTGGGGTTCCCACTGGACCATGCAGCTGGAGCAAAAGGGTATTCCGGGCGTGTTCATAGTTGATGAGCCGTTCCAGGCGGATACGCAGATAACCTGTGACAAGGAAGGAATGTCGCGGCTTCGGCGGGTTGTCGTGCCGCACCCTTGCGGCGATGTAAGCGATGAACAACTGCCGGCCTTTATGCCGCAATTCATTGCCGCCTTGACCTCGCCCTTGAGCGACGAAGAGCGGTCTCCCCCGGCGAAACAAATAGAGACCGCCGCGAGAATCGTGTTCAAGGGCACCTTGGCCGAGGTGAACCAGTTCTTCTACAAGCGCGGATGGTCTGATGGCCTGCCGCTCATTCCGCCCACCGAGAAGGCGGTCGCCGAGATGTTGCAGGGGACCAGCCATGCTGCCGGGGAGATCGTGACTGCCAACATGTTGCCGGAGAGCATGACGGTAACGGTCGAAAAAGCGGCAACGGTCGCGGTGATGGCCGGATGCGAACCGAAGTATATGCCGCTGCTCCTCGGCATCCTGGAAGCGTTCGACAACGAGTGGTTTTCATCCACTGTCCGCTCCACTACCTCGTTTTCGTTTGCCATCGTGGTGAATGGGCCGGTGGCGAAGAGGATAGGGATGAACGCCGGCGTCAATGCGCTCGGTTCCGGTACCGGGAATAAGGCCAACGCGACCATAGGACGTTTCCTCAGACTGGCACTCATCTGCCTGGGTGGCTCCAGGAGCAGCATCAATGATATGAGCAGCATAGGGAATCCGAGCAAATACAGCTTTGCGTTCGCGGAAAACGAAGACAAGAGTCCGTGGGAGCCGTATCACGTTTCCTTGGGCTTCAGTCCGGATCAAAACGTGGTCACCGTATTGACGGGGGGATGGAGCCATAATTCACCCTTCGGCAAAGTCGAGCACGACGCGCTACGCGGTCTTGACTCGATAGCCCGAACAATCGCCAACTATGAATTGCCGAACGGTTGTCTGCTGCTGATGGATCCCATGGCGGCGCGGAAGATCGCCGCACAAGGCTATACCAAGCAGGCGGCCGAGGAGTATATCTGGTCGCACGCGACCAGAACGCTGGCCGACTTCCAGTCCGATCCGTTCTACTCCTGGTTCATCGAGCCGGTGCTCAAGGGGAAAGAGTGGTACGGCAAGAAGGCACAATGGCCCGCGAGCTTCCTTGAACTTCGCCCTGAGGACATGCTGCCGGTATTTCCGGTTGGTTCGGTGAGAATCGTGGTCGTGGGCGGAGAGACCAACACTTTTACCCAGGCTTGGCAATTGGCGCGGCCTACCTCGGTGCTCATCGACAAATGGCTATAGCTTGGCGTTGATGCCGGGAGTGGGAAGCTCATCGCGCTTCACGGTTCGGAGGAAGTGGCTTTAGCGCACAGGATGAACGGCGGGCGAGGGAGGCTTGCAGATGGACTACGATGCAATCATCGTTGGTGGTGGGCCGGCCGGACTAACGGCAGGCAGGCATTTGGCGCAGGCGGGATTTCGCGTGTTGCTGTTGGACAAAGAGTCCTTTGGCGGCCAAATGATTAACCTGGAATGGGTCGTAAACTATCCGCGTAGCGATGACCGGGTGGCGGGCATCACGCTCGCATCAGAAATGGTCAACGCAGCAAAAAAATCCGGCGTGCGCATGGAACAGCGAGAAGTTGTCGACATTGAACGCTACTCTGCCTGCAAATCGGTTGCTTGTGCCGACGGCAAGGCATATACATGTTCGGTGGTGATTCTTGCCGGCGGCTTGACCTCCAAGAAACTGGCTGTGCCCGGAGAGGAGCAATTTCAGGGAAAGGGCATGATTCATTGTGCCTTGTGTGATGCCAGCCTGTTTTCGAATCGAGTAGTGGCAGTCTGCGGCGCAGGAGATGCGGGGATCATCGAGGCACTGTTGCTGGCCAAATATGCGTCGAAAGTTCTGGTCATTGAAGCCGAACCCGATCTGAGCGCGAAGCCGATACTGCGGGAGCGTGCCCGTGCGCATCCGAAGATCGAGATCCGTTGCGGGGAAAAGGCTGTGGAAATCGTCGGCGATAAATTTGTGACCGGCCTGCGTGTCGCGAACGCCGCCACCGGCCGGAAAGAGTTGCTTGGGGTGGAAGGGGTGTTGGTTCACGTGGGTTTTGAGCCCGTGACCGGCTATTTGCAGTCCACGCTTGCCTTGGACGACTTGAACTATGTCGTGGTGAATGCGCAATGCGAGACTGACGTTCCCGGCATCATCGCCGCGGGTGACATCAGGCGCGGATCACCCCGCCGGGTGGCGGCAGCAGTGAGCGACGGGACAGCGGCCGCGATTGCCGCGCAACGGCTGCTGCAAGAAATGAAACAGGAGGACGAGTAGTTCCGATGTTCCCCGCGGTGCTGGCCGGCGCATCGCGGCCCCGAGGTGCCGGTCACGCGATGACGTCAGCGCCAACCTCCCAGTGCCTTGCGCCTTTCGGGCACTGCCCACGCCAGTGATCGGACGCGTAGAAGACGGCGTTTTCATCATGGATCTGCGCTGTCTGGACGACGCAGCCGGCTTTGTCGGTCAGCTCGGCCATCGAGCAATCGGACGGCGCTGAGCGCTTCGCTCGTTTCCTATGATCGTCGCCACCGCGGGCCACATCGATCACGGCAAGACGCTGCTGGTAAAAGCGCTGACGGGCGTGGATACCGACCGTCTGCCCGAAGAGAAGGCGCGCGGCATCTCGATTGACCTGGGCTTCGCCTACTGGCCTCTCGCCGACGGTACGCTGATCGGGTTCGTCGATGTTCCCGGACATGAGCGATTCATTAGCAACATGCTCGCCGGCGTGTGCGGCATCGATTTCGCGCTGCTGGTGGTCGCGGCCGATGACGGGGCGATGCCGCAAACCGTGGAACACTTGCGCATCCTCGATCTGCTGGGCGTCAGTCAGGGCATCGCGGTCCTTAGCAAGACCGACCGCGTCGCGCCTGAACAAGTCGCCAAGGCGGCGGCAGAAGTGCAGGCCCTGGTCGCCGAAACGACGCTTGCCGGGATTGCGCTCCTGCCGGTGTCCGCTGTCACCGGCGAGGGCATCGACGCGCTGCGGCAGGCGCTGGCTGTCGCGGCCCAAGGGATGCGGACGCGGCCGCGTGAAGGACAGCACTTGCGCTTCGCCATCGACCGGGCGTTTACGGTAGTGGGCAGCGGCACGGTCGTCACCGGCACCGTTTTCAATGGCCAAGTCAAGCCGGGAGATCGGCTCGTGGTTTCGCCTATGGGCGCGCCGGTGCGGGTGCGCGGCATCCAGATCCGGGGCATCGCCTCGGCATGTGCCCGGGCCGGGGAGCGCTGCGCACTCAATCTTTCCGGCATCGATGTTGACGCAGTCGCGCGCGGCGACTGGGTGCTGCACCAGGCGATACACGCGCCGAGCCAGCGCCTGGAGGCCAACTTCACCCTGCTCGCGCAGGAACAACAATCGCTGGCGCACTGGACGCCGGTGCACTTGCATTTGGCGACGGCCGATGTCTTGGCGCGGGTGGCGACCCTGCGGGCGGCGGCGATCGCGCCGGGAGAGTCAAGGCGGCTGCAACTCGTGCTCGACAAGCCGATCGCCGCCATCAACGGCGACCGCTTCATTCTGCGCGACCAGTCCGCCGGCCGTACCCTGGGCGGGGGCGTGGTGCTCGATCCGTTCGCCCCGGCGACGCATCGCGCCACCCCGGAACGGCTGGCAACGCTTGCGGCTCTCGAACAGACCACGGCAGCAGCGGCATTCGCGCAACTGCTGAAGATCCCGGATCAACCCGTCGATGTGGCGCGTTTCGAAAAAATATTCAATGTCACCGCCGAACGCGCGGCTACGCTCTACCGCTTGGCCGATGCCGAGGTGCTCGGTCGCGAGCAGCGCGTGGCAATGGCGCGTGCCAGCGCCGCGGCGCTGCGCGAACGAATGCTGGCGCGGCTCGCCGAATTCCACCGGGGACAACCCCAGGCCCGAGGGATGAAGTTAGATGCGCTCCGACGCGAACTTGCGCCCTATCTTAGGCCGGATGCGTTCTCGTTCCTGCTGCAGCAACTGGTCGACGCGCGCAAGCTCGAAATAGCCGGCTCAAGCGCTCTGCTACCCGGGCATGACGCAACCTCCAATGCCACGGACGAAAAGATCTGGCAGGTAGTATTGCCGGCCATGCTGCGCGCCGGCTACGCGCCGCCCCAAACCGCCGCGCTCGCGGCAAGCTTGGGACTGAAGGAGGAAATCCTGAAGGACTTTCTTCACCGCAAGAGCAGGACCGGCGAGGTGATGCGCGTCACCGAATACCGCTTCTATCCCAAGGCGACGCTTGCAGCGCTCGCCGCGAACGCCGCTGCGTTGGCGCGTTCGAGCCCGGGAGGAATGTTCACCGCGGCGCAGTATCGCGACGCGACCGCCATCGGCAGAACCCTCGCCATTCAGATCCTGGAGTTTTTCGATACTCTCGGCATCACCCAACGTGTGGGTGACGCGCGCAAGACGCGCAAGGATTTCGTGCCCATACTCGGTCCGGCAGAGCCCGTGCTCGCGCCAGGCGTGCAACAGACGGGGCATCGAGCTGCACCTGCCGCGAAGCGAGCGGGTCCAAGACCGCGGCGCTAGGACCTGATCGTAATCGGCTGGCAGCGGTCACGCCGGGAGCGATGCTCTTCCTTTCGGGCCATGCTCTTTACCAGGTCTCTCCTCGGGTGCCGTGCAGGCAGGCGCGCGCCAAAGCGCCAACGAAGACAAATCCCTCGGAACACGAAACCGGAGCCATCGTGAAATCTGGCGTATGGTAAATTGATCAAGCGGCGTGCTGCGGGGTCCGCATGCGCAAGCAGCGACCTTGGCGGTTTGCCGGGGAGCCGATGGTCGCACGGGAACTGCATCGCTCTGAAGAGGGTATGACGCGAATGGCCAAGGGGGTTGCAAAGGGTTTCGATGTCCAACAGGGCGAGGTTGCGGCATCAGGCAAACCAGTCCCTGTTGTGGCTGAGGCCGATGTCGTCGTGGTCGGAGGCGGGCCCGGAGGTTTTGCCGCCGCGTTACGCGCGGCGCGAATGGGCGCAAGCACGATACTCCTGGAAAAGTACGACATGCCCGGGGGGGTGCACACATCCGGACTGCAGGGTGCAGCCGGGCCGGGCGTCGGCGGAATTCATACGGAGTTGATGCAGAGGTTCGCCGCTGCAGGGTGCATCTATACCGTAACCGAAAGCACGCTTCCGAACTGGGCGGGAAATCCCTTGTCCCATTATGAGGCGCACCTCAAGCCGGGCAGCGCTTTCTCAAGGAGCACGTTCAACCCCGAAGGGGCCGGATGCGTCATGGTGCGCATGCTGGAAGAGGCAGGCGTGCGGGCGCAGTACGGAACCGCGTTCGTGGACGCGGTTGTGAAAACGAAAGCGGGGAAGGACTCGATTACAGAAGCGATCGTCGAGAATGCGTCCGGCAGGCAGGCGATCAGGGGCAAAGTCTTCATCGACGGGTCGGGAACGGCTGAAGTTGTGGCGCGGGCAGGCGCACCCTTTGTACGTGGGGGAGGTCCGCAGCCCCCGACTGTCGCTTGGGACGCGCAGAACAGGCCCGTTCCCGGCGCGCTGCTGTGGATCATGAGCGGCATCGACTTTGCGCGAGTGGCTGCTTACCAGATACGCGAAAACGATCCCACGCTCGGTAAACTCATCGCCGCTGCCACGGCCGCCGGAGACATTCCGCCTGAGCTCTACCGGCCGAGATTGTCTGGAGCGGGCG
>JBQMQE010000087.1:11678-14486 GCA_052172655.1 Burkholderiales bacterium
TTTATGGCAATGCCTATATTGGTCATCCCACGGCGGACATGAGTCCGATCCAGGGTCCCGGAACCTTCGTATTGTGGCAAAACGTCCCGTATGAATGGGGACTGCACATGGACGATAGCGCCGAGGACGAGGCGCGCGCAAAGAAGGCGATGCGGGAACTCATCGACGCCGAGGCGAGGTTTCTGAAGAAGTATGTTCCGGGATTTGAACATGCTTTTGTCACGAATGTCGGCCGTTATGTGGGAATACGCGATGGCCGCCATCCGATCGGAGAGTATGTATTCTCGATAGAGGATGCGCGCGCCGGCCGCCGGTTTCCGGATGCGGTGACGAAGCCGATGACGAAGACGTTTTTCTGGGACGCGTATAGACCGTATACGTTCGAGGTTCCTTATCGATGCTTCCTGCCCAAAAAGATCGACAATCTGTTGCTCACGGGCGCGTCCTTGTCGTTCACCTTCGAAACGATTTTCATGGTGATGAGAAATTTTCCGTGGTGCACGCAAACAGGCGAGATTGCAGGCTACGCGGCAGCCCTGTCAGTGCAGCAGGCAATTGCGCCCAAGGATCTGCAATGGACGACGCCCTATTTTTGATCGTGAAGCGCTGCCGGACGTAGTCGGGCGGGCGTTCTCATGCGCCTCGGCCGGAAGGCGTCGGGGGAAATGATTGCCGCCTGTGCCGCACGCCGATGCCCCGTTTGCGCATGACGTTTCTCCTTGACCCCCCTCGTTTGGCACGGTACTCTGCCAGCACTAAACAGGCACTCGCGAAGAAGAGGCCAACCCACGCCGGCAGCGCGTTTTGCGCTAGCAAGCGGCTCGCGGGAAATCTTGTTTCATAGACCGCTGCCCACCAGATTCACCTCTGGGTGCGGTTTCACCACCCAACGGAGGAGCATCATATGAATTCGAATTCCAATCAGCGCGACGAAGATTTCGATCTCCAAAAGCGCGAAAGCCTGCGTTTCATCGTCGCTGCGGCACTGGGGAGCGGCGTCCTTTTCGGCGGAATGAGCCGGCGCGCGCTCGCCCAGTCGGGCAAGTACCAATGGCCGAAAACCTTCAATGTCGTGACGCCGGTGGTGGGCACGGCGAACCACTCGCTGGCGGTCGCATGGAGTTCGAAGTTCCAGGCTGCGACCGGCGTGAAGGTCGCGGTGCTCCCGGCCCCGAACGGATTCGCGCGTGCCGCGTGGCTCAATAGCGGCGAGGGGCGGCTGGCGCTGGTACAGGCATCGGATTATTTCGACCAGATGGACGCGGTGCAGGGATACGCGACCAAAACGGCCGGGCCGACCGACACGCGCCTGATCCACATGAACATGGTCACGCCCTGGGGGTACGCGGTTCAAGGCGACTCCAGGATCAAATCCATCAACGACATCGGCAAGGGAACGCGGATTTCGCTGGCGAAGAGCTCTTCCTTCCTCGTCGCCGGGATCGAAGCGCTGCTGGCGTATCGCAACCTTGGCCACGACGACGTCGACCTGGTGTCCATCGGCAGTTACGGCGCCAATACGGCGGTGCTGGCGGAGGGCCGGGTCGAGCTGACCTTCACCTCCCCGATTTCAGGGCCCTCGTATAAGGCCGAGGCGACGCCGAAGGGACTGCGCTGGCTCGAGGTGCCGCCGCGGCAGAAGGACCCCGCGGCCTACGACCGCTACCGCAAGCACATGGCCGGCTACGTTCCGCAGAAGACCGTCGCGGGCGTCAAGTCGGCCATCGGCATCACCATGGATCATGCGTTCCAGGCCAATCACGTGAGAGCGAACGAAGATCCCGAGTTCGTCTACCAGCTCATCAAGTGGCTCGATGAGAACCATGCCAGCTACAAGGGTGACTTCACCCACGCGAACATGCTCAGCATCGCCAACCTGGTGCTGTTCCTCGACACCGGGGCGCTGCAGCCGCTGCATGAGGGCAGCATCCGCTACCTGAAGGAAAAGGGGAAGTGGAAGGATGTCTACCAGAAGCGCCAGGACCAACTAGTGAAGCTTGCGCAGAAGTACGAGAAGGCCTACAAGGATGCCATGGCCGCGGCCGATAAGAAGGGCATTTCGATCGAACCGGGCAACGCGCAGTGGGTGTCGTTCTGGCAGGAGTTCCGCGCCGCGAACGGCATCAGCAAGCCGTTCGCCGAGGAAGTGCTGGCGCTCAATTGAGCGTGGCCAACCGATCCACGGCGCCTGCGCCGGGCATTGAAGACGCGTTTCCCGAGGCGTACGTCTCCGGCGCGTCCACGCGCTACAAGGGCATGCCCGCGGCGATGCGCGGGCTGGTGCTCGCCATGTCGGCCGGCGGCGTGGCACTTGCGGTGGTCTATATCTTCGGCCTGGTGCCTTTGCTCGACGTCACCTATTACTTCCTGCTGATGGCGTTTTACCTGCCGCTCGCCTTGCTGTTCCTGCCGGCGCACAAGCACGAAAAGGGGGTCACCTGGCTGAGCTACGGCCCTGCGCTGATTGCGCTCGGTATTACGCTGTTCCTCGCGTACAAGTCGCGCGCCCTGGTCTACGAAACCTGGGTCCCCGTCACCGAGACCTGGCAGTTGGTGGTCGCCGCGGCGCTCTTTATCGTGATACTCGAGGCGGCGCGCCGTTCCGGTGGCCACATATTTCTCGCCATCGTACTGGTGCTGGGACTGTACCCGGTGTTCGCGCAGTACATGCCGGGGGTGTTCTGGGGGCCGCCGACGACGCTGTCGCGCACGCTCGCGTTCAACGTGTACTCGAGCGATGCACTGCTCGGGGTAGTCACGCGGGTGGTAGGCGAGGTCATCATCGGGTTTCTGATTCTTGCGGCGCTG
>JBQMQE010000087.1:14496-16594 GCA_052172655.1 Burkholderiales bacterium
AACTCGCGATGTCGATAATGGGCAAGGCGCGCGGCGGTCCGGCCAAGGTCGCGGTGCTGGCGAGCGGCTTCTTCGGCAGCCTGAGCGGAAGCATCTTCGGCAATGTCGTCAGCACGGGTTCGGTGACCATTCCGAGCATGATGCGGGCCGGCTTCCCCGCGCACTATGCGGCGGCGCTGGAGGCGTGCGCCTCGACCGGCGGGATGCTGATGCCGCCGGTGATGGGTGCGGTCGCGTTCATCATGGCGGATTTCACCAACACGGAATACAGTGTGATTGTGAAGGCGGCGATCATCCCCAGCCTGCTGTTCTATTTCGGGCTGTACTGCCACGTCGATGGCTACGCCGCGCGCAACAACATGGTCGGCACGAAGCAGGAGAAGCTGCCGTCGCTGAAGGAAGCGCTGGCCGAAGGCTGGCCGTTCCTGGCGGTCCTGATCTTCCCGGCGATCCTCGCCCTCGGCGGCCTGCTCGTCCTGATCTTCCTGGTGTGGGGCCTGGTGTACATGAGCTGGGAGCGGCTCGCGCCGTTCTATGCGTCGGGACTGCTGATCGCGCTCACCTTCATGAAGAAGGAACTGCGCATCGGTTGGCGCCGGGCGAGGGACATCGTGTTCGAGACCGGCAAGCTGCTCGCCGAGACCACCGCACTGCTGCTGCCGACGAGCTTCATCCTCGGCGGATTGATGGCGACCGGCGTCGCGCCATCGATTAGCGGTGCGCTGGTGCAGATGGGCGGCTCCAGCGTGATTCCGATTCTCGCGATCGGCATCGCCGTGTGCATGATCTTCGGCATGCTCGGCATGATCGTTGCGGCCTACCTGATGCTGGCGCTCACGTTCGCCCCGGCGATCCAGCAGGCGGCGGGGCTGAACACCCTTGCCGTGCATCTGTTCATCGCCTACTACTCGACCCTGGCCGCCATCACCCCGCCGGTGGCGCTGGCGGCCTTCCTCGCGTCGCGCATCAGCGGCTCGGATCCGATCTATACCAGCGTGACTGCGGCGCGGCTCGGCATCGTGCTCTACTTCATTCCGATATTCTTCCTGTTCGAGCCTGCGCTCATCCTGCAGGGGCCCCTGTACCGGACCGCGATCTGGCTGACGTTCAACATCGTTGCGATCGTCGTCATCGCGGGCGCATCGGAGGGCTTCCTCATGGGATTCGGGCGGCTACGCACCTGGGCGCGGCCTGTCCTGTTCGTCGCCGGGTTGCTGATCGGCTTCCCTGAGTGGGTGTCGACTGCGGTGGGTATCGGACTGGTCGCGCTGGTGCTGATGCTGCTCCGGCTGTCCGCGGCGCCCGGCCCCGCGCACGGACGAGCCGGATAGCGCGCCAGGCGATGGCGCCACCCGGCTGAGGACCGGCCGGATACGCCACAGCGGTCTGCGGCTTGCGCAACGCCTAAGCAGGCATCAAACCGCTGCTGACAGGCTCGACCCCTGCATCGTCCGCGACCACAGCTTTCCCCTGTCGGCTATGAATCGTGGCTACGCGTCGAATGCCTATCTCAGTCTGCCGGTCCAAGGCTGCAGCCACCGTCGATAACGATCTGCGTACCGGTGATGTAGTTCGACGCCGCCGAAGCAAGGAATAGAGCCGCACCCTGGATGTCCTGCGGCGTGGCCAGCCGGTGCATCGGATTGGCGCGCTCGAACGGCGCGCGCGCACTTGCTTCCTGCAGTCGCCCGCCGCCGATATTGGTGATCACCGGTCCCGGCGCGATGCCGTTGACGAGAATTCCGTATCGCGCCAGCTCGAGCGCCGCCTGACGCACCAGTTGCAGCAGCCCGGCCTTGGACGCCACATACAGGGTGCTCACCAGAGTCTCGACCTTCTCTACCGCCACCGTCGTGGTGACGATGATGCGACCGCCGCCCTGGCGCTTCATCTGCGGGATGACGAGCTGCATGGTGCGGAACGCCCCGCCCAGGTTGGTCGCAAGCGCGCGCTCCAGCATTGTGGGAGAAAGGTTCTCGAACGCCGCCGCCGGGTTGCGGCTGCCGTCGCCTGCGAGAAAGCCCGGGCCTGCGCTGATGCCGGCATTGGCAAAGACGACGTCGATGCGCTGCTCGCGTTCGATCGTCGCTTCGATCGC
>JBQMQE010000088.1:0-16561 GCA_052172655.1 Burkholderiales bacterium
GCCTCGGCTCGCCGCAGGAAATGGCGATCGTCGACGAGCAGTGGCACACCACCAGTTTCATGTGGGGCAATGCGCGCACCCGGCGCAAGGATTTCTGGTCCCATGAAATAGAAGAGAAGTGGCGCAAGACGCAGGAGGACGTGCGCACGCGCCTGATCAGCTGCTACAACTGTCCGATGAAATGCGGGGCGACCATTTCCGTCCCGGGGCAGCCCACCTACATGATGAAGTGCTACTCCAAGCTCACTTACACCATGGCGGCCTATTCCGACCTGGAGTTCGGCTTCAAGATCGCGCAGCGCGCGACCGAATACGGCGTGGACGGATTCTCGACGCCGCAGGTCATGGCCTTCGCGCTCGAGCTGCTCGAGGCCGGCATCCTCAGCGACGCGGATTTTCCGGGTATGCCGGCCGACGTCGAGGGTCGTTTCTTCTGGCTGCTCGACCGGATCGTCAGGCGCGAAGGCATCGGCGACGTGCTCGCCGACGGCGTGTACTGGGCGGCCAGGCGCATCGGCAAGGGCGCGGAAAAATTCGACCACAACACGATCAAGAAACACGAGCAGCTGCCGCTCAAGCTCGGCATGCTCAATCCGGTCTATTACCTGATGTACGCGACCGGCGAGAAGATCAATATCACCCAGATCGAGGGGCAGTTTCCGCAGGCGCCGTTCCCGACGATGGAAGAGCGTGTAGCCTTCGTCAAGGACTGGATCCAGGTTCCGCACGACAAGTTCAAGCAATACCTGCTGGAGTGGGAGCCGCGCGGCGAGAAATCGAATCCCCATTACCCGTCGGTCGAAGCCAGTTGCGATGTCGTCGACTGGCAGGAAAAGATGCACTACATCGACGACGCGCTCGGCACCTGCGCCGGGCTGTCGTCCTTCCCGCTGAAGCCTCCGTATCACATCCACAACTTTCCGAGCTTCATTTCGGCCGGGACCGGCATCGACTTCGACTCGGCCAGCCTGTGGAAGGCGGCCACGAGAAACCGGACGCTGCTGCGCGCGATCAACGTCAGGCGCGGCACGCCGCGCCGACGACAAGCCGCCGGAGGACCACTGGAAGAAGCGCTTCCCCGAGCTGGAAAAGGAGCTGCTGGACGCGTACTACAAGCTGAAAGGTTGGGACGCGAACGGCATTCCCACCAAGGAGTCGCTGCTGGATCTCGACTTGGCCTGTGTCGCCGAGGACCTGGAGCAAAGGGGGATCCTCGGCAAGGCGAACGCAAGCAGCAAGAAGGCAGGAGAAGAAGCGCAAGAGAAGGAGGCACTCAGCCATGCCTAAGGTCATGAAGAAGATCAAGTCGATCACCATCAATGCCGACTTGTGCAACGGCTGCCGCGCATGCGAAGTCATCTGCTCCTTGTTTCACGCCTCGCCGCGCTACAGCAGCAACAACCCGGCGCGCTCGCGCATCCGGGTGGTGCGCGAGCCGCTGCGGGACATCTACCTGCCGGTCTACGCCGGCGAATACACGCCGGCCGAATGCACCGGGCGCGATACCTACATCATCGACGGCAAGAAATACGACGAGTGCGACTTCTGCCGCGCCTCCTGCCCCTCGCGCGACCTGTTCAAGGAACCCGATTCCGGCCTGCCGCTGAAATGCGACATGTGCGAAGACGAGCCGCCGCTGGAGAAGCCCAAGTGCGTGGAGTGGTGCCTGAACGACGCGCTGATCTACGAGGAGCGCGAAGAGGAAGTCGAGGAGCCGGAGGCGAGCCCGGCTGACATCGAGATCGGCATCGAGGCGCTCATCGACGCGCACGGGCTGCAGCAGGTGCTGGATACCGTGGCGAGAATGTCAAAGTCGTAGTGGCCATTCAGAAATTACCGAAATGGCCACTTATTTAGGGGAGCACGAGGGGATGTGTCCCCTCGTATCAAAATTGGTCTAAGAAATCAGCGCCGCATAACCAAAGCACGGGAACGAACATGGAGATGGTCACCCCCTTCAAGGAAATCATCGACGCCATCAAGGCGAGCGGCGGCGATGCGTTCAAGTACTGCTACCAGTGCGGCCTGTGCGATACCGTCTGCCCGTGGAACCGGGTGCGCAACTTCAGCATGCGCAAGCTCGTGCGCGAGGCGACCTTCGGCCTGACCGAGATCGAGAGCGAGGACATTTGGCGCTGCACCACCTGCGGCAAGTGCCCGCAGGTCTGCCCGCGCGACGTCAAGCAGATCGAGTCCGGCGTGGCGCTGCGCCGGATCGCCACCGAGTACGACGTGTTCCCGCACTCGGTGCAGCCGATCCGCGTGGTGGCCGCCAACCTGCGCGCCGAGGGCAACCCGTTCGGCGAAGAGCGCGCCAAGCGCGCCAACTGGGCCGAGGGCCTGGCGGTCAAGCCGTTCACCGAGGGGATGGAATTCCTGTATTCCCCCGGCTGCTACCTGTCCTACGACCCCAGGGCGCGCAAGATTGCGCGCGCCACCGCCGAGATCCTCAACCAGGCGGGGGTGGACTTCGGCATCCTCGGCGCTGAGGAAAGCTGCTGCGGCGAGAGCATACGCAAGACCGGCGACGAGGCGCTGTTCAAGACCCTGGCGCGGCAGAACATCCGCGCGCTGGTCGAGCGCGGGGTGAAGAAGATCCTGGTGTCCTCCCCCCACTGCTATCACACCTACACGCACGAGTACCCCGAATTCATGGTGCACTTCGAGGTGGTGCACATCTCGCAACTGCTCCACAGCCTGATCGCCGAAGGCAGGCTGGAGCTGAAGACGGAATACGCCAAAACGGTGACCTACCACGACCCCTGCTATCTCGGCCGGCACAACGGCGTCTATGACGAGCCGCGGGAAGCGCTGAAGAAGGTGCCCGGCCTGCAACTCAACGAAATGCCCGAATCGCGCAAGAACAGCTTCTGCTGCGGCGGCGGCGGCGGCCGCATCTGGATGGAAACCCCCAAGGGCGAACGCTTTTCCGACCTGAGGCTGGCGCAGGCGATCGGCGTCGGGGCGCAGGTTCTCGCGACCTCCTGTCCGTACTGCATTACCAACTTCGAGGACAGCAGGCTGAGCGCGCAAGGCGGAGAAGCGATCGAGGTCAAGGACATCACCGAAATCATCCGAGACGCGCTTTAGGCGCAACGCCAGTCGAGGAATCATGCCGTGGCACACACACTAGAACGGGCAATCGAACACGCACACGTAGCGGTTGGCCAGCGCGCCCTGCGTGCGCATGACGATCAGCGTGGCGACGTGATGGTCGTCGGCGGCGGCATCAGCGGCATCCAGGCGGCGCTCGATCTGGCGACCTCGGGCTTCAAGGTCTACCTGGTGGAAAAGACGCCCACCATCGGCGGGAAGATGGCCCAGCTCGACAAGACCTTCCCCACCAACGACTGCTCGATGTGCATCGAATCGCCGAAGTTCATCGAGTGCGACCGGCATCCCAACATCGAAATCATGACCTACACCGAGGTGGCCGGGGTGGAAGGATCGGCCGGCAACTTCACCGTGACCCTGAACAAGAAACCCCGCTATGTCGACGAGGACAAGTGCACCGGCTGCACCGTCTGCGTCGAGTACTGCCCGGTCAAGATCCCTGACCCGTTCAACGAGAACCTGTCGCTGAACAAGGCGATCCATATCTACTTTTCGCAGGCGGTGCCGCTGGTCACTTACATCGACGACACCTGTCTCTACCTGAAGGACAAGACCTGCTCGATCTGCACGGGCGTGTGCGAGAACGACGCCATCAACTTTAATCAGACACCCGAGAAAGTTGAAGTCAAGGTGGGGGCGATCGTGCTCTCGCCCGGTTACGAAACTTTCGACCCCAAGCTGCGCGGCGACTACGGCTACGGCACCTACGAGAACGTGGTCACCAGCCTCGACTTCGAGCGGCTGCTGTGCGCCACCGGGCCGCACGAGGGACACATCCTGCGCCCGTCGGACAAGAAGCATCCGCAAAAGGTCGCCTGGATACACTGCGTCGGTTCCAGGCAGGTGATCCCCGGCGGCAACACCTATTGTTCCGCGGTGTGCTGCTCCTACACGCAGAAACAGGTGATCCTGGCGAAGGACCACGTGCCGGAGATGCAGGCGACGATTTTCCACAACGACATCCGCTCCTACGGCAAGGACTTCGAGCGCTTCTACCAGCGGGCGGAGAAACTGCCCGACGTGAAATTCATCCGCAGCTACGTGTCTATCGGCCACGAGGATCCGGTTACCAAGAACATCACCATCCGCTATTCCACCAACGACGCAGGCGTGAAGGAAGAGGAATTCGAGCTGGTGGTGCTGTCGGTCGGGCTCAACCCGCCCGCCGGTGCGAAGGAGCTTGCGCAGAAGTTCGGCGTAGAACTCGGACCCCAGGGCTTCTGCAAGGTCGACCCGGTGAACCCGATAGCGACCAGCCGCGCGGGGGTTTTCATCAGCGGCGCCTTCCGCGGCCCGATGGATATCCCCGAAGCCGTCATGACCGCGAGCGCGGCCGGCGCCCTGTCCGGCCAGTTGCTGAAGTCGCGGCGCGGACGGCTGAGCACCGAACGGGTCTACCCGATAGAGAAGGACGTCACCAAGGAAGAAGCGAAGGTCGGCGTGTTCGTCTGCCGCTGCGGCGCCAACATCGGCCGCGTGGTGGACGTGCCCGGAGTCGTCGAATACGCCCTGACGCTGGGCAACGTCGTTCATGCCGAAGAGAGCCTGTTCGCCTGCGCGACCAATACGGCCAAGGCGATCGGCGACACCATCCGCGACAAGGGGCTGAACCGGGTCGTGGTCGCGGCGTGCACTCCCAGGACGCACGAACCGCTGTTCCGCGACACGCTGCGCGAGGCCGGCATCAACCAGTATTTCTTCGACATGGCGAACATCCGCGAGCATTGCTCCTGGGTCCACTCCAAGGAGCAGGCCGACGCCACGAAGAAGGCGAAGGACATCGTGCGCATGTCGGTGGCGCGGGCCGCCATGCTGGAGCCGCTGGACGAATTTTCGCTGCCGGTGAACAAGGCCGCGCTCGTGGTCGGAGGCGGCGTGGCCGGGATGACCAGCGCCCTCACCCTGGCCGAACAGGGATTCCAGACCTATCTTATCGAGAAGGCTTCCGATCTAGGCGGCATGGCGCGGCGCATCCACTACACGGTCGAAGGGCTCGACGTGCAGGCCTACCTCAGCGACCTGAAGAAAAAGACCTACCGCCATCAATTGATCCGGGTCATCACCGACGCCAGGATCACGGATGTCTCCGGCTACGTCGGCAATTTCGTCACCAAGGTGAAGTCCAAGGGCCGGGTGCAGGAGATCAAGCACGGCGCGGCCATCATCGCCACCGGCGCCGACGAGTACAAGCCGACCGAGTATCTGTACGGGCAGGATGCGCGGGTCATGACCCAGCTCGAACTGGAGGAGCGCATCGCCGGCGGCGGGGAACAGGTGCGCGCTGCGCAGAGCCTGGTCATGATCCAGTGCGTCGGCTGCAGACAGGAGGACCGCAACTACTGTTCCCGCGTCTGCTGCAGCGGCGCGATAAAAAATGCGCTGAAGCTCAAGTCCGTCAACAAGGACATGGACATCTACGTGCTGTTCCGCGACATGCGGACCTACGGCTTCAACGAAGACTACTACCGGGAAGCATCGAGCAAGGATGTCAAGTTCATCCGCTTTGAGCCGCAGGACAAGCCCACGGTAGAAGCAGCCGAGGAAGGCGGACGCAGTTTCCTGAAGGTGACGGTAACTGATCAGGTGCTGGGCAAGAAACTCGTCATCGATGCCGATGCCGTCGTCCTGTCGGCTGCGGTTATACCGTCGGCCGGCAGCGAGGACACGGCCCGGTTGTTCAAGGTGCCGCTCGGCCCCGACGGCTTTTTCCAGGAAGCGCACGTGAAACTGCGGCCGGTCGATTTCGCTGCCGAGGGCGTCTACCTGTGCGGCACGGCCCAGTATCCGAAGCACCTGTCCGAAGTAATCAGCCAGGCGTACGGCGCCGCCGGTCGCGCCCTGACGCTGCTGACGCACGACACTGTCGTCGCCTCCGGCTCCGTGTGTGCGGTGGACGCTATCGACTGCGTCTCCTGCGGCGCCTGCATCACCTGCTGCACCTACAACGCCATCGAGTTCCAGGACACGCCACGCGGCAAGAAGGCCGTGGTGAATCCGGTGCTGTGCAAGGGCGACGGCTTGTGCAACGCCAAGTGTCCTACGGGCGCCATCAGCCTGAAGCATTACACGGACGACGAAGTGTTCCGCCAGATCGACGCCGCGCTTGCCTCCCGACCGATGACCTCGCCAACACTATCCATGGCGTGATGAGCTAAGCATGGCCGCGCCCACCGAGTTCAAACCCGTCATCGTTGGATTTCTGTGCAACTGGTGCTGCTACGGCGGCGCCGACCTCGCCGGCGTCTCACGCTTCCAGTATCCGCCGCATTTGCGCGTCATACGCCTGATGTGTTCGGGCCGGGTCGACCTGGAATTCATTTTCCGCGCCTTCGCCAAGAACGCCGACGGCGTGTTCATCGGCGGCTGCCACCTGAACGACTGCCACTACAACCCCGAGGGCAACTACGACGCGCTGGGGAACAGCCTCATCGCCAAGCGCATCCTGGCGAGCGTCGGCGTCAATCCGGAGCGGCTGCGGCTGGAATGGGTGTCGGCCGGCGAGGGCACACGCTTCGCCGAGGTCATGCACGACTTGTCGGCCAAGATTAAAAGTCTCGGCCCACTCGGCTCGAGCGAGGGCAAGCCGATAGCCGAACTGCAGGCAGGCTTGCAGGCGGCCACTGACCTGGTGCCTTACATCAAGCTGGTCGAGCGCGAGCGCTTCAGGGTGCCTGAGAGGACGGAAGAGGGTTACCACAAGCTGTTCGCGAGCGCCGAGTTCGACAAGCTGTTCCAGGAGTTGATACTCGACAAACTGACCATGGGCCGCATCATGGGCTGCGTCCGCTCGCAGCCGGTGGCAGCGGGCGAAATCGCCGCCGGCCTCAGGCTGCCGGACTCGGACGTCGTGCGCCATCTGAACGTGCTGGCGCAGCGCGGCCTGGTCAAGATAGACGGCAATCAGGTGCAGGCCGTGGCGTGAGTTGAAAAAGGCAAGTTGAAAACATGTGTGAACAGAAAATAGCCGGCATCATCGAAAAATACCGGGGCAGGCCGGGTGCGCTGATCCATGCGCTGACGGAAATCCAGCACGAGAACCACTGGCTGCCGCGCGAGACGATGCGCAAGGTCGCCGACGCACTGGAAGTTCCCTTCAGCCAGGTGATGCAGATCGCCAGCTTCTACAAGACCTTCAGCCTGACGCCCAAGGGGCGGCACGAGGTGCATGTATGCACCGGCATGACCTGCCACCTGCGCGGCGCCGCGAAGCTGATGGCGAAGCTTGAGGAAATCACCGGCCTCAAACCCGGGGAAACCGACACGGAAGCGAAGTTCACGCTGGAGGCCGGCAGTTGCCTCGGGAGCTGCAGCATCGG
Source organism: Burkholderiales bacterium (assembly GCA_052172655.1). Taxonomy (GTDB): domain Bacteria; phylum Pseudomonadota; class Gammaproteobacteria; order Burkholderiales; family SG8-39; genus 2-12-FULL-64-23. The sequence continues at coordinate 7,431 of JBQMQE010000088.1, forward strand.
ACCCGAACTGATCGTCGACGGCAAGCACTACGGCAGAATGACGCCGGAGCGGGCGGCCGGCGTGCTGAAACAATACGAGTAGGAACAGACCATGCCCAGGCTACAAACGGCGGCTGAACTGGAAAAATTCCGGGCGGCGATACTCGCCAGCCGGGATCCGGCCAAGCCCTGCATCGCGGTGTGCGGCGGCGCGGCCTGTGACGGACTGGACTCGGCCGCCGTCGCCACCGCCTTCGCTGCGGAAATCAAGAAACAGGGTGTAGCGGCCAAGCTCGATTTCAGGGTCACCGGCTGCCATGGCTACTGCAGCAAGGGGCCGAACGTTATTGCGGGTCCCGGTGATATCTGCTACTTCGAGGTCAAGCCCGAAGACGTGCCCGAAATCGTCGCCTGCGCGCTCGAGGGCGAGGTGGTGGATCGCCTCGTCTACCGGCATCCGGCCACCGGCGAAAAAGCCGTGCACATGAACGAGGTGCCGTATTACAAGCACCAGATGCGCATACTCAGCGGCGACATCCCCAGAATCGATCCGACGCGCATAGCCGACTACCTCGCGGTCGACGGCTATAGCGCCCTCGCCAAGGCGCTCTTTCAGATGACTTCCGATCAGGTGCTGGAGGAGGTCAAGAAGGCCAACCTGCGCGGCCGCGGCGGTGGCGGCTTCCCGGCCGGCCTGAAATGGGAAACGACGAAAAACGCGCCGGAGAAGACGAAGTACGTCATCGTCAACGGTCACGAGGGCGAGTCCGCCGCCTTCATGGACCGGGCCATGCTTACCGGCAATCCGCATAAGGTGCTCGAAGGCCTGATCATCGGCGCTTATGCCATAGGCGCGCAACAGGGCTTCATCTACACGCGGCACGACTCGCCGTCCATGGCGCAGCATATTGCGGCGGCGCTCGACCAGGCGAAGGAATTGGGCCTCCTCGGCAAGAACATTCTCGGCTCCGGTTTCGATTTCGAGGTCGAGATGCACTTCGACGTCGGCATCTTCGTTTCCGGCGAATCCTCCGCGCTCATGCGCTCCATTGAAGGCAATCCACCCGAGCCCAGACCCAAATACATCCGCACCTCGGTCAGCGGCATCTGGGACAGGCCGAGCAACCTCAACAACGTCGAGACCTGGGCCAACGTGCCCGAGATCATCAACCGCGGCGCGGACTGGTTCATCAGCATAGGGTCGGAGAAGAGCAAGGGCACCAAACTCGTTTCCCTGTCGGGCCACGTGGTGAACAGCGGGGTCATCGAGGTGCCGATGGGAACGCCCTTGCGCACCATCGTCTTCGACATCGGCGGCGGGGTGCCCGAGGGCAGGGCGCCCAAGGCCATCCATTTCGGCGGGGCCATGGGCGGGTCCATACCGATCAGCATGATCGATGCGCCGCTGGACTTCGACGGCATGTCCAAGCTCGGCGCGCCGATAGGCGCAGGCGGCCTGCTGGTGATGGACGAGGACACCGACATGATCGAGATGGCGCGCTACCTGCTCGACTTCCTGGTCAAGGAGTCCTGCGGCAAGTGCACGCCCTGCCGCGAAGGCATGTACCAGATGCTGAAAATCCTGACCAACATCATCGAAGGCAAGGGCAGGAAGTTCGACCTCGAGCGGCTGGCCGATCTGACCGAAGTCACCAGCCTGGGCAGTCTGTGCGCGCTAGGCAAGACTTCGTCCGACCCGTTGAAGAGCATGCTGCGCTATTTCAAACCAGAGTTCGAAGCGCGCATCGCCGCGGGCAGCGCCGCGGGGAGCGAGGCGAAATGAGCGACGCTATCGTACAAATCACGCTGCAGATAGACGGCAAGGAAGCGACGGTCCCGGCAGGAACGACCGTGCTCAAGGCCGCGCAACAGATCGGCGTCGCTATCCCGACGCTGTGCCACCACGAGAAGCTCGAGGACTACGGCGGCTGCCGCCTATGTCTGGTGGAAGTCGAGTCGCGCGGCAGGACGAACTACGTGGTTTCGTGCCTCTATCCGGTGGAGAAGGGTTTGGTTGTGCGCACGCGTTCGGAGAAGGTGGACAAGGTCCGGCGCGTCATCATCGAGGAACTGATGGCGCGCGCGCCGGATGCGCCCGAGCTCGTGCGGCTCGCTTATGAATACGGCGCCGACCGCAACCGCTTCGAGAAAGAGGCCTCTTTCTGCGTCCTGTGCGGCCTGTGCGTGCGCTACTGTGACGAGGTGAAGCAGAAGCATGCCGTTGGCTTCATCGAGAACGGGCATGTACGCGAGATCAGCTTCATCCCGGAGATCGCGGCGAAGGAATGCTGGAACTGCCAGGAATGTTTCGCGATCTGCCCGACGTCCTACGCGCAGGCGGCTTACCTCCTGACCGAAGCGCTGGCGTTTCCAGGGCAGCGCAAGGCGCGGCCGTCGGCACCTGAACTTCGACCACATACGACCCTGGCTGGGATCCCGGTCGTGGTGGCGTGATCGTATCTCTGCCGTAGTCAGCCGCTGAAGCAGCGCTTCATCGGCTCGAAACAATCGCACTGCCAGAGCGCGCCGCGTGCGTCGACGCGCGGCCGTAATCGCCGAAGCCGGTGCGCGCCATCACGAATCCTGCAGCGATGCCCTCCACGCGCGCCAGCACAGACACGCGCACGGCGGAATCATTCACCCCCTCATCGACCAGTTCGCGGATGCAGGCCTCGCGCCTGCGGCCGATTGCCGCGGAAAAAGGCATCGATCTCAAGGCAGGATCGCCTGTGCGGCGCCGCTCTGCGTTTCGGCCAGCGCGACGACGCCGGCGCCGCGGAAGGCGTGGCCCATCATGATCATCCCGGCGTGGGGGGCGTCGAGGCCGGCGCTGTAATAGAGGAAGTGGAATACGTCATCGGCGCGTTCGGCATCGACCAGCACGGTGAGGATCTGCTTCTCGTCGGAATAGACGCGTTGACGCAGGCTGCGCGTGCCGATGCCGCGCGCATGGTGGGCGATTGCGCTGATGACGCCGGTCTCGCGGCGCAGGGCTTCGAGCACCTCGGTGCCGCGGCCGGCGGGCATGATGCAGGTGAGCACGCGATACGCGCCGCGAACGGGCAGTGCCGAGGGGGCCGCCTTATCCATGATGTTCGGAATGTTGGCCGAAGCGCGCGGCGATTTCCGGTGGAACATAGGTTGCCATTTTCTCCAGCGGCATCATGTAAATCATGCCCATTCCCGGCGTATCGAGCTTGGCGGCGACGTAGATCCGCTCGAATATATGATCTGCATGGTCTTGAGGGGCGACGATGTAGAGCACTTCCTTTTCTGCGTTGACGGTGATGCTGAGCACACCGAGATGCTTTTGCCGCACGCCGGTTCCGCGCGCGTAGAAAATGGTGGCGCCCTGCGCCCCGGCTTCCGTCGCGGCGTCGACCACTGCGTCGGCCGAACCGCGCTGGACTATGCAGGTGATCAGCACCGCATCGGTCAGTACCACGATCTCGTCGCGTCGTTTCATTCAGGCTCCCTCCGTTCCTTCGACTTCAATTTTCGACCGCGCTGCGGCGGCGTATCCATAGTCCCACCGCCAGCACGCTGATAATCGGTCCGGCCGATGCCAGGGCGAGGATGCCGAAACCGTCGGCGGCACCGACTGCTTTGCTCAGCCCCAGACCGAGAGCGAGGACCAGCGGGACCGTCACCGGGCCGGTGGTGACGCCCGCGCTGTCCCAGGCGAGACTCACGTATTCCTCGATCGACAGCAGCGTACATACGAGCGCCACGGCGTAGGCCCCAAGCAGCAGCGGCAGCACCGGCCACTGGAAAATGACCTTGGCCACGCCCAGAGCCGTGCCCAGTGCCACGCCCGTGGCTACCGCCCGGATCAGCAGCCTGCGCGGAAAGGCGCCGTCGGTGAGATTTTCCACCGTCACACCCATGGCGTTGAGCGCGGGTTCCGCTACCGTGGCGCCGTATCCGATAGTGGCTGCAAAAAGCAGTGCCAGGGCCACGCCGAAGGGATAGGGATAGAGCGACTTGCCGCCGTTGAGGGCATGAAAGGCGGAAGGAACGACGCTGCCGGTCTGTTCGCCCAGCGGGATGAGGCCCAGGGTCAGCCCGACGTTGAACAAGGTCATGCCGAGCACGGCCATCACTACGCCATAGGCAACGACTTGGCGATGGCTAAGCCCTTCTCCGAGTACAAAGCGCTGAACCAGCCATAACAGCAGGACCAGAGGCGCAATCGCCCGAAGGGACGCCAAGGTTTCGGCTACCGGCGTCAGATCCCACCATGCCGCCGCGCCAGCGGCGCCAACGATCGCGGGCAGGACCGCCGGATCAGGAACTTCCGCCACCAAAGCGACGGCGACCAGGATCACTGCCATGGCCGGAAACAGCGAGGCCAGCGCGACAATGCCGAAGCCCGAGAGGGGGTTGTCCTGGCGGCCCGCGGCGGCAGAGACCCCGATCCCCAGAGCAAGCACCAGCGGCACGGTCACGGGTCCGGTGGTGATGGCGCCGCAGTCCCAGGCCAGCCCGAGGATGGGCGCCAGACGCGGATCGAGTCCGGCGTAGATGGACGCGGCGAGGCAGGGCAGCAGTACCGCAATCACCAGCGTCTTCATGCGCCAGGCGAAGATGAAGCGCAACATGCCCAGCAGCACGGCGGCGCCGACGCCGGTGCCGACGGCAAGTACCAGGCGATCGGGGTAACGCGTGAGCAGCAGATGCAGCCAGGGCGTGCGTGCTGGATCGATCCCTGCGCCCGCGGCGCGCAGGGCGCCGATCGCCGGTTCGGCGAATGTGGCGATTGCGCCGAGCAGGAAAGCAAATGCGAGCACGAGCGCTGTCGGCGAGCGATCGGGCAGTTTGAAGCCGATGTTTTCGGAGAACGGCATCAGCCCGTATTTGACGCCCTCCATGAAAAGCATCAGCCCGAACATTACCGCGAGCATGCCGAACGCAATCTCCTCTGCCTCGGTTAGCGTGGAGCGCAGCGCGGCGATCTGGAACAGCGCCAGGAACAGCGCCAGCGGCACCACCGCGCGCGCCTGTTCGAGCAAGCGCACGCTGACATAAGGCGTGAGCAGGCGGTGCAGGTCGACGAGTCGCAATCGCTGCGTCCTGGCACGGCCAGGCGCTTCGGCAAATACATCGTTGTAGCTCACCAGGCGCTGCCTGACGCGCACCGCGCTCAGGAACACGCCGTAGCGCAGTCTGGGGGCAGGACGTTCGGGATTTCCGGGCGGCTCGGCGTGGGGTTGCGACACAGTGTGCGGGCAGCGGAATCAGGCAGCCAGTATTCTAGCCCGATTGCCTGGGAGGGGCAGGCGTGGGCGCCGACCGGCTGGGTCAGTCGGAGGCCTGTTCCCGCCGGCTCCTTGAAAATCCGCGACTTGGCCGCATCTGCATAGCAATGAATCGAGGGAGCGACCGATGCGCTTAGACAAACTCACCACCAAGTTCCAGCAGGCGCTCGCCGACGCGCAGAGCCTGGCCGTGGGCAACGACAACCCCTACATCGAGCCGGTGCATGTCCTCTCCGCCTTGATTGCGCAGGAGGACGGCGGCACGGCGTCGCTGTTCGCGCGCGCCGGGGTCAACGTGGCCCGGCTGCGCGACTCCCTCAAGGCTGCGATCGGCCGCCTGCCCAAGGTCGAGGGCCAGGGTGGCGAAGTGTCGATCTCGCGCGAGCTCAACAACCTGCTCAACCTGACCGACAAGGAAGCGCAGAAGCGCGAAGACCAGTTCATCGCCTCGGAGATGTTCATTCTTGCGCTGGGCGAGGACAAGGGCGAGGCCGGCCGCCTGCTGAAAGAAGCGGGCGGCAACAGGAAAGCGCTGGAGCAGGCCGTTACCGCCCTGCGCGGCACGGAGAGCGTGTCCAGCGCCGAAGCCGAGGGCAGCCGCGAGGCGCTGAAAAAATACACCATGGACCTGACCGAGCGCGCCCGTGCGGGCAAGCTCGACCCGGTGATCGGGCGCGACGACGAGATCCGCCGCGTGATCCAGATCCTGCAGCGGCGCACCAAGAACAACCCGGTGCTGATCGGCGAGCCCGGCGTGGGCAAGACCGCCATCGTCGAAGGCCTGGCGCAGCGCATCGTCAACGGCGAAGTGCCGGAGACGCTGAAGGGCAAGCGCGTGCTGTCGCTCGACATGGCGGCCCTGCTCGCCGGAACCAAGTACCGCGGCGAGTTCGAGGAGCGCCTGAAAGCGGTGCTGAAGGAACTGTCCCAGGACGAAGGCCGCACCATCGTTTTCATCGACGAGCTGCACACCATGGTGGGCGCGGGCAAGGCCGAAGGCTCGATGGATGCCGGCAACATGCTGAAACCGGCGCTGGCGCGCGGCGAGCTGCACTGCGTCGGCGCCACCACTTTGGACGAATACCGCAAGTATGTGGAGAAGGACGCGGCGCTGGAGCGCCGTTTCCAGAAGGTGCTGGTGGGCGAGCCCAGCGTGGAAGACACCATCGCCATCCTGCGCGGGCTGAAAGAACGGTACGCCGTGCACCACGGTGTGGAGATCACCGACCCGGCGATTGTCGCCGCGGCCGAGCTGTCGCATCGCTATATCACCGACCGCTTTCTGCCGGACAAGGCGATCGACCTGATCGACGAGGCGGCCTCGCGCATCAAGATGGAGATCGATTCCAAGCCGGAGGTCATGGACAGGCTCGACCGGCGCCTGATCCAGCTCAAGATCGAGCGCGAAGCGGTGAAGCGGGAAAAAGACGAGGCGTCGAAGAAGCGCCTGGCGCTGATCGAGGACGAAATCAAGAAACTCGGGCGCGAGTACGCCGATCTGGACGACGTGTGGAAGGCGGAAAAAGCCGAGGTGCAGGGCGCGCAGCACATCAAGGAAGAGCTGGAAAAACTCAAGCTCGAAATGGAGGCGGCGAAGAGGAAAGGCGACTGGCAGCGCATGTCGGAGCTGCAGTACGGCCGCATTCCGCAGCTCGAAGCGCAGTTGAAGAAAGAGGAAAAGCCGGTGGCCAAGTCGGGCAAGGCGCGGCTGTTGCGCACCGAAGTCGGCGCCGAGGAAATCGCCGAGGTGGTATCGCGCGCAACCGGCATCCCGGTGTCGAAAATGATGCAGGGCGAGCGCGAGAAGCTGCTGCAGATGGAGGCGAAACTGCACGAGCGCGTGGTCGGCCAGGACGAGGCGGTGCGCCTGGTATCGGACGCGATCAGAAGGTCGAGGGCCGGCCTCGCCGATCCGAACCGGCCTTACGGTTCGTTCCTGTTCCTCGGGCCCACCGGGGTGGGCAAGACCGAGCTGTGCAAGGCTTTGGCGGGATTCCTGTTCGATTCCGAAGACCACCTCATCCGCATCGACATGAGCGAATTCATGGAGAAGCACTCGGTGGCGCGGCTGATCGGCGCGCCGCCCGGCTACGTCGGCTACGAAGAGGGCGGCCATCTCACCGAAGCGGTGAGAAGGAAACCCTATTGCGTGATCCTGCTCGACGAGGTGGAGAAGGCGCATCCGGACGTGTTCAACGTGCTGCTGCAGGTGCTGGACGACGGGCGCATGACCGACGGCCATGGCCGCACCGTGGATTTCAAGAACACCGTGGTGGTGATGACCTCCAACCTCGGCTCGCAAATGATCCAGCAGATGGCGGGCGACGACTACCAGGTGATCAAGCTCGCGGTGATGGGCGAGGTGAGGACGCATTTTCGCCCCGAGTTCGTCAACCGTATCGACGAGATCGTGGTGTTCCATGCGCTCGATGAGAAGAACATCAAGAGCATCGCCAAAATCCAACTGGGCATCCTGGCGAAGCGCCTGGCGGGGATGGAGATCAAGCTCGAGGTTGCCGACAGCGCGCTGGCTGAGATCGCCAGGGCCGGCTTCGATCCGGTGTACGGCGCGCGCCCGCTCAAGCGCGCGATCCAGGCGAGCATAGAAAACCCGCTGGCGAAGCGCATCCTCGAAGGCGAATTCGGCCCCAAGGACACGGTGAAAATCGCGGCCAAGGGCGGCGCGATCCAGTTCGGCAAGGGCTGATCTGCCCTCCGAGCGCCGATCGGATCGTGCTGCCGGGACACGGCGCTTGCAGCAGCTATGCCTTGCGTGTAAGATTCTTACTACGCAATAGTAAGAATCGGGAGGCGCAATGCGCATCACCAGCAAGGGCCAGGTCACCATCCCGCAGCTCATTCGCGAGCAGGCGGGGCTGCTGCCGAATACGGAGGTCGGATTCGAGATCGTGCGCGGTCGCGTCATCCTCAAGCCGCTCGGCAAGCGCGCCAGCAGCGGGCAACGCACGGTGGCGCCGCTGCGCGGCTCGCTCAAGCACCTGAAACGCAGCACCGACGAGCTGATGGCCCTGACCCGCGGCGAGGACTAAAGCCGCATGCCGGTCCTCGTCGACACGAACGTGCTGCTCGACGTCGCGACCGAGGACCCGCTGTGGTTCGACTGGTCCGCGTCGCGACTGAGTAAGGCCGCGAACCGCGACGGCCTGGCGATCAATCCGATCGTGTATGCGGAACTATCGGTGCACTACGAAACACTCGAAGCGCTCGAGACGGCGCTCTCCGGGCACCCGTTTGCGCGCCTCGCGCTGCCCTGGGAAGCGGCTTTCGTCGCCGGAAAGGCGTACCGGCGATACCGGAGCCGGGGAGGGGCCAAGCGCTCACCGCTGCCTGATTTCTACATTGGCGCCCATGCAGCGGTGGCGGGACTCGTCCTGCTCACGCGCGATGCGAAGCGCTATCGCGACTATTTTGCCAAGCTAAAGCTCGTCGCGCCCGACTGATCCCCCGCCCGATCGCGACCGGACCTGCGCCCGAGGAATCTTTGATGTTGGGAGTCTGAATTGCGGCGCCCTGGGCGCGATCCAGTTCGGCAAGGGCTGAGGGCGCAGCGCCCGGCATTGCAAAGCCGCATCGCCGGGCGGCGCCAACCATGGCCGGCCGATCGCCTGATGAGCGCCCGGCTCCGGGCGGAGGCCGATATTCAGTCGTGCCTTGGGTTCAAGATCGTAGCATCAGCGGCGTACCCCCACGAGTACCGCCTAGGCATATCCGCCGCGACTCCTGCGTATTTCCGGCGTTTTGCTTTCATGCTGAAAGGTTGGAATCGACCCGGAAGAGACACACGCCCTTCAGCGGCATGTATGGCCGCTGTCCGAGGTAGTGCTGCCGCTCACCATTTGGCCTAGAGCTTCGGCTTGTCGGCCTTATGTGGAG